>DATHHQ010000446.1:0-20428 GCA_035490095.1 Bradyrhizobium sp.
CCAGAGCACGCTCGACAACGATCATTATGGACTTGAGAAGGTCAAGGACCGCATCGTCGAGTATCTCGCGGTACAGTCGCGCGCCAACAAGCTGACCGGACCGATCCTGTGCCTGGTCGGCCCTCCCGGCGTCGGCAAGACCTCGCTCGGCAAGTCGATCGCGAAGGCGACGGGACGCGAATTCGTGCGCGTGTCGCTCGGCGGCGTGCGCGACGAGGCCGAAATCCGCGGTCACCGCCGCACCTATATCGGCTCGATGCCCGGCAAGATCATCCAGTCGATGCGGAAGGCCAAGACCTCGAACCCGCTGTTCCTGCTGGACGAGATCGACAAGATGGGCGCCGACTTCCGCGGCGATCCGTCATCGGCCCTGCTCGAGGTTCTCGACCCAGAGCAGAATTCGAGCTTCAATGATCACTACCTCGAGGTCGATTATGATCTCTCCAACGTGATGTTCATCACCACCGCGAATACGCTGAATATTCCGGGACCGCTGATGGACCGCATGGAGATCATCCGGATCGCCGGCTATACCGAGAACGAGAAGGTCGAGATCGCGCGCAAGCATCTGATCCCGAACGCGATCGCCAAGCATGGCCTCGATTCCAAGGAATGGTCGATCGACGACGACGCGCTGCTCCTGATGATCCGGCGTTACACCCGCGAGGCGGGCGTGCGTAATCTTGAACGTGAGCTTTCAACACTGGCCCGCAAGGCGGTGAAGGAGCTGATGATCTCCAAGAAGAAGTCGGTGAAGGTGACTGAGAAGTCGCTCGAGGAATTTCTCGGCGTGCCGAAGTATCGTTATGGCGAGATCGAGAGCGAGCCTCAGGTTGGTATTGTCACCGGCCTTGCCTGGACCGATGTCGGTGGCGAGCTGCTCACCATCGAAGGCGTCATGATGCCCGGCAAGGGCAAGATGACGGTGACCGGCAATCTGCGCGACGTGATGAAGGAGTCGATTTCGGCGGCGGCATCCTATGTCCGCTCGCGCGCGGTCGGCTTCGGTATCGAGCCGCCGCTGTTTGATCGGCGCGATATCCACGTCCACGTGCCTGAAGGGGCGACCCCGAAGGATGGACCCTCGGCGGGTGTTGCGATGGCGACCGCGATCGTTTCGATCATGACCGGGATCCCGGTGCGGCACGACGTCGCCATGACCGGCGAGATTACGTTAAGGGGACGGGTGCTGCCGATCGGCGGCTTGAAGGAGAAGCTCCTGGCTGCCGCCCGCGGCGGCATCAAGACGGTGCTGATCCCCGAGGACAACGCCAAGGATCTCACGGAGATTTCCGATGCGATCAAGGGCGGCATGGACATCATTCCGGTCGCACGCCTCGACGACGTGATCTCCAAGGCCCTGGTGCGGCCACCGGTGCCGATTGTCTGGGAAGAGGACACCAAGGTGCCGGTCAAGCCGGACGCTGCCGGGGACGAAGCACCGGGTGGCCTGACGGCGCATTGAACCTCGCTTTGAACATGACAGAAGCGGCGTCCCGACCGGGGCGCCGCTTTTTTTTTGAGGCGATGCACGGCTTGCGCCGGGGGGCGCGGCGAGGCTAAACAGAGGGCGAGGGCGGTTAGCTCAGCTGGTTAGAGCATCTCGTTTACACCGAGAGGGTCGGCGGTTCGAATCCGTCACCGCCTACCAGCCTTCGCTCTGCGAGCTTCGGCTCGGCAAGGCCGACTTGGTCATTGTGCCAAAGGGAGCGCCGCAAGCCGGCGCCAGACCGATGACGGCAACGCTCAAGGTCATGTACGACTCGCACGGGTACCGGCGCGGGCGGCACGAGAGAATTCGTCCGGGACTGTATGCACGGCAAACAACGCTGAAGAGGACGCCGTTTGGGGAGCAGCCGCGTAACGAGCCCGCGGGCCGCTCCATAGCTCGACAGCTTCTCCATCGACCAGCCGGTTGGCGTATTGATGGCTTGCTCATCGGCTCAGATCATCCGGAAGAATATCCGTGCAAAATGCGCGGGCTTGCATTTAATGCCGGAGCTCGGCGCTAGTCCGTTTGCGGGTGCGCCAGCCGTCCTTTACCCAAACATCGGCTGCAAGGTGGAGGATAGATTTTTCGACCAGGCTGTTTTGGCTGCTCGACCGCCTGAAATCCGGTGCCCTCACAGGCAGGGCATTCGACTTCCGTACGTACTACTTGACGTTTTTTCAAAATTTACTTCTCTGGAATGAGGAAAACCATCTGCATGTCATTATGCAGCACGGATTGCCGGTCGCGATTGTCCCACTTGAGACTTACGCCAGACCAATTCTTTTCCGTGACGGTGCCTTGGTCGTTTTTGTCTTCGCCCCAGCAAACGCGAGCGCCGACCTTGAGTACTCGGGATTGATCGCCGGTCATTTGTTCCGCGTTGCAACTCCAATAGAGGACGATGACACTATCGATATAGGGCCTGGCCCGGTAGACAACGAGCTAAAAAGCCGCCCGGGGGCGGTGATCCTATCATGCGGTTAAGATCAGGACCCGTAAAACTACGTGCCCGTCAGCGAACGAGTTCTGGATCGCGAGAGGCCGATCTCTCATGATTGCTGCCGCGAGCCTGCGGCCTTCATCGTCGATAGCAGCCGCGCGCCGGATGGCGCGTGATGGGATAACGGCTGCGATCCAAGAGGCTATCCAGTGTGCCTTGATTCCTGGCAGCCTCATCGCAGGCCCGGTCAACCCCGGGCGGGTGGCATCATCACACCGCTGATCACGGTTAATGGGACATGGATATTGTCTTTTCACGCCCGGAATAATCCGCAATCTTCGGGTTTTAGACTCTGTGGCATAAGCAGTTGGGGCTGGAGCAACGCTTGTACCGGATCTAAGACGGAGCGACCCCATGCGTATCGGGGTGATTGTTGTGTCGATGTTGGTGCTGACCACAGCATCAGAAGCTTCAGAATCTTGCATGACCAAGGCCGAGGCGCGCCAGCATTTTGGTTCGGTTCACATCTATTGGCATGGCAAGGATCATTGCTGGGACGCGACACCGGGACGGCGACATGGTCGCATCCACACAGTTCGGCAAAAAGATCGTCTCGATACAGTTCAGCAAACAGTTCAGCAAAAAATCCATCAGCCCAGTTGGCATGACTCGATGTCGGAGATGTTGCCTGATGAAGCACCTGTGCGGACACCATGGGTAGCTGCCCAGGTAGCTCCCCAGGTAGATATCGAGCCACCACAGCTCTCGCCACCACAGTTCTCCATGGCCGAGCGCTGGGTCGATATTGCTCAGGTCGCGCCGCCGCGCATCATCCGAAAACCCGAGCCGATGGTCACGCCGCGCGGCGTGGTGATGGTGATCGTCTTCATCACGCTGATGCTTGCGATTGTCATGATCTTTGAACACCCGAGATCAAGAAGAAATACACCAGCGGCTGGATGAAATCGGCAGCAGGCTTCGTAGACTGGCGGAGTCGGTGAAGGGGCACGCTCCCATCGTTGGGCAAGGCGACGGCCACGCCGGATCCGTCGTCGGCTTCAGGTTTTCCATATTCCCACTTCAACGTACAGCGGAGCGCTACAATGCGGCGGCGGGCGCCATGACGGCTGCCGCGAAGCGGCGGGATCGGCGTCAAAAAAGCAGAATCCGCGATTGCGACGATCCTCGGGTGCCCAACGTCGGGACGAAGATGGCAGGTCGCATGCGGCTAAATCGCCCAATATGGTCTGATAATGCCTTGAAAACTGAGCAATATTGGGCTGCGTCCCGACGATGAACCGCGCATGCTGGGCGATATCATCGCGCCGGCCCGCGGCCAATTTCGGTGCCACAGCGTGTCGTGCTTCCGCCTGACGCCGGTTTGGCTGGGGCGAGAGGAGGTTCGATTGGAGAAACCGGCCAAGGTTGCGTTTGACGCTCAGGACTTTCTCGCCAAGGTGGGCGTGGGCAAGAGCTTCCTTAAACTCGAAAAAAATCAGAACGTGTTCGTGCAAGGCGACGTTGCCGACACGGACTATTACATTCAAAAGGGCAAGATCAAACTCACGGTCATATCCAAGCATGAGAAGGAGGCTGTGGTCGGTGTTCTGGGGGTCGGCCAGTTCTTTGGCGAAGGTTGCATGAACGGTCATCCGCTGCGCATCGCAACCACGACCGCGATGGAAAGCTGCCTCATTACGGCAATTACAAAACAAGCCATGCAAGCGACGCTTCACAACCAGCCTGCATTTTCCGAGTTGTTCGTGGCATATCTTCTGACCCGGAACAGCCGGATCGAAGAAGACCTGATCGACCAGCTTTTCAATTCAAGCGAGCGGCGGCTTGCCCGCATGCTTCTGCTGCTCTCGCATTTCGGCAAGGAAGGCAGTTCGCAGACGATCACTCCGAATATCAGTCAGGAAACACTGGCCGAAATGATTGGCACTACCAGATCGCGCGTCAGCCATTTCATGAACAAGTTCCGCAAGCTTGGCCTGATCAGCTACAACGGGCACATCGAAGTCAACAGTTCGCTGCTGGACGCGGTGCTGCATGACAAGCCCGAGCTGAAGGAGGATGAATAGAGCGTTTCCTGGCGGGCAATTGTCTTGACGTCGCATCGATGAAATCTGAAAACGGGCTGGGCTTTGAAATTTACAGATTTCACCGGAGCGGCGGCTTAGGCACATGGAAACACCGACAGGCCACGATCAAAATGCGGATCAGATCGCATTCTGGAACGGATTGGCGGGCCAGCACTGGACGGATCGCCAGCAGGCGCAGGACACCATCCTGGGGCCGGTCTCGGACATCCTGATCGATCGCGCCAAGGCCCGAGCCGGGGAGCGGATCGTCGATGTGGGGTGCGGCTGCGGGGCCACCACCATCGCGCTTGCGCAAAAAGTCGGCCCGACAGGTCATGTCCTCGGCATTGATATTTCGACGCCGATGTTGGCCCGCGCGCGACAAATCGCACCGGCCGGCTTGCCGGCCGATTTTGTGCTCGGCGACGCAACGGTATACCCGTTCCAGCCTGCAACTTTCGACCTCCTGGTCTCGCGGTTCGGCGTGATGTTCTTTGCCGAACCGGCGCTCTCCTTTGCCAATATGCGCCGGGCATTGCGGCCATCGGCGCGGCTGGCATTCGCCTGCTGGCGCGAGCCCCGCGAAAATCCCTGGATGATGGCGCCGCTGCAGGCGGCCTACCAACACGTCCCGAAGCTGCCGCAGCTTGGGCCCGACGACCCCGGCCCGTTCTCATTTGCATCTGAACAGCGCGTCACCAGCATATTGGGCGAGGCCGGATTTCGCGGAATAGAAATGGAGCCGTGCAATCTCTCGCTCGATATCGCGGTCGGGCACGGTCTGGATGCGGCGGTCGAGGGCGCGCTCGAAATCGGCCCGGCTGCCCGCGCGCTCGAGGGGCAACCGCCGGACGTGCGCGCCGCCGCTGCCAATTCGATACGCGAAGCCCTCGCGCCTTTCGCAAGGGAACAGGCCGTGTTGCTCGGAGCATCGATCTGGATCGTGACGGCGCGCGTGACCTGACGGTCCAGGTTCCATTGGGTCGCGTTCTCGACATAAAGCCGGAGCAGGGTGATTCGATCACCGCTCCGCTCCTGGTTCGTCATCGCTCACGGAGAGTGCTGCGTGCTGGCGCCTTTCAAAAGGGAGCAGCTATCACCACCGTGCAGGGTCAGCGGACTCGATGAGATCGCGATGACGCGAGACCGCCTGACCTCGGAGACATCCATGCCATCTGTGAAGCTCCGCGCGTCGGTGATTCTCGGCGCATTCGAGGAGGCCCAGTCCGAGCTTGTCGGCAAGGCTGTCGTTCTCACCGACGGAAAGGCCGGGACGGTGGAGAGCGTTTGGCTCGACGAATTGCACGGTCTGCGAATCTCGATTGGGGGACACGATGGAAAGTGGCCCATCTCAACCATCAAATTCGCGCAGAAGAACTGACTAGAACAAATTGCTCAGTTCCGAACCGGGCAAGGAAATATCTATGCGGGCTTGCCGGTTTTGTTTGCGACCATGCCGTGGGCCGCCAATTGTTGGCTGGAGTGACTTAAAGTTCCGTCGTCATGTCCGCTGAGGTCAATTGGGTGGCTGGCCCGGAACCATTGCCGCCCCCGTAACTTGTCGATGTACTGCCGGACGCCAATCCCCAATGCGTCCGATGAACGACGGCCTCAGCACGCACCCCGCGCTGAGGCCGCTTCTTTTCTAGCTAGAGCATGATCCGGAAAAGTGGATACCGGTTTTCCGAAAAGATCATGCTCAAACAAAAAGATAGAGCGGCATGACGATTCGAAGAAAAGTCATGCGGCTCTACGCCCGCTCTTCCCAGATCATCGCGAGATGGACGATGGTCTGCATGGCCTTTTCCATGTCCTGCACGCTCACCCATTCCAGCCGCGAATGGAACGCGTGTTCACCGGCGAAAATATTAGGGCAGGGCAGCCCCATGAACGACAGCCGCGAGCCGTCGGTGCCGCCGCGGATCGAGGACTTCACCGGCTTGAGGCCGGTACGGCGGATCGCTTCCATGGCATTGTCGATGATCTGCGGATGGCGGTCGATCACCTGCTTCATGTTGCGGTACTGCTGCTTGATGTCGAGCCGGTAGGTTGAGCGCGGAAACTCCTTCATCACCCCTTTGACGATGCCCTCAAGCAGGGCTTCCTTCTCCCTCAATCCCTCATCGGTGAAGTCGCGCACGATGAAACTCAGCGCGGCCTTTTCAAGCGCGCCGGAGATGGCGATCGGATGCAGAAAGCCTTGCTTGCCCTCGGTGGTTTCCGGCGAACAGGTATTTTTCGGCAGGCGATCGACGATGGCCGCGGCGATCTTGATCGCGTGCTCCATCTTGCCTTTGGCAAAACCGGGATGGGTGCTGACGCCTTCGATGGTGATGGTGGCTGAATCGGCGGAGAAGGTTTCGTCCTCGATATTCCCCGCGGTTTCGCCGTCGATGGTGTAGGCAAAATCGGCGCCGAGCTTTTTCAAATCGGCCATGTCGACGCCGCGGCCGATCTCTTCGTCGGGTGTGAACAGGATCTTGATGGCACCGTGTTTGATCTGCAGATTTTGAATCAGGAACTGTGCCGCATCCATGATTTCGGCGAGACCCGCCTTGTTGTCGGCGCCCAGCAGCGTGGTGCCGTCAGTGGTGATGATATCGTTGCCGATCTGATCGCCGAGCGCCGGATGATCCGCGGCACGGATAACTTGCGCGGGGTCGGCTGGCAGCACGATGTCGCCGCCGCGATAATTCCTGACGATCTGCGGCTTGACGTTCTCGCCGGTACAGTCGGGCGAAGTGTCCATATGCGAGCAGAAACAGATGACGGGCACCCGCTTGTCGGTATTCGCCGGGATCGTCGCGTAGACGTAGCCATGGTCGTCGAGATGGGCGTCGCGGATTCCCATCGCCTGCAGCTCGTGCGCGAGCAGGCGGCCGAGTTTTTTTTGTTTTTCGGTGGACGGGCAGGTCGGCGAAGCCGGGTCAGACTGGGTGTCGATGACCACATAGCGCAGAAAGCGCTCGGTCACGGTATGTGTGAACTTGACAGGCGACGTCACAGTCAAAACCGCGGCAGGGAAGGACAAAAAGACAGGCTAGCTATTCGACAGAAAAGCGTCATTCCGGAGGCCGTGCAGGCTGCGCCGGAATGACGCAAAGTCAAAGCTGGAAAACGCGTCCGATCAGACGGCTTCCTTCAGCTCCTTGGCCGCGCGGAAGGCAACCTTCTTGCTGGCCTTGATGTGGATGGCTTCGCCGGTGGCGGGATTGCGGCCCATGCGGGCGGCGCGCTTGCGCACCTGGAGGATGCCGAGACCGACAATGCGGATGCGCTCGCCCTTCTTCAGGTGCTTGGTGATCCGGCCGACCAGATCGTTCAGAATGGCCTCGGCGCTCTTCTTCGACAATTCGTGCTCTTCCGACAGCGCTGCCGCGAGATGCTTGAGCGTGACCGTGGTCGGGGTAGCTGCTTTCTTCGCCATATTTGGCCCTCCTCGTTGTTGATGGCTTAGGAACTTCAGGCGTAGCAGGCCTTAAACGATTCGGGGGGCGGCTGACTACGCTGTTTTGCCTATAAATAGCCTATTATTTGCATCGGCATCCAAGAAAGGCCCGACTGGCAAGGGGATTCGCAACTACCTTGACTTGGGTAGGTCGCCCCTTTAAGTCCCACCTCGCGCGGGTTTCGCAATCACGCGGGAGTAGCTCAGTTGGTTAGAGCGCCGGCCTGTCACGCCGGAGGTCGCGGGTTCGAGCCCCGTCTCTCGCGCCATTGAATCAATGGTTTAGCCGGTGCCCGCTTCCCCAAGTGTCACCGGGTCCGGCGCTGTGACGCTTTTTGCCCGTTTTGCTCTAAAAGCCCGGCTCCTGGCGCCCCCGCACGGTCGAACCTGCGCGCGCTGGAAACGTTCACCGGGTTGCAGGCTTGTGCAACCTTTTGCTGGTGTAGACGCTGTTTGCCATCTTGTTCGCCCGATCCGTGACCGAACCATCACCAGCGTCGCACTCGACCGCGCCAGAGCGGTTTTCCGCCATTTCCGTCACACGCTACCAGCCAGCCGTACCCCCACCACGTTCGGCCCCGCTCGGTGCCGAGCAAGTGGGTTTCCAGAATGCCATACGCGCAATCGGCCACCGCCGGGAATGCGGGCACCACGTGAGATGCGTTGGCAGTCGAGGCACTCAATGATCTGCCGAAGAAGTACCGGAAACGGCAATCAGCGGAGAACCTGCTGCTCGACTAAATGTCGTCCGGCGCGCCAGCGTTGAGCTTTCTTCCCATGTCGATCTGCGCCGGGGATAAGTTTGTTCCGACGATCCTGACGGGTAGTCTGTCGCCGCTGGGCGGCACCATGCGCACCCAACGCTGCCCGCCGACATTGAGCGTCTCGACGCCGGTACCGGGCGGAACCTCGATATCGATATAGGCTCTGCTCGACGGCGATCCGGCTGGCCAAGCATAAACGCCTTCGCCATAATGCGCGTTTGCTCCCTGGGCAAGCGATAACGAGCCTTCCTTCTCGATGTTTGCATAGCTCGCGGGCGGATTGTCCGCGGTCAGCGTATGCCGATAGACCCTCGGCGACGACAGGACTTCAGCTGTCCTGAGCGGATTCTTGTTTTGCAGATCGTCGGCAGTATTGCGCATCCTTGTTAACGCGGGTGGCTCGGGCGGTGGTGGAGGAGGATCACCACGTGGCGGCTTAATGTTCTTGGGCGCGCGCGTGATCCAGCCGAAGATCGCGCGAAGGATCCTTCCTGTGACAATGCCGATCGCAACACCCATCAACTGATGCTGCACATCCTTCGCAAGGGTAGCGCGCGCCAACCAGAGCGTTGCTATGGTGCGAGGCGTTGTCACCGCAGAAAAGACCGTTGGGGCGATGACCGCACCGCCCGCGCCGCGATAATAGGCAAAGCGGGTGACACCTTCGGCCGCCGCCGGCGCCAGCCGTATCGCTTCATTGGCCTGGGCAAGCGTATCGTAGACCTTGGCATCGATCGGTTCGGCCTTGGTCTGTTTGAGATCGACCAGGGAGTTCGGCACGTCGATCCACTTGCTGATGCCGTCGCAATAGACCCGGAAGCCCCCCAGATAGATGCTGTAGCCGA
This sequence comes from Bradyrhizobium sp., assembly GCA_035490095.1. Lineage (GTDB taxonomy): Bacteria > Pseudomonadota > Alphaproteobacteria > Rhizobiales > Xanthobacteraceae > Bradyrhizobium. The sequence goes on from DATHHQ010000446.1 coordinate 9,574, forward strand.
TCGCGGCCATCCTGGTGTCAATGTAGTCGGGATCGTCCTTCGGCGCGTAGGCGACGAGGTTGATTGTATTCGGAGAATTTGGATCGGCCGGTCCGACCGTGAAATCCTTCGGCCCCGATGCCCTCGGCAGCAGGATGGCGTCCAGTGCAAAGCTGGTGACAACCGAACCCCTGGCGTCCTTGGCTTGAATCGTGATTTTTCTCGCGGTCGGATGCGACAGGCGTAACCAGCGGTCGCCGCCTATCACGCCGGCATCCTCGATCTTCACGGAATTCGGGATGTCAGGGCCCACTGTCTTCACGACGTTATTGCGGTCGCCGACAACTCCGACAAACATCACCTGGTTTGAGTCAATGATCCGGGTGGTTCTCGAAATGACGACGCGTGAGCCATCGGTCGGCCCGGTCGGCAAGTTAAACTTATCCACCGTTGTCACGAAATCGATCGGTCCCAGCGCCGGTACCGCTGCCAAATCTTCCATGCGCTTGAGCATCGGGCCGGCGGGGTCGACGTAGCCGCTGCCCTGTCCGGGAAAGTGCTTGTCTTCGAAGCTCGAGATGGCACGATAGAGCTCGTCGCTGCAGATGCCCGCGATAACCTTATTGCCGAGCTGGCCCGCAGATCCGCCATCGGAAATTGGGATGCGGTTCAAGAGACTGATCACGTTCTGCTGATCGTCAGGCCAATTCTGGCAATGGCGACCTCCCGCTCGGGTGTGCCGGCCGACACGGGCACGCAGTGGCATCGGAACCTCCGTTTGCTGTGCTGTTCATCCCAGTTTCCACGGAACGTCTGTCGTTGCGCTGCCCCGGAGGGTTCGATGTGGCGTCGAGTTGATCGGGATTCTGACAGGCGTTAATTGCGCCAATAGAGATATCGCGGCCCGGTTCGCTGTGACATCGTCCGATTGGACGATGTTGCTCATCGGTCCGCCCTCGCGGATGGAGCGATGCGACCAATTCAGCAAAGGGCATAGCGAATGCTCGGCAAACGACAAAAAGCCCGGCGCGAGGCCGGGCTGTTAGCCGACAATGGCAAGGCGGTCAGTATTGCGAAACCGCCGGGCTGCCGAAATGGTAGTTCACGCCGACGCGAACGATGTTGTCGTTGAAGCGGACCTTCGAAGACGTCGCGACAGCAGCCGTATCGAAGCCCCGAAGACTTGTCGGTCCAACGTCGTTTGCGAGGCCTCCGGTCGCGTAGGTTGCGGATCCCAAATCGTAGTGAAGGTATTCAAGCTTTGCGCTCCAATTGGAGGAAAGCATCCACTCGCCGCCGGCACCCACGACGTATCCAACACGCGTTCCGGAAAACGATCCCGATGTCAGGGTGGAGGGAGGAGGATTATCCGTATTGGTTACGGATTGAGCGATCGTGGTGTCGGACTTGACCCCGCCATAAGCCAAGCCACCTGTTACATACAGCAAAAAGCTCGGAACGGCCAAAACACCAATACGGGCGCGCAACGTTCCAAGGTAAGACAGATCGCGCGTGGTCGTTGAGTTCGTGACGACCGAAGCCATGTTACCGTTATTGTCCAAGAGAGGTATAGCCGACGATGATTGTTTGTGCGCCCCGCTCAGCCCCTGAATATCCGCCTCGAAGCCTGCGACGAACAAGTGCGAGAACTGATAATTATATCCGAACTGGCCGCCGCCGATAAAGCCGCTCGATTTATCGGCCGTATTCGTTGCGCCGCTGGCCATAGCCTCCGCGTTTTCGGGAGCCGTACTGGTTGAAACAATGCTTGCATCGTTCCTCACGCTGCCAGACCCACCAACCCAACCCGCATTCAAGCCGCCGTACCAGCCGCTCCAGTTGTACGCCGGAGCAGCCGTTGCAGGTGCTTTCGCATAGGTGCGCGACGGAAGATCGGCGGCTAACGCCGAACCAGATAGCGCCGCAGCCGCAACCATTCCGCCAAGAATCCGCTTCATTTGAAATTTCCTCGAATTTGTCCGCCGCGCGAGCAGCTCCACCAAACGACATGAATCTCACAAGCGAGATTCGATCCGCTAATCCTTAGGTGTGACCGGGATCTGCGACTTGGACGGACACGACGAGAAATAGGACATAAACGAAGCTCGGAGAATTTGGCTGCGGATGACGCAAATTTGCCACACCCCTGACTCGGGATTGTTCTGCAGCCGCACGCGATGGCTGTCGATCAAGTTCGCGATCTTGCGCATGTCGCGAAAATCGTCGCCCGAAGAATCTTTGGTGTCGCGCGCCGGATACGCCGACTGCCGCCATTCGGTCTACGCAGGCCGTCGCGGGCCTGGTGGATCGGCATGCTTGCCGTTTGATTTTACAACGCCGTTGCCAACGCTTGGATCAATGTTTTGACTCGCGGGCTCCTGAAACATCTGTACATCTATACTGGTAACAGGTCATGTCGGCGCCTCCTTCGATTAAGCCGCTTACAACCTTCTGATCCCAACAATTTCATTGCAATGCGCTGGCCTCTTCACCTCTGTGGCACGATTCATGACCTGACGCTGTCGGTCTCGTGGGATCGCAACAGCCTTATCGCGCAGGTCGATCGAAGGGTTGGAATACTTTGTGATCTCGGCGTCCGGCCTGGAAATCCCGTGGCGATTGTTCATGGCAGCAGCGCCGGTTTCGTTGCAGACCTGCTGGCCGTCTGGTCGTGCGGCGCCGTAGCGGTGTTGCTGGATGCGACATTGGCCGAAAACGAATTGAGCACGTTGGTTGGCTTTGTTAAGCCTGCCGCCGCGATTTCCGACAGAACCGATCATGCAGTTCCAGGCGTCGATACCCATTGTCTGGATGAGGGTGAAGCAATGCCGCGGCCTGAATATTCGGCCGGGCATATCGACCAGTTGGCCATCGTGCTCATCACATCGGGCACCACCGGCACGCCGAAAGCCGTGGGGCTGAGCTATCGCGCGCTCCACAATAGATTAAATCATAATCGCCGGGCGATCGGCGAAGCGGCAATGGCGCGCACCCTCGTTACCCTGCCTACTTCCTTCGGCCATGGGCTGATTGGAAATGTCCTGACGCCTTTGTTCGCCGGTGGCGACATCGTGTTTCCGCCCCGCGGGGCGACTTTGCCCCGCGACCTCGGGCCTTTGATCGACGCGCATCAGATCACATTCCTGACGGGCGTCCCAGCGCTTTGGCGCATGGCGCTAAAAATGAGCAAGCAACCAAGGAATGGTTCGCTTCGTCGCGTTCACGTTGGCTCCGCTCCGTTGTCGGAGCAACTCTGGCGCGACATCGTCGGCTGGACTGGTGCTGAGACCGTGAATTGCTACGGCCTGACAGAGGTCGCAAACTGGTTCTCGGGCGCGTCCTCGCTCGATGGCGAACCACGGAGCGGACTGGTGGGCCGGCCGTGGGGAGGCAGCGCTGCGGTATTGCATCGTTCGGGAAGGATAAATTCGAGCGGTGAGGGCGAACTCTTGATCAGCAGCCCGTCTTTGATGGATGGCTACCTGCACCGTCCCGCCTTGACGCGGGAATGCATGATCGAGGACTGGTACCGCACCGGCGATCTTGGCGTGATCGAGAGCGACGGCCAAATCGTGCTGCAGGGGCGCCTGAAAGACGAAATAAATCGAGCTGGCACAAAAATCCAACCGGGCGAGCTCGACATGCTGATCGAAAGCCATCCTGCCGTGGAGGAAGCCTGCGCCTTCCCCATTCCAGACCCTGTCGCAGGCGAGATTATTGCCGTGGCCGTCCGTTTCAAATCAGGCATGAGCGAAACAAGCGAACGCCTTGCGCTTTGGTGCCGGGAGCGTATTCGTCGCGCCGCGGTCCCCGAACGCTGGTATTTCGTTTCAGAACTCCCGCGCACGCCGCGGGGCAAGACGCGACGCAACGAAGTCTATCTGGCACTCGCCGGCAAGAGGTGATGAGCATGATGCGAAAACGGTCCGTTCACCTGAAGACCGAGCGTTTCCTATTGCGGAATCTATCGGCCAACGACGCGAGCGAACGCTATCTGGCATGGGCGGCCGATAGCGACGTCATGGGACCGCTGAATGTGAAGCCGATACGAATGGCGCGCGAACAACTCGCCGCCTACATCTCGAGTTTCGATGGGATGACAAGATTTCTGATTGGCATTTTTTCGCGCGCCGAGAACATCCATATCGGTTTCTACATGGTCGAAATCGATGCGATCCACGACGTCGCCAGCTTCAATGTCGTGATCGGGGACAAGGAATACTGGGGCAAGAAAGTGGTGCTCGAGACTCGTCCCGCGCTGCTCGATCATTTCTTCAACGAACGGGGCATGGATAAGATCATCGGTCTTCCGCTTGTACGCAACATACCGGCGATTTTCAATTACAGGGCGGAAGGCTGGCGGCTCGAAGGCGTATTCAAAGCACACCGCAAATCAATAATGGACGGGAAGCGGCTGGATCAGATGCAGTTCGCGATGCTGAAAGACGAGTGGCGCGCGCGATGGGGGAGAGCATGAACATGGAGCATCTGTCCGAGGCGCGTTCGATCCTTGCGAGAGCCCTGAATGTAACAGCAGAGACAATCGGCGATCGCGCGACCATTGATGAGCTCGAGAGCTGGGATAGCCTCGGTCACATGCGTTTGGTTCTTGAAATTGAACAGCATCTGAAGCGTGAATTATCGCCGATGGAAATTGTCGAGCTCGCGAGCCTTGCAGACGTCCAGAATCTTCTGGCCTCCTCCGATTGAATGACATGAAAGCAACTGCGGCAACGCATTGATCGCGATCTGCAATATTTGCGAACATACTGTCGGAAGATGGATCATGCGCTCGCGAGATAATCTGATGAAGTGTGACTCGCGAGCTACACTAAAAGATCAGCGCGAGTCCGTTGTGATGATGTCGGCATTTCGACTTCTAACATTTCGAAGAAAAGCCTCAGCCGCAGGCGTTTGTTGAACATCGTCTGAAAATATCAGCGATCGAGATTGTCGCACTCGTTGAACTCTTCGATTTTCAAAATGTGCTGACGTCCTCTGATCGTAGGACACGAAAAAAACAACGATCGCATCGGTGTAGCCATCGCGCTACAGCCATCGATCGAAAAAACTCTAGTGTCCCGGCGCATCGAATCCGTTGGTTCGAAACTAGAGGAAAAAATTATGAAGAAGCTTTTGCTGAGCACGGTTGCCCTGGTCGCATTGGGAGCAAGCGCATCAGCCGCCGATCTTGCCCCGCGCTATACCAAGGCCCCAACGATGATCGACCCGGCCTATAACTGGACAGGTTTCTACGTCGGTCTCAACGCCGGCGCCGCCAGCACAGAAAGAAATTTAGCCGTTGTGGCTACTGGCATAGGTTTCTCTGACTTGCACGATCTCGCCGATACATCCAGCAAGACCGGATTTCTAGGTGGTGGTCAGATCGGCTACAACTATCAGTCGGGAATGTCTGTATTTGGCGTCGAAGCCGATGCGGCTTGGTTGAACCTCAAATCATCCACGAGTTCTGCTGGTGACCCATTCTTCCATGGCGACGGGAATGCGGTGTTCTCGTCGAGCATCGACTGGCTGGTGACGGCGCGCGCACGCGCTGGTATCGCGGCAACTCCGGCGCTGCTGCTTTATGTCACCGGCGGTCTTGCCGTTGCCGGCGTCAATGTGAAATATCAGAACAACGCTGGCATCGCCGGCGACCCGTTTATCAACTCCTTCTCGGTCAACGAAACGAAGTATGGCTGGACGGCCGGGTTTGGAGCGGAATATGCGCTAGGCGGCAACTGGTCCGTCAAGGCTGAATATCTGCGCGTTCAACTCGGCGACTCCACGCTCAACGTGCCGCTTCCAGATCCCGGCGCCAACCTGACGGGAACGGTAAAGGTCAGTCAGAATGTCGATTTGATCCGGGCGGGCATCAACTACAAATTCGGCGGCCCGGCCGTCGCCCGCTATTGATCTGACTTTCAGCTCCAGACAAACCTGAGCCCCGGCATTTGCCGGGGGCTCAGAATCCGTTGATTCGAATTTTGAGGAAAACCAGAATGAAGAAGTTTTTGCTGGGCACGGTTGCGTTGGTCACGTTGGGAGCAGGCGCATCAGCCGCCGATCTCGCGCCGCGCTACACCAAGGCACCGGCCATGATTAATCCAGCCTATAACTGGACCGGTTTCTATGTCGGTCTCAACGCCGGAGCTGCGAGCACAGATGGAGGCCTCGCCGTGGTGGCCACCGACGGTTTTTTCGAAAGTCGTTTCGCCGATAGGTTCAGCAAGACTGGATTTCTCGGTGGTGGCCAGATTGGCTACAACTACCAGTCGGGAATGTCCGTGTTTGGCGTCGAAGCCGATGCCGCTTGGTTGAATGTCAAATCATCCACGAATACTACTTTTGACCCATTCTTCAACGGTAAGGGAAGTGCGGCCGCGACGTTCTCGTCGAGCATCGATTGGCTGGTGACGGCGCGCGCACGTGCTGGTATCGCGGCAACTCCGGCGCTCCTATTGTACGTCACCGGTGGTCTCGCCGTTGCCGGCGTCAATGTGAGATATCAGAACAACGCTGGCATCAATGGCAACCCGTTGCTCAACTCCTTATCGGCCAACGATACCAAATATGGTTGGACGGCAGGGTTTGGGGCGGAATACGCGCTTGGCGGCAGTTGGTCCGTGAAGGCTGAGTATCTGCGCGTCCTGCTCGGCGACACGACGCTCAACGTACCGTTCGATCCTGCAACCGGCCTGACTGGCTCGGTAAAGGTCAGTCAGAATATCGATTTGATCCGGGCGGGCATCAACTACAAGTTCGGCGGCCCGGCCGGCGGCCGCTACTGATCTGAGTTTGTATCTCCAGACAAACCCAAGCCCCGGTATCATCCGGGGCTTTTTTTGTTGGCCGATTCAAGGGAGTTCGATTTCCGGCGCTTACAAGCTGATAAGGCCGTCAGCCTTGCGGTTTCACGGGCTTGCGACGCGCGACGGCCAATCGACCTCTTGTCGCGTGGCGGCGTGGTTGGACAGACGGCGGATTTGATGCCTCTGACGATTGGGCGCTCGCGAACGATTGCCGCAAGCTATCGATCGCGCCGGTGAGACTTCCAACCTGCTCGGACAGCTTCTTGGTATCAGCTTGCTGCGCGGTAAGAAGCCGCCTCACGGTCTGCAACTGATCCTGAACAACTTGCAACTGGTCGATCGACTCCTGCTGAGACGTCTCCAGACCCTTGGTTTTCTCGATCAGTTGCTCGGAGGCCTGGGCGGTCCGCGCCTGCAATTGGCGGGCAGACGCCATGCGATCCTGTTCGGGCGACGTGCCGGTATAGGCGCGCCACAGAACGATAGAACCAGCCCCGACCACCAGGATGACGAGCGCCGCCGCGGCAAGCGCAATCGGCTGCGAACCGATACGTCCGACGACGTTGGCCTTCGAATCGTTCGATGTGAAGTGCATCATGTAGACCCCAAACGCGGACGGAAAAGCTAAAGTTCCCAACGCACGCCCAAAACCAACATGTAGTGTATAGGTAGCATGATTCGAGCCCGTTGCTAGCGCTATTGAATCAACGGCTTAGCCTGGGTTCTTTCCTTAGCTATCGCCAAAAACAAACGGCCGCCCCGAGGGGCGGCCGCTTTGTCGAAACGCTGATTCGGCTTAGCGGACGACAGCTGCATCCGAGCTGGTCACCGCCATGGGCTTGCCCGCCTTAACGACGTGAGCGGTCTGGGAGTAATCCGAATTGGTGCGGGCGGAGATGCCGAAACCGGCGACCGCGATGCCGGCCACGAGCGCGACAACCACGATTTTCAGGTGGGTCGAACGGTCCGCTGAGTGAAATGAATGGTTCATATGAGCCTCCTGGCGTCTTTACCGCCGTCTTATTGGAGACAGATCTATTCCCCGTTTGTTTCATGATGGTTTCGTGGGTTCCCCAAAATGGTTTCATCGGACATCGCGGTGGCAGGGCGATGCGGGGTAGTCGCCGAGGGGCAGGGCAGGCCGCACCTTATCCAGGCACCTTGCGGATGGCGGCGGTTCGACGGAAACTGTCTCCAGGCGCAAACCAACGCGCTCGGGAGACAAGAAACTCGGGAGACAAGAAAATGAAAATAACCCGCAGGGATTTGCTCAGGTCCGCTTCCGCCACTTGGGCAACCACCATCCTCAGCAAACCCGCCAGCGCCGCTGCCGAATTCGAGTTCAAGCTTGGCGTCAATACGCCGGACACCCATCCCCTCACGCTTCGATTGATCGAGGCGGCGCACGCGATCGGCGCGCAGTCGTCGGGCCGGTTGAACGTCACGGTTTTCCCCAACAGTCAGCTCGGGGGCGATCCGGAGATGCTGTCGCAGCTTCGCGCCGGCGGTATCGAATTGCTGGCGGCGCCCAGCATGACACTGTCCACCCTGGTGCCGCTGTCCGGTTTGCCGAGCGTCGGCTTCGCATTCGCCTCTTACGACCAGGTCTGGGCCGCGATGGACGGCGGCGTCGGCGATGTCGTCCGCGACGCCATCACCAAGGCCGGGATCGTGCCGATGAAGAAGATATGGGACAACGGGTTCCGGCAGATCACCTCGTCGTCAAGCCGGCAGTTGAACAGCGTCGAAGATCTCAGGGGCTTCAAGATCCGCGTACCCGTCACGGCGCTGCTGACCTCTCTGTTCAGCGGACTCGGAGCGCTGCCGTCAAGCATCAGCTACAGCGAGCTTTACTCGGCCTTGCAGACCCACATCGTCGAAGGGCAGGAAAATCCGCTCGCGCAAGTGTCGACCGGCAAGCTGTACGAGGTACAGAAATATTGCGCGCTGTCGAACCATTGCTGGAGCGGATACTGGATTGTCGCCAACCGCCGCGCGCTCTCCGGTCTGCCGGCCGATTTGCTGGACATCGTCAACAGCCATTTCGATGCCGCGGCAATCAAGGAACGCGCCGATTTGCAGGAGATGGACCGCTCCCTGCAGGCCGAGCTTGCCGGCAAGGGCATGACGTTCAACAAGCCCGACCCTGTGCAATTCAGGGCGGCGTTGGTCAAGGCGAGCTTTTACACGCAGTGGCAGAACACCTACGGCGCCGAGGCCTGGGCGAAGCTGGAGCAGTATACCGGCCGGCTGACGTGATCGGGGCTACGTCGTTCGTTTGATGTACCGGCCACACAATGCCTTGGCTTGCTCACTTCTCAAAGCGGAACGTCTGGCCCGCCTGTTTTAACACCATCGCGGTTGCTGCGGCCATGGAAGGCAGAAATTGCAAGGACGCATTCACGGAAATTGAAACAAAGCCAGCTTCCTGCAGCATGAAGACAATAGGCGATTGTTTGTTGAGGCGCAGCGTCAATGTTGTGCCATCGGTCGTTACCTCGCAGACGATGCCACGTTCGGTTCGATAGGTGCCCTCGATGGCCGCCGGTAACGGTTGGACGATGGGTTTTGTTGCCGGTCTCGGCCAGTGATAGTCGCGAGCAATAGCCTCCTTGATTTCATCCCGGAGCGGCCAGCCTTGATTCGAGTTGATCATGATCGCCGCGCCTTTGCCCAAGGCCGGATACAGCCACAGTCCTGCGACGAAGCCTTCGTTCCAGCCTTCATGGTAACACTGGAAGCCATCGCCCTCGCCGGTGCAGTGCCAGCCAAGCCCAACGAAATCTCCACCTCGCAGATCGGTCGGAAGTTGAGGTTCAAGCATCGCGGCCGACGATTCACGCGATAGCCCGAGGCTCGAAGGGAGACCGTTCAGACTATCGAGAAAGGCACAACCGATCCGGGCGAGGTCGCCGGCCGTGGTCCACAGGCCGGCCGCCGCCATCTCGGGGTGAACGCGCCATCGGCCGGGCGTCGGCACACCGTTCCACGGGTGCGGCGTCGCGCTGCGCGCCGCCAGATCAACCGGCAAAGGCTGTGCGAAGGTGGTGTTCTTCAACGCCAGCGGCTCGAAGATCAACTCGCGCATGATCGCGGGCAAGGGATGGCCGCGCACGTCTGTTACCGCTGACTGCGCAATCGTTGTGCCGCCACCCGAGTACCTGAACTGCAAGCCCGGAACGAGATCAACGATGATTGGGAAATTGTTGGCTGGCGGCGAGCCGTTCAGTATCTGAGTTACGGTCGGCCATGGGCCCGCGGCGGGGTAGCCGGCAAATCCATGGACCGACACACCGCCGGTGTGACTGAGAAGCTGGCGAAGCGTGACGCGCGGAGTCCAGTCCCCATTCGATGGAATACGCCAAGAGGTCAAATATTGCTGTATGTCGCCGTCCACTGCGATCTGACCGTCTTGAACCAGCCGCATCGCACCCAGTGCAAAAACCGGTTTGCTTACCGAACCGGCCTGGAACAGCGTGTCCGCGCCGACCGGCTCAGGGTTACCGTTCGTCCGTATCCCGAAGCCGCGCTCCCAGGCAACGCGACCTTCATCGACCACAGCGATACTGACGCCCGGCGAGGCAAAATGAGCCATGCGATCGGAGAGCGAACAAGCGGCTGTCTGACCGTGAAGCAGGGTCGTCGTCGGGCGTAAATCGGTGATCACCCTGGTGATCTGGTCAGTCGTGTTGTTAGGCATGTAAAACAAGCCCTTCGGTCATTTTGATCAAGGGTTAGCAAATAACCGTTGTCCCCCGCAGATTCACGTCGCCCGCTTGATGTCTCCGCGAATGGACGCTGCCGCCCAGACGAACAACAGGGCGCCGAGCGTGGTCGTGACCGCGGCCGACAATAGCGAATAGCGCACGGCATTGACGCCGTAATCGTTCTTCAGCGCATCATTGATGATGCCGACCGCCAGCGGGCCGACGCCCTGGCCAAAACAGGTCGCGGTCAACAGAATGATCGCGGAGGCCAGCGCCCGCATGCTGGGGCGGGCGACGGTCTGCGCGATGGCAAAGATCGGCCCGAGATGAAAGCCGACCAGAAACGAGGTCAGCGCC
>DATHHQ010000447.1:0-3271 GCA_035490095.1 Bradyrhizobium sp.
TATCCTGCGCAAGCCTGTCACACTCCGGCAATGGCGACGTCACATCGCTGTTGAATGCCCGTGATTTGTGGACCTCGAAGACCGCGCCGATTCGATTTCGAAAAGCATGCGGTCGCGAGGATATCGATGCAGAACCGCGAACTGGCGCGATCGACGCAGCGCTTGATTGAGATGCTGCGACCGGAAAATGTCGGGACCGCAGCGCAGACGGCGATGACCTGGTTCAAGCCGCTGCCGATCTCGTCAAACGTCATCAAGCCGATCCGTTTGCCTGAGTTTCCTGCCACGCTTGGGCGGATCGGCTCGCTTGAAGTGCGGCTTGCGCAGGAAAAGCGCGACGTGAAGCGCGCCCAGAAACTGCGTTATCGCGTATTCTATAAGGACGGCAGCGCCATCGCCGACGCCGCGACCATGCTGGCGCGGCGCGACAAGGACGCGTTCGACAAGATTTGCGACCATCTATTGGTGATCGATCACGCCGCCAAACCATCGATCGGCGGAAGGCAGCCCGTGGTCGGCACCTATCGCCTATTGCGGCAGGAGGTGGCGGCAAATCATGGCGGCTTCTACACCGAAGAGGAGTTCGACATATCGGGCCTGACCGATCGTCACTCCGGTTTGCGTTTCCTTGAACTCGGACGATCCTGCGTGTTGCCGCGCTACCGCAACAAGCGCACCGTCGAATTGCTGTGGCACGGGATCTGGAGCTACGTGCGACAGCACCGGCTCGACGTGATGATCGGCTGCGCCAGCTTCGAGGGCACCGACCCCGACCGGCTGGCATTGCCGTTGTCGTTCCTGCATCACTACGCACAAGCGCCGGAAGCCTGGCGCGCGGCGGCGCATGGCTCACGCCGTGTCGAGATGAACCGGATGGCAAAGGAAGCGATCAATCCGAAGGCAGCCCTTCACGAGCTGCCGCCTCTGATCAAGGGATATTTGCGGCTCGGCGCCTATATCGGCGATGGCGCGGTGATCGATCATCAATTCGGCACCACGGACGTGCTGATCGTGATGCCGGTCTCGGCGATCAATGCCCGCTACATCGAGCACTTTGGCGTCGATGCGTCACGACACGCGGCATAGCGCGACGGCCAGGGTGATGCGACTCACTCCTCATGGTGAGGAGGCGCTCTCCCGGCAGCGCGCTTGCGCTGTCCGGTGCGCCGTCTCGAACCATGAGGGAGAACAACACCCATCCTTCGAGACGCGGCGAAGACGCCGCTCCTCCAGCGATAACGGCGGAGCCGTTACGCAGGGATGAGGAAAGATAACGCGTCATTCCAATCCAACCGCCCTAAAGCCGCCGCAGCGCCACGGTTTCAACCACGTGATCGGCGCCCTTTTTCAGGATCAGCGTCGCACGCGGCCGGGTCGGCAAGATATTTTCTTCCAGATTGGCAAGGTTGGTCCGTTCCCAGATCGCCAATGCGGTGGCCGTGGCTTCCTCGTCGGACAGCGGCGCGTAGCGATGAAAATACGATCGCGGATCGTGGAACGCGGTATCTCGCAGCGCCAGGAAGCGCCGGATGAACCAATCGCGCAGCACCGGCTCGTCGGCATCGATATAGACCGAGAAGTCGAAGAAATCCGACACCACCGGCACGGCCTTGCCGTCGCGCGGCAGCCGGCCGGTCTGCAGGACGTTGACGCCCTCGACAATCAGAATGTCCGGCCGATCGATCTCGATCCATTCGTTCGGAATGATGTCGTAGGTCAAATGCGAATAGACCGGCGCGCGCACCGGACGCCGCCCTGCCTTGATGTCGCTGAGAAACGCCAGCAGCGTCGGCAGGTCATAGCTTTCGGGAAAGCCCTTCTTCTGCATCAGGCCTTGCCGCTCCAACACCGCTTTCGGAAACAGAAAACCGTCGGTCGTCACCAGATCGACCTTGGGCCGCGGCGACCAGCGGGCCAATAACGCCTGCAGCACGCGTGCGGCGGTCGATTTGCCCACCGCCACCGAACCCGCAACACCGATGATATAGGGCACCTTGCGATCCCGGATGCCGAGGAATTGACGTTGTGCCTGATAGAGCCGGTGGGTCGCATCGACATAGATCGACAGCAGCCGCGACAGCGGCAGATAGATGTCCTCGACCTCTCTCATATCGAGGCGGTCATGCAACGAACGCAGCCGCTCGAACTCGCCCGGCTCCAGCGTCATCGGGGTGTCGTCACGCAATCGCGCCCACTGCTCGCGCGTGAAGATCCGATAGGGATTGTACTGTTGCTCAGGCGCCCGAATATCCATGAAGCTACCCTTTATTGGTCCCGCTTTCGCGCGGCCTTCTCTTCAAGTCCGGACATTGACGTGCGCTGCGCCAGCGCCGCCTCGACATCCTCAAACTTCACGCCGCGCGATTTCAAAAGCACCAGCAGGTGAAACAGCAGATCGCCGCTTTCGGCGATGAGGTGGTCGCGATTATTCTCGACCGCGGCGATCACGGTTTCCACCGCCTCCTCGCCAAACTTCTTGGCGCAATGCTCCGCCCCCTTGTCCAGCAATTTGCGGGTGTAGGACGCCTCGCCTCCCGACGCCGCACGGGCATCGATGGTGGCGGCCAGGTCGTGGATCGTGAAACGCGCCATCAACTCTACTCAACACGTGCCCCAGAGGACGGGACGCCGCTTATCTCATGAGATTTAGCACTTCCGTCACAAAGAGTCGTCAGGGATCGAGCCGCATCGGCAGTCCGGCCCGGACCATATGGTCCTTGGCTTCCCGTATGGTAAATTCCCCGAAGTGAAAAATCGACGCCGCCAGCACCGCGGTCGCATGCCCCTGGCGGATGCCGTCCACCAGGTGATCGAGATGGCCGACGCCGCCGGACGCGATCACAGGCACCGGAACGCTGTCGGCCACCGCACTCGTGAGTGGAATGTCAAAGCCCTGGCGGGTGCCGTCGCGGTCCATCGAGGTGAGCAGGATTTCACCGGCGCCGAGCGAAACCACTTCCTGGGCATATTCGATGGCGTCGATACCGGTCGAATTGCGGCCGCCATGGGTGAAGATCTCCCAGCGCTCGCCGCCACCGCCGCGCTTCACGCGCTTGGCGTCGATCGCGACCACGATGCACTGATCGCCGAATTTTTCGGCCGCCTCCTTGACGAATTCGCGGCGGCTGACCGCGGCACTGTTGATCGAAACCTTGTCGGCGCCGGATCGCAGCAGCACGCGGATATCGTCGACGGTGCGCACACCGCCACCCACCGTCAGCGGCATGAAGCAGGCTTCCGCGGTGCGCCTGACCACATCCAGCATGGTGCC
>DATHHQ010000448.1:0-7255 GCA_035490095.1 Bradyrhizobium sp.
GGGGGCGAGTTCGGCCAAACCGCGCCTCGACATCGTGATCCGCAACGAGATCAAAGCTGGCCGTATTCCGGGACCGCGCTTACTGGCTTCAACGCCGGAAATTACAGTCACGGGCGGGCTCGGTGACGAGCGCCTCCTGCATATGTATCGGGAATCCTTCGCCGTGGTCATTGATGGCGCCGAGGACATCCGGCGTTATGTGCGCACCATGAGCCGTGAGGGTTGCGATATCATCAAGTTGAATATTTCGGGCAACCAGACGGTGCCCAATGCGCCGCCGACTGCGACCATCATGACGGACGCCGAGATCGAGGCGGCTGTCACGACGGCGCATGCATACGGAAAGCGGGTGATGTCGCACGCGCGTTCATCCGACTCCGTCCAGCTTTCGCTCAAGCATGGCATCGAATTCCTCAACCACTGCGAGTTCGCCGATGACCACACGATCGATATGCTGGAGGAACACAGGGAACGAGTGTTCTTGGCCCCCGCCTTTGGGCTCCTTCACAACACCCTTTATGAGGCGGCCCCATGGGGCATCACGCCTGAAAAGGCGGCTGCCTGGGGCCTGCCTGAGCAGGTCGAGAACTGCGCCAATGTCTACCGTGAACTACGGAAACGCGGCTTGCGGGTGCTGATCGGCGGCGACTACGGCTTCGCCTGGACTCCACATGGGACCAATGCGCGCGACCTTGACCACTTCGTCAAGTGGTTCGGTTACACGCCGGAGGAAGCACTCGTTTGCGGGACCATCAATGGCGCGAAGGCCATGCGGATGGACAACGAGATTGGCCGAGTTCGTGATGGCTATCTGGCCGACCTTATCATTGTCCGCGGCAGGCCGCACGAGGATGTCAGCTGCCTCAGTACCGAGAACATCCTCGTCGTTCTGAAAGAGGGCGAGCCACACGGTGATTTCGCTTGGCGAATCTCGTGCGCCACGCCGGCAGAACCAGTTGCTCTGATTTGAAGAGGCTTCTTCATGCTCCTGCTTCTCGGGGGTGGCTTCTAAATTATATAGCAATGGCAACTACACAAGAGTTCGCAGTTTTATTTTGAGTGGCGCGCCACCCAGTACTCATCTGCTGTTGAGGATCAGGAAGTGCCGGTCGAGATGATCGCCCGGGATTTTGAAAAACAAGTTGCCGATATCGTCATGGAGTGACTGACGACAAGGCACTTCCGAAGGACGAACGAAAGCGCAAACAGATCGAAACCGCGCCAAAGAAGAAGAGCAGGGAGGCCAAACTGATCAAATTAGCCGACAAAACCAGCAATTTTCGAGCCATCGCGTCCAATCCAGCCGCTGACTGGTCGGTTAAGCGGCGATTGGAATACATTGAATGGGCCAAGAACGTTGTGGCTGGACTGCGAGTGTGTTTCGGCTCCGAAGATTGACCCCTTTCGGCGTCCAACATTGATCCCCGTGCGGAGCCAGAATCTGGAATGAGTTGCGGCGCTTATGATACGGAGGATGGGGTCAGCCTTGGGCGCCGATTGGGGGTCAAAGGCCACGCCGATTCACAGCCACGCGATCCGGCCACCGTGGCTTTCGACGAACTGGATTGAATGGATAATCGAGTTGCATCGCGTTTTGAGAGACGCTGGTTCCTCGCGAGGAAACCGCTAAACAAGAAAAGTTGCTCTAGTCCTTTGGGCATTCACGCCCTAAGGCAGAAATATCCGAGAAGTTTCGATGACCTGCATTCCCCCGGAACGGGTCGCGAACAAAGTCCCCGGAAATTCCCCGCCTGCACATGCCAGGTTTCGGTATTGTTCTGCCAATAACTGCCGAATAGGCCGGTTCCTCAAAATGCAAAAGCCCCGTAAATATGGGGCTTTTGTTGGTGGACGCACAAGGGATCGAACCTTGGACCTCTCCCGTGTGAAGGGAACGCTCTCCCGCTGAGCTATGCGTCCGGGATTTTCGTGCACGATCGAAGGCCGGTAAATCAGCATCCGATCGGCGAACCGCGCCGTCAGAGCCGCGATTTACGAAGTGCAGGGCCCTGGTGTCAAGCTCACTGGTGTCAAGCTATCGCGTCAAACCGGGTGCGACGCTCGGGTCAGGTCGGCTGCTGCTGGCGGGCGCGGGAAGCGTGGTATTGCAGCGCCTTGATGCGCTCGGCCAGCGTGCCGCCGCCCTCGGCGGGTACGCCGGCATTGGCGGTGGCCCCGTTGGCGGGTCGCGTTGCTTTCGCAGGCATTTCCGGTTCCGCTGCCAGCATGGCCTCGATCGGGGAATTCGGCCCTTCGAGCTGTATCGCCAGTTTGGCGACTTCGGCGGCGATGTCATTGATGCGTTCGCGCAGCAGCGCATTTTCCATGCGCTCGGTCGCCCATGAGCTTTCGGCCTGCTGCTGGATCGCGTTGATGTCGCGCTGCAGCTTGGAGCGTTCGTCGCGCGCGATGCGCAACTGCTCCTCGAGCGCGGCCTTTTCGGCGCGCAGCTTTTCGATCGCCGGCGCTTTGCCGCCGTTCATGGCGGCGATTTCGTCGCGCAATTCCTTTGCGGTGCGTTCCGCCGTCGTGCTCGACTGGCGCAAGAGATTGTTTTCATAATCGCGTTCGGCCAGGAGCTTGCCCTGGGTGGAAAGACGCGTCTCCAGATCGTTGACGCGGTTGCCGAGCATTTCGGCTTCCTTGACCTGGATGATCAGCTGGCGATCGAGATCGGTGACACGCTGGCTCAGATTTTCGACGCGGCTGCGCGCCTCGCCAAGCTCGCGGGTCGCGGCATCGGATTCGCCGCGCTGCTGTTCGAGCCGCGCATGGGTTGTGGCGAATTCCCTCTCGGCGTCGCCAACACGGCCCTTCAGGTCAACGATCTGGGTGCGCACCGCCACCAGCTCGACTTGGCGGCTCTCCGCCATCATCGAACGGTCGGATAATTCCGCGCTGAGTTTGGCGAGGTCGCCTTGTTTGTCCCTGAGCGCCGTTTCGGCGGTGCGCAGCGATTCCGTCTTGGCAGCGAATTCCTCTTCGGTGGCGCGCAACTGTTCCTTCATCGCCTTCTCGCGCGCTTCGAGCGAAAAGATCGTGGCGTTCTTTTCGCCAAGCTCGATCTTCATGCGATTGATCGCATCGGATTTCTTGCCGAGTTCGGCGAGCTGGCTGGTGGTCTTGTTCTTGAGCTGATCGACGCTCATCTCGAGCCGCCGCGCCGACATCGCGAATTCCGCGCGCAGCTGATCCTTGTCGGCCTGGATCTCGGCCATCGACAGCGGCGTCGCCGCCTCCATGCGCCTGGTCGTCAGCCGCACCGCCCGGTTGTGCACCAGCGGCACGATCATCAGCCCAAACAGCATCGAGACCAGAAAACCGATCGCCAGATACATGATCGGTTCAATCATGGATTAGAACTCCCCGCGAGAAACTCTTCGTATCACATTGCCATGCCGGGCGAGGAAAACGCCAGCCCGACGCCGCGTTAACGTGAATCCGCAACCAGACCAGTTCCTGCTTTGGAAGCCCCGCCTTCCTGCGCACATTCCGATCGCAAGACCGGCATCCAGTTTTGCGGAATAGGCGCCGGTCAGAATGGGTTCCAGGTCGCGCGCGGCGTGTATTTGAGATAACCGATGTTGGCGCCGAGACGCAGGCCGAGACCGGAGCGGATCGGCACCAGCACGATGTTGTTCGCGGTCAGCGCGGTCATGCCGAAGCCGCCGATGATATAGGCGGAGCCGTCGACGCCAGCGAAGCGCTGGTAGATCGCGTTGGTCGCGGGAAGATTGTAGACCAGCGTCATGGTGCGCGCGCCATCGCCGCCCCAGTCGAAGCCGACCGACGGTCCCTGCCAGTAGACCCGCAAATCTCCGGCATTCTTGGTGTAGAGCGTGCCTTCGCCGTATCGCAGTCCGGCGACAAAGGCGCCCGAGCCTTCCTCGCCAAGAACGTAGCCGTTCGGCAGGCCCCATTGACTGACGGCGCGCTCGATCACGGAGGCAAGGCCACGTGACACATTGCCGAAAAATCGGTGTCCGGCACTGGTCAGTTCCTCCGGCCGATAAACACTGGGACTTGCCTCACGGGGCGGCGGTGGCGGCTGCGGCTCTGCCTGGGGCATTGGCTGCACTTGCTGCGCGGGTGGCAATGGCGGCGGCGGTAGCTGCGAAGAAGCAGGCCCGGCCCAGCACATCGCCACGGCGAGCGTCAACGCTGCAAGGCGCGAATCGAAAATCATGAATGAACCTCTGGATATTGAAATCCCGGCCACGGCCTTAACCTGATGCCAACACGCACGGCTCTAAGTTTGAGTCCGGTGTCCCCCGACTCAAAATGTTATCGGCACCAACTATGACGGCACAACGGCAGGAAAGAAAAGGCAGTCGGTTGATAAGAATAGGATTTCGCCCCGGAATAGCCTTTATCGGTTCATGCGCAAGCCGCTTATTGGCAGGTCCCTTGTTGGCAAGCCTCTTATCGGCAAGTCTTGTATTGGTAAGTCTTGTATTGGCAAGTCTTGGCGCGCCGAGGTTTCCAGGGTCGGCGGCCGAGGCCGCGACCACCGAGCGGGTCATCGTGAACCGCTACACCGGTCTTGCCATCGAGGGTTTCGACCCAGTGGCCTATTTCGTCGATGCCCGCCCCCGGATCGGGTTACCGGACTTCGAGGCCTCCCAGGCGGGGGTGGTCTGGCGTTTCCGCAACGAGGGCAATCGGGCGTCTTTTGTCGCCCACCCCGATATTTACGGGCCCCAGTTCGGTGGGTACGACCCGATCGATCTGGCGCGCGGCGTCACCTATGCCGGTAACCCCCGGTTCTGGCTGATCTCAGGACAACGGCTTTATCTGTTCGGCCGCGAGGAAAGCCGGGATGCCTTCGCCGCCGATCCGAAGCGCTTCCTGATGGACGCCAGCGCGCGCTGGCCGGCGATAGAGAAGACTCTGGCCCGCTAGCGGCAAAGCTCGTCATGCCCGGCCTTGTGCCTTAGTTAGAGCATGATCCGGAAAAGCATGCCCTCGGACTTGATCCGAGGGTGGGTACCGGTTTTCCGGAAAGATCATGCTCAAACAAAAAGATAGAGCGGGATGACGATTCGAAGAAAAGTCATCCTGCTCTATCACGGCGCCGCCGAAGGATCGCCCCAGGCGATGAATTCCGGCACGATAAAGCCTTCGCACTGCTCGCCAAAACGCAGATCTTTGCCGCTCGCATCCGTGATTTTACCGCCAGCGGCCGTGATGACGGCGTGTCCCGCCGCGACATCCCATTCGCTGGTGGGGGCGAGGCGGGGATAAATGTCGGCGCCGCCCTCAGCTACGCGGCCGAATTTGACCGCCGAGCCGAGCGCGTGCCGGATCGCGCCTGGCCTCGCCTCGATAAAGGCTTCAGTCCTTATGTCCCCGTGCGATCGGCTGACGGCCACGATCCAAGGGGTGCCGCGTTGCGGCAGGGGGCGGGTATGGATCGGCTCGGCCGTCCGCACCGATGCTTTCCGCGTCAGCAGCCGTTCGGCGCCTCGACCCACCACGCCCCGCCATATCAATCCGAGTGCCGGCGCGCCGATGATGCCCAGGATTGGCGTCGCATCCGTCACCAGCGCGAGATTGACCGTAAACTCGTCGCGGCCG
Organism: Bradyrhizobium sp.; assembly: GCA_035490095.1. GTDB lineage: Bacteria > Pseudomonadota > Alphaproteobacteria > Rhizobiales > Xanthobacteraceae > Bradyrhizobium. The sequence continues at coordinate 5,578 of DATHHQ010000448.1, forward strand.
GCGACAAATTCCTTGGTGCCATCAAGCGGATCGATCAGAAAGAAGCTGCCACGATAAGGTGGCTTTGCCGGATGAACGCGCTCCTCGGATAACGCCGGCACCCCGGGAACCAGCCGCGCGAGACCATCGCCGATGATCCGATCGGCAACCAGATCCGCTTCCGTTACCGGCGAGCCGTCGGCCTTGCCGTCGATCTGCATCGCGGCGCGATTGACGGCAAGAATGGCCGCTCCCGCCCGGATTACGAGATCCGTCAAGGGTTCCATCAGCGCGGCGGCGGCGGCCCCATCGATCACCGGCCTCGACGAACGTGCCTCATTCATTGGCAGGCCTCATATTCAGTCCGTCTTTCCCGCGGGCCACCTTGTGTTGGCAGCATGCGCGTCCGCAGTGTATCAAGCCAGCCAGCATGCGCGATTCGCCGTGTTCGCGCTTTCGCGGATTTCCAGGAACATCATATGTCTGGTACCTCGTCTCCCGTTCCCGCCCCCGACGCGCTTGAACTCGCGGCGCTGTTATGTTCACGGGTTTGCCACGATCTCATCAGTCCGGTCGGCGCCATCGTCAATGGGCTCGAGGTCCTCGACGACAATCCCAAACCGGACGATCGTGAATTCGCGCTCGATTTGATCCGCAAAAGCGCCAAGACCGCATCGGCGCGATTGCAGTTTTGCCGCCTGGCCTTTGGGGCAGCGGGCTCGACGAGCGCGCAGATTGATCTGGGCGACGCGCTGACCATGGCGCGGGGTCATCTTGAAGACGGCAAGACCACGATCGCGTGGAATTTGCCGCGCATATTGCTTCCGAAGAACCGGGTCAAACTGCTCCTGAACATGATGGTGATTGCGCAGCAGACCATACCGCGTGGCGGCGTGCTCACGGTCGATTCGATCGGCGAAGGCGAGGCAATCGGCTTTCGCGTCAGTGCGGCCGGGCTAAACGCGCGCATGCCGCAAAATATCGCGGACCTCTTGAGTTCGGACTCGACCTCTGGCGTCGATGCCCATGCGGTGCAGCCTTATTACACCCGGCTCCTGGCCCAGGCTTGCGGACTGAAAGTGGTGCTTGCACCCGAAGGCGAAGCGGTGGTGGTGACCGCTTCCTGAGCCGAGATATGGTTAACCAACGGTTTACGGCCGGCCTCCGGATTCAATGAGGCTGGCTTATCTCTTTGTTGAGCCCGTTCTTTTCCAATTACTCAACCAATATTAAACCCTTTGCATAGAAGCTGGCCAAATTCCGAAAGGCGTGGCGAAGTCGCGCGCCCCTGCGTGAAGGCTAGTTTCATGGATGATTTGTTGCGGGAGTTCCTGACGGAAACCAGCGAAAGTCTGGATACTGTCGATAATCAGCTGGTTCGTTTCGAGCAGGATCCGAATAACGCGAAGATTCTCGATAACATCTTTCGCCTGGTCCACACCATCAAGGGCACTTGCGGTTTTCTTGGGCTGCCTCGCCTGGAAGCGCTGGCGCATGCCGGCGAGACGCTGATGGGCAAATTTCGCGACGGAATGCCGGTCACCGCCGAGGCCGTCACGCTGATCCTGAGCAGCATCGATCGCATCAAGGAAATTCTCGGAGGGCTTGAGGCCACCGAAACAGAGCCGGAAGGCACCGATCAGGATCTGATCGTCAAGCTTCAGGAGATGGTCGAGCGCGGGATGCAGGCGATGTCAGC
>DATHHQ010000449.1:0-7631 GCA_035490095.1 Bradyrhizobium sp.
TCGGCGGCGGCGAACTTCGCGCCGGCGCGCTGGTCGGTGTCGTCGTACAGCACATCGACGCCTTTGGCCGTAAGCTCGCGATAAAGCCGTTCGCACGCCGCGTCGGTGTCTTCGGCGCCCTGCTTCAAATTCAGGATCGCCGCCTTGAATGGCGCTACCGCTTCCGGCCATTTGATGCCGGCGTCGTCGTGGCAGGCCTCGATGATCGCGCCAACCAGCCGCGATACGCCGACGCCGTACGAGCCGCCATGAACCGCGACCTCGGCGCCATCGGCGCCCGTGACCATGGCCTTCATGGTTTCAGAATATTTGGTGCCGAAGTAAAAGATCTGCCCAACCTCGATGCCCCGCGTCTGCACTTTCTTCTCGGCGGGAACTTCGCGGTCGAAACGCGCAGCGTCGTGGACGTCCTCGGTTGCGGCATAGACCGAGGTCCATTGCTTGATGATCGGGCTGAGATCGCCGTCATAGTCGATCTCCTCGCCGGGCACCGGCAGATTGAGCACGTCGCTGTCGCAATAGACCGCGGACTCGCCGGTCTCCGCCAGCACGATGAATTCGTGGCTGAGATCGCCGCCGATCGGGCCGGTTTCCGCGCGCATCGGGATCGCCTTCAATCCCATCCGGGCGAAGGTACGCAAGTAGGCGACGAACATCCGGTTATAGGAGCGCCGTGCCGCCGCCTCGTCGATGTCGAATGAATAGGCATCCTTCATCAGGAATTCGCGGCCGCGCATGACGCCGAACCGCGGACGCTGCTCGTCGCGGAATTTCCACTGGATATGGTAGAGATTGAGCGGCAGGCTTTTGTACGATTTGACGTAGCTGCGGAAAATTCCGGTGATCATTTCCTCGTTGGTCGGTCCGAACAGCAATTCGCGTTTGTGGCGGTCGGTGATGCGCAGCATTTCCGGACCGTAGGCATCGTAGCGGCCGCTTTCGCGCCACAGGTCCGCCAATTGCAGTGTCGGCATCAACAGTTCGATGGCGCCGGCGCGATTCTGTTCCTCGCGGACGATCTGCTCGATCTTCTTCAGCACCCGCAGGCCCAGCGGCAGCCAGGCATAGATGCCGGCGGCTTCCTGTCGCATCATGCCCGCACGCAGCATCAGGCGATGCGAGACAATCTCGGCCTCTTTCGGATTCTCTTTAAGGATGGGAAGAAAGAACCGCGATAATCGCATGGGCACACTCAAAGAATCGGTAAAACACGGGAAGTCGCCAGTGAAACCGGATCGGGTGTGAAAACACAAGGGCGGGCTTCAATCAAGGCCGCTAAGGCAGCGGATTTCCTGCTGTTTTGCCGGTGATCTTAACCGGACGATTAAGGCACCAGCGGGAACAGCTTCATCCACCCCTTCAACGCGCCGGCACCTCGAATTCGTCTTCCAGCGTGCTCCTTTGAAAATCGATCACCAAAGCGTCAACGCGCAGATGCCAGCGGCCGGCAAAGGGGATCGGCACGTCGCGAACCGACCAATAGCCGTCCGCGCCCCGCACGGCCCTGCGTTCCAACGGTTCGATGCCGCGTTCGGGCAGGCTCAGCGTCAGCAGCCAGCCCTCGACACCATCCGTCTCACATCTTCATGCCGGACGGCATCTTTTTCATGCGCATCTGACCGTCCGAATTATCTGCGCCCGCGGGGCCCTGCGCGCCCACGCCCTGCACCTCGAACGACAGGTTCACGTTGCCCGCTTTTTCGAACTCCAGCGTCAGCGGCACCTTGTCGCCCTGTTTGAGCGGGTTTTTGAGATCGAACAGCATCAGATGATACCCGCCCGGCGCAAGCTTAACCGTCTTGCCGGGCTCGATGGCCAAACCTTTATCAAGCGAACGCATCGTCATCACGCCGTTCTTCATGGCCATCTCATGGACCTCGACCCTGGCGGCGACATTGCCTGAGCCGCCGATCAGCCGATCCGCCGTGGAGCCCCTGTTCTCGATGGTCAGATAGGCGCCCGCGATTTTCGCACCGCCGGGTGTGGCGCGGCTCCAGGCCTGCGTGATCACGAGATCGCCGGCATTGACCTCCTCGGCGCGCGCCGGCATGGCGAACAGTGCTGCGAAGAAAACAGCATAGGCGAGCGTTCGTAACGTAGATGTCATGATCATGTCTTTCATTCTGCCAGTGTTTGCGCCGGTCCAGCGATCAACGATCTCCTGATCCTAAATCGATTGGAGATCGCTGTCTCAGGACCATCCTACTCCAACCCGCGTGGGCTCGCCCCTTATTTGGTCGCGGCGCGTTGCTGGTCGGACCATCTTTCCACGTCCGCCATTTCGGCTGAACCTTCAATGGTTGTGATCGTTCCTTCGCGCGAGATCAGCATCGTACGGGGGATGTCACCTTGCCAAGCCGGGTCGATTTCGAATCTCAACCGCTCGACAAAACCATCGCTGAAAATCCAGTTCTCAGCGGCCGAAAGGCCAGACTTTTCGAGCATAGATCGGGTGGCGCCCGGCAGATCCGGAACGAAGTCTGCGCTGACGGTCACCACGTCGATTGCAGGATGATCTTTCATGAATTCTCCGAGCAGAGGCAATTCGACCTTGCAAGGACCGCAGGTCACCCCCCAAAAATGAACAATCGTGGGGTGACCGGCGTGTGAGCGCAGGACATCTTGCCAACTTCCTCGTCCGAACGGCTTAAGCTGTGGCGGCGCTTCCGAAGCCGGCGCCGAAAGCAGAAATGCGACAAGAAATACTCCCGCAAGGAACTGGCGTTTCATGGCTCATCCTCAATCGATTCAAAGCGATAGCCGTCGGCCTTGGTCATCCAGGAAAGATAGGTTCTACGGCCGTCTGAGACCAGCAAGGGATGATCGGAAGTATCCATCGTGCTGGAAATGGTTTTGGGAGTGGACCAGGTTTCTCCGTCGTCATGCGACGTCATCAGATTGACCGTGGTCTTTTCGCCATCGAATTCCTTCCAGACCATGGCAGTCTCGCGCGGACCCACCATCACGTAGGGCCGGGTCGGATTTCGCGCTGGCTGCCCAATTGGGACGGGTTCTGAGAAGGTCTTCCCGCCATCGCGCGAGCGCGCATAAAATAGCCCTTTGCGAACTTTGCCGTTCGTATACCACGCGACGTGGTAGGTCCCTGTCGGCGAGATCGACAGACTGGGCCCATGATGGGGGCACGCATTGATTTGCCAGTCGTCCCGGCTGACGCGGTGAACTTCGCCCGGCGTCGCCGGGTCGGCAAACGTGATGATCGCGTGATCCCGAACGCCGCCTTCAAAAATGTTCCTGAATACAACGACCGGACGGCCAGGCCCGGCGAACGCCAGCCCGAGGCGGCAGCATTCGCAGGTATTGTCCTGCGCCAACCGGGCCTCGGAATAGGTCACGCCGCCGTCATTCGACGACGCGAAGAACAGGCCGGCGCCTTCGTATTTCTGGCCGCTCTGCTGCGCAGGAACGCGGTTGCGCTTGTCGAGCCATGCCGCAAACACTGATCCATCGGCGTCGAGAGCAAGTGCCTCAAAGCGCTGGCTCTCGTTGCTGGGAGTGATCGGCCGCAGCTCGGAGAAGCTCCTTCCTCCATCGGCCGATCGTGTGTACAGCACCTGACCGTTGAATGCCTTGTCTCTGAAGATCGAAAAAGCCAATGCAATGCCACCCTTGCGGTCGACGACGATCTTGGGGCGCGCATCGGGTCCCCAATCCAGGTTGAGGCGCTCCTTTGTGACCTGAGCCGGCGCTGAAAAGCTGCGGCCGGCGTCCTTCGAACTCGCAACCGAGATCTGGCCCCCCGCCATCCAGGCCAGCCAGAGCGTTCCGTCGGGACCGAAGGTCGGCGTGACCTTCGATGCGCAACGCAGAATCGTCTCTTCGCACGCCGCTTCCGAGCTGTGCTGATGATTCATCTGTCCGTATGCAGCGGTTTGCCAAAGCGCAAAGGCGATCGCCGTGAGTATCTTTCCGCGAAGCATGGCCTTGCCACCTCTGTTGAGGAGATCGATCATTTGAACGCCACTTTCATTCCAGCAACAAAGGCTCTTGGCGATCCGGCATAGATCGAGCCGGTCGTGCTCGCCAATATGGTTGCGGGATTTTGCACGCCAAGCGCCGTGACCGAATTCCCGATGTTATTCGCGGAGGCAACATACGTCCGGTCGAACACGTTTCTGACCTCGAGATACAGGCTCAATGCCCTGAAGTAGTCGGACACAAGGTCCGTCTTGTAGTGCACATTGAGATTGACCAGTTCATAGCCGGGCGCCTTCAACAAATTGGCATTGTCCATGTAGAACGAGTCTTTCCACTGGACTTCGACAAACGCGCCGAGCCCCGCAAGCGGTCCGGAAAATTCGTCATAACCGAGCCGTGTCGTCAGCTCATTCGGCGAGATGCCGGGGATCTTGTTTCCCGCCCGGTTGAAGCTGAAGACAGCACCGCTGGTGATGTTCTCCGTGTATTCGGTATAAATCTCATCAAGATATGTATAAGCCGCGGTGAACCGCCAACCGGGGTAGAATTTCCAGTCAGCCGCAAGCTCCACCCCGCGATGCTCCGATCTCGGGGCGTTGAACGTGAAGCTCGCATTTGGTGCTCCGACTTGGGTAGCCTGAGTGACCAGTTCGTCTTTGAAGAATTCGTAGAAGCCGGTCAGGCTGAGCTTCAACGCATTGTTCGGCGTCCAGTCGAAGCCGAGGTCATAACCGAGATTCTTCTGAGTATTTAGCTGTGTATTGTTGCCGTTCTGACCGTTAGAGAGAACGAAGAGATTTCCGACCTGCGGCGTTCCGTAACCGGCGGCGACGCGTCCGCGGAACAGCCACTCGCTATTGACCTTGTAGAGCAATGCCAGTTCGGGGGCGGTATTCTGAAATTGCCGGTCAGCGGTCGTTGGGGCCGGGATCGTCGCCGTCGGAACATTGACAGTATTGTATTTGTAGACGGTATTGATCCCCTTCAGATGGGTCGCTTCCCATCCAATGCCGGCAACAGCAGTCAGGTTCGGATTCAGCTTGAGCTCTTCCCGCGCACGAACCCCATAATTCGATGTATCGCTGAACGTATTGCTCTGGAGCAGGCCTAACGTAGCATTGCCGCCCGGCATGACGTTGCGGGTATCGCTCGAAGCGACCAGCGTATTATAGAAGCCGCCAACAAATGTGGTGGAATCCATGCCAAGGATTTCGCCACGCTTGGTGATGTCGCTCATGTAACTATAAGATGGAAAGTCGCCGATCGCACTGGTTGCACCGGTCGGCTGGCTGATGTTCCTGTCATCGAAGACGAATTGATTCCGCCATGTGGTCTGGTTGTCGAAGTCATGTTCCCATCTTCCACCGACGATGGTCCGCCGATCGTTGCGGCCGAGTCCGGCCTGCACGGCAGTCTGCGCCGTTGTTGGACCGTTGAAGCCGTTGTTGAACAGCGGCACTGTCGCGCATCCGGCCGTGGCAGCCGTGGAACACCCCTGCTGGAACGGATTTTGGTAAAACTGGTTGAGTGACAGCCGGATCGGAAGTCGAGTGCTCAGGTCATTGTTGATGAACTTGACCGTAAAGCGATCGTCGGGCGTCGCCTGAAGCTTCCCTAGAAAATTGACCGTCTGGGTATTGAACCAGCTATTGCCGATAAAGCCATCGCCGCGCGCGTCGCTTGCGAACAGCGAACCCTCGAAATTGCCGATCCTCTTGCCTGCCGCAAGATAGTTGTTGAGATAACCGAAGCTGCCGCCGTCGACCCCATATTCGATCCCGTCGATCGTGCCGCCCGGCCGGGTGCGGAAATTGAGCGCGCCGCCGGTGGCGTAGTTGCCATAGAGCGCCGAGGACGGCCCCCTGATGACATCGATCGCGCCATAGGCCCGGGGGTCGATGAGGTCGCTGCGTGAAAGCCCGTCGGGCTGCGTGACCGGGAAGCCGTCCTCAAAGATTACCAGGTTGCGGATGCCGAAGCTGTTGCGGGCGTTGGAGCCGCGAATGGAAATGCCGAGATCGCGCGGTCCGTTGCCCTGCTTGATGGAGATGCCGGGACTGTCGCGCAATACGTCACCGACCGAGAACGCCGGCCTGTTGTCGAACCGGCTTCGATCGATTGTTGTCTCTGTTTGTCCGGCCGGCGCCTGGTAGAGACTCGCGCGCGCGGCGCTCGGGGTAAGGTTTGCGTTCTGCGCTGATACGGTCGCGAGGTTGGCCGCCGGCGGCCCGGTCTGTCGCCGGGCGGAGGAGGAGGAGCGAACCCGTGGCTTTGGCACGGTGGGCCTGCCAACGGCCACACGAGGCGCATCAATGGTAACCGGCGGCAGCGGTTGAACTGCCGTCTGCGCGTTTATCATTGAGGGTATCGTGGAAAGCGCGCTGCAAAGCACAAGCATGCTCGCGCCGCTCAGGGCATGAAAACGAAACATCTGATAATCCTGACGCTGGCTTCGTGGCCAGCTTATTGAACTGCGCCAATCGGCACGGCAGTGGCCGCACCAATCGTTCGGGTGTTCGCAAGGTCAGGAAATGGGCGGTGGCGCGCGGGCCTGGGCATGAGAGCCGGCCCGAGAACTGAACAGGTCAGGAGTGTTGTCGAGCCAAACCACGCGCTCGGGCTGGTGACAGGGCGCCGCGACGGCGGTCTGCGGCGTGTCGACCGGTGCTCCGGTGTGAAACACACTGCAAGCCGAGCAGCACCCATCATGCGCGCGTTGCTGGCCGGCTGGGTCGGTCGGGTTGGTTTGCCCCTGCGCCGAAGCCGTGTCGCCGTGGCAAATGATAGCCGCATGCAGCGGATCGGAGGCCGCGATGCTGGCCGCCCAGCATGCGCCGATCGGTGCGAAAATCTGCACCGTCAGGGCAATCAGAACGATCGGAAAAAATTTCCGCAGCCGCCGCCGCATCAACGAACCCACCCTTCAACATTGCTAATTAATCATGCACAGAGTCCCAAGTCGAGATCAGGTTCCCGGCGACACGGCTATTAGGTGCGACAACAGGTATTGAGGCGCAAAAATTCTTGTCGGGTAACGATGAAATAACCTTATATCGCCGGTGTTGCCGCGCGACGCGCCGTTTTCAAAATTGCGCAGCCTCGCCGCTCGCTGCCCGAATTCCGAGTTAGAGGTCTCGACGCAACCCGGGGTAGCCAATTTTCGATCATTTCGCAGATTGCTCGAATTTTGAACAATCGTTGCTGAAAATGGTGACAAGCCGAAAAAGATCGTCTAACACTACGGGCTCAGGCTGGCCGTAAGGTTGAAGTCTGGGTGGTCCAAGTCTCGGGAGGAGCCCTGGCGCGCACAAGCAGCGTCGCCCCGTCAACCAAGATCAAATCCAATTTTTCGGGGAAATAGGGTCGACACAATTTTTAGAGCAGGGCTTGCGCCCTGCTCTTTTTTTTTTTTGAGATTTTTTTCGAGATGCTCTGTTTCGAAGTATTCTGAAAAAAACCAGTCGCCGCGATTTGTGCTCAACGAAGCGGACATGCCAACCAATCTGATCCAGCACAGTTTTGAACTGGCCGCAGCGCGTTGCGAAGATCTGGCTCCGCTGGTCTATCGCCGCCTGTTCCGCGAACACCCTGAAGCCGAACCGATGTTCCGACGCGAGGAGAAAGATCTCGTCAAGGGTTCAATGCTGGCGCTGACCATCGATGCGATGCTGGATCATGCCGGCGAGCGTACCGGC
>DATHHQ010000450.1:0-10027 GCA_035490095.1 Bradyrhizobium sp.
GGCGGATTAAGTCCCGGCGAGGACGCAAAAATCGTCGTCGCCGCGGTCGATGTCGGCATTCTCAACCTCACCAACTACAAGCCGCCGGCGCCGGACGATTACTATCTCGGCCAGCGCCGCATGACGTCGGAAATCCGCGACCTCTATGGGCAATTGATCGACGGCATGCAGGGCAACCGCGGCCAGCTCAAGACCGGCGGCGATTCCGCGGGCGCCGAGTTGCAGGGAAGTCCCCCGACGCAGAAGCCGCTGGCGCTGTATTCCGGGATTGTCACTGTCGCAGCCGACGGCTCGGCTGAAATCAGTTTCGAAATTCCGGAATTCGCCGGCACCGCGCGGGTGATGGCGGTGGCGTGGACCGCGACCAAGCTTGGCCGTGCCACGACCGATGTCACCGTCCGCGATCCCGTGGTGCTGACCGCGACGCTGCCGCGTTTCCTGCTCAATGGCGACAAGGGCACCATGAGTTTTGACCTCGACAACGTCGAAGGCGCCCCCGGCGATTACACCGTCAATGTCAAGACATCCGGCCCCATAAAGGTGACTGGCAATCCCGACACGACTGTAAAACTCGCAGCCAAGCAGCGAACCTCGATGTCGCTGGCGCTCGATGCCGGCGGTGCCGGAACCGCGCAGCTCGATGTCGATATCAAGGGACCGAACGGACTGACGCTGGCGCGGCATTATGCGCTCGACGTCAAGGCGGCAACGCAGATCCTCGCGCGCCGCTCGATCCGCACGCTGGCCAAGGGTGAGAGCCTGACCCTGACATCCGATATGTTTTCGGATCTGGTGCAGGGCACCGGCGGCGTCTCGCTGTCGGTCGGCCTGTCCACGGCGCTCGATGCCGCGACCATCCTGAAGGCGCTGGACCGTTACCCGCATGGATGTTCGGAGCAGATCACCAGCCGGGCCATGCCGCTGCTTTACGTCAATGATCTGGCGGCGGGGGCGCATCTTGCCATGGACACGGAAGTGGATCAGCGCATCAAGGATGCCATCGATCGTCTGCTGGCGCGGCAAGGCTCCAATGGTTCGTTCGGGCTGTGGTCGGCCGGCGGCGATGACGCCTGGCTCGACGCCTACGTCACGGACTTCCTGACCCGCGCCCGCGAAAAGGGATTTGCGGTGCCGGATATGTTGTTCAAGAGCGCGCTCGATCGCATCCGCAACTCGGTGGTGAACGCCAATGAGCCTGAAAAGGACGGCGGGCGTGAGCTCGCTTACGGCCTCTACGTGCTCGCCCGTAACGGCACCGCGCCAATTGGCGATCTGCGCTATCTTGCCGATACCAAGCTGAGCAATCTGGCCACCCCGATTGCAAAATCGCAACTCGCGGCGGCGCTGGCGCTGGTCGGTGACAAGGGCAGGGCGGAGCGGGTCTATGCCGCCGCGCTTGAAAGCCTCGCGCCAAAACCTGTACTGGAGTTCGGCCGGACCGACTACGGCAGCGCGTTGCGCGATGCCGCCGCATTGGTTTCGCTTGCGAGCGAAGGCAACGCACCGCGGGCGACGCTGACGCAGGCCGTCGCGCGCGTCGAAGTAGCGCGCGGATTGACGCCGTACACCTCGACCCAGGAAAATGCCTGGCTGGTGCTGGCGTCGCGCGCTTTGGCGAAGGAAACGCTGACTCTCGATGTCGATGGCGCGCCGGTCAAAACCGCGCTGTATCGCAGCTACAAGGCAGCCGCACTGGAAGGCAAGCCGATCAAGATCACCAACACCGGCGATGCGGCGGTGCAGGCGGTGGTTTCGGTGAGCGGCGCGCCGGTGACGCCGGAGCCTGCGGCATCGAACGGCTTCAAGATCGAGCGCAGTTATTTCGCGCTCGACGGCAAGCCGGCCGATGTGTCGAAGGCCAGGCAGAACGATCGCTTTGCGGTGGTGTTGAAGATCACCGAGGCCAAGCCGGAATACGGTCACATCATGGTGTCGGATTATCTCCCCGCCGGCCTCGAAATCGACAACCCGCATCTGGTCTCGTCCGGCGACACTGGTACGCTGGACTGGATCGAGGACGGCGAAGAGCCGGAAAATACCGAGTTCCGCGACGACCGCTTCACCGCCGCCATCGACCGCGCCGCCGACGACAAGGCGGTGTTCACCGTGGCCTATGTGGTGCGGGCGGTATCGCCGGGGAAATACGTGCTGCCGCAGGCCTATGTCGAGGACATGTACAACCCGTCGCGCTATGGCCGCACCGGCACGGGTTCAGTCGAGGTGCGTCCGGCGAAATGAGCGCATCGGGTTCACAAAAGTCTTCGTCATGCCCGGGCAAAAGGCGCCAACGGGTCCGCGCGAAGCGCGGCCCGATGACAGGCTCCGCGCCGTCTTCGCGCCAGATGTCCCGGGCATCCACGACTTTTGGTGCCGCGGACAAGGAAGACGTGGATGGCCGGGACGAGCCCGGCCATGACGGACTCGGCAAACGGCGCGTCGTCCGGATCGCTGGAATAGCATTCGCAATCATCTTCTTTGCCATCGGCACCTTCGTGGCGTGGATCGTCTCGCTCGGTCCATTGCCGCTCGCGCAGGCCCGGCAAGTCTCCACCACCATCGTCGACCGCAACGGCAAGCTGCTGCGCGCCTACGCCATGGCCGACGGCCGCTGGCGGCTGCGGGTCGATGCCAGAACCGGTATAGATCCCGGTTATCTCAAGCTGCTGCTGGCGTACGAAGACCGGCGTTTCTATTCCCATGCCGGCGTCGATCCTTTGGCATTGGGCCGCGCCGCGTTTCAACTCGTCACCCGCGGTCATATCGTGTCGGGCGGCTCCACCATCACGATGCAGCTCGCGCGGCTGATGGAGCCACGGCGGGAGCGCTCGGTTTACGCCAAGCTGCGCCAGATGGTTCGCGCGCTGCAAATCGAGCGGCAGCTCAACAAGAACCAGATTCTCGATCTGTATCTGGCGCTGGCGCCGTTCGGCGGCAACCTCGAGGGCGTTCGTGCCGCTTCGATTGCCTATTTCGGCAAGGAGCCGAAGCGGTTGTCGCTGGCGGAATCCGCGCTGCTGGTGGCGCTGCCGCAATCGCCGGAAAATCGCCGCCTCGATCGTCACCCCAATGTCGCACATGCGGCGCGGGATCGCGTTCTCGATCGCATGGTCGAGGATGGACAGGTGGCGGCCGAGGAAGCGGCACAGGCGAAATCAGTAGCGGTGTCGCGGATGCGCAAGCCGATGCCCATTCTGGCGCCGCATTCGGCCGATCAGGCGATGGCCGTCGTGAAAGATGCTGACGTTATCACGCTGACACTGGATTCCAGCCTGCAGAAGGTTCTCGAGGCACTGGCGCGCGACCGCGCGGCCACATTGGGTCCGAATATTTCCCTTGCCATCATCGCGGTGGACAATGAAAGCGGCGACGTGCTGGCGCGGATCGGTTCGCCTGATTATTTCGATGACCGGCGCGCAGGGCAGGTCGATATGACCCGCGCCGTACGCTCACCGGGTTCGACGCTGAAGCCATTTATCTACGGCCTCGCATTCGAAGATGGCTTCGTTCATCCGGAGAGCCTGATCGACGACCGGCCGATCCGCTTCGGCTCTTACGCGCCGGAAAATTTCGACATGACGTTTCAGGGAACGGTGCCTGTGCGCAAGGCGCTGCAACTATCCCTGAACGTACCGGCGATCGCCTTGCTGGACCGGGTCGGCGCCAGCCGCCTGTCGTCGCGAATAAAGCAGGCGGGCGCCAGTCTGGTGCTGCCGAAAGACGAAGCGCCGGGCCTTGCGATGGGTCTCGGCGGCGTCGGCGTCACGCTGCAGGATCTGGCGCAACTCTATTCAGGATTGGCACGGCTCGGCAGTACGCGGCCGCTGCGCGAGATCATGAAAGCAGAAGACGATGCGCGCGATCCATTGCGGCTGATGGATCAGGTCGCGGCCTGGCAGGTCGGCAACGTGCTGATCGGTACGCCGCCACCGGAAAACGGCGTGCACAACCGGATCGCATTCAAGACCGGCACCAGTTACGGCTATCGCGACGCCTGGTCGGTTGGCTTCGATGGCCGCATCACGATCGGGGTCTGGGTGGGGCGTCCCGACGGCGCGCCGGTTCCAGGTCTTGTCGGCCGTACCGCCGCCGCGCCGATTCTGTTCGACGCCTTCGCCCGAACCGGAAAACTCCCGACGGCCCTGCCGAAGCCGCCCAAGGGGGCGCTGCTGGCGAGCAATGCGAAACTTCCGCTGCCGTTGCGCCGGTTCCGGCCGGTGGGGGAACTGGTTCGGACCGGCGGCGAGCAGGCGCCGCACATCCAGTTTCCATTGAATGGCTCGCGGATCGATGTGGATCGCTCGGGTGGAGCGGAACTCGCCGCGATGCCGGTAAAAATCGCCGGCGGCGTGCTTCCGCTGACAATGCTCGTTAACGGTGTGGCGGTGGGAGAAATCGACAGCCGGCGGCAGCGTCTGGTGGATCCGCCCGGCCCGGGCTTTGCCCGATTGACCGTGATCGACGCCATGGGTGCCGCGGACACAGTTGTCATCAGAATTCAATAGAGCTTTGCTAACCGGTTGTCCCGATAGCGGTTTCGGCGTATGCGGAGCCGATGTCCGAGACCTATGCCCGCCCCAGATTTGGAGAGCCACGCCAGCCTAAGAACCGGGTGAATCCCGGCAGCAGGCTCGCAGGCGTAATCGATTTTGTGACGGTCAGTCATGTCCGCGCGATCGCGTTCCTCACCCTGTGCGGCCTGCTGCTGTTTCTGCCGGGATTTTTCAACATTCCGCCGATCGACCGCGACGAGGCGCGGTTCGCGCAGGCGACCAAGCAGATGGTCGAGAGCGGGGATTTCGTCGACATCCGCTTCCAGGACGATGTGCGCTACAAGAAACCGGTCGGCGTCTACTGGCTGCAGGCAGCCGTGGTCGAAACCGCCTCGGCACTAGGCCTGCCGCGGGCCCAGGTTCGCGTCTGGCTCTACCGCGTGCCGTCCCTGATCGGTGCGATCGGCGCGGTGCTGCTGACTTACTGGACCGCACTCGCATTCGTCACGCGGCGCGGGGCCATACTGGCCGCCCTTATCCTGTGCAGTTCGGTGCTGCTCGGCGCCGAAGCGCGGCTCGCCAAAACCGATGCGATGCTGCTGTTGTCCGTCGTCGCGGCGATGGGGGCGATGGCGCGGGTGTATTTGTCGTGGCAACGCGGCGAGGATCCCGCGCACCCGCCATGGTCATGGCCTGCGATTTTCTGGACCGCGCTGGCCGGCGGCATCCTGCTCAAGGGACCGCTGATCCTGATGTTCGTGGGGCTGACGATCGTCACGCTGGCGATCCTGGATCGGTCTGCAGCATGGCTGTGGCGTCTGCGCCCGGTATGGGGCCTGATGTGGACCCTGGTTCTGGTGCTGCCCTGGTTCGTCGCGATCTTCTGGCGCGCCGGCGATGCATTTTTTGCCGATTCGATCGGCGGCGACATGCTGAGCAAGCTGTCCGCGCAGGAATCCCACGGCGCACCGCCAGGAGTCTATCTGCTGCTGTTCTGGGTGACGTTCTGGCCGGGAGCCGCGCTCGCCGGGATGGCCGCGCCCGCGGTGTGGCGGGCGAGGCGGGAGCCCGGCGCGCAGTACCTGCTGGCGTGGCTGGTTCCGTCCTGGATCGTGTTCGAACTGGTGCTGACCAAACTGCCGCATTACGTGCTGCCGCTCTATCCGGCGATCGCCATCCTGACGGTTGGCGCGCTGGAGCGCCGCGTGCTGTCGCGATCATGGTTGATGCGCGGCGCCGCCTGGTGGTTTGTCATTCCGGCGGCGGCTTCCGTCATTGCCGTTATCGGCGCGATCACGCTGACGCGTCAGCCGGTGTTTCTGGCGTGGCCGTTCGTGGCGGCAGCACTCATCTTCGGGCTGTTCGCGTGGTGGCTTTACGACGACAATCGCGCCGAACGCTCGCTGCTGAACGCCGTGGTGTCGGCGATGTTTCTGGCCGTGGCGATCTATGGCGTCGTGGTGCCGGCGCTGACGCCGCTATTTCCCAGCGCCGAGGTCGCGCGCGCGCTGCGCAACGTCGTCTGCGTCGGACCGAAAGCCGCCGCGGCGGGTTTCCACGAACCCAGCCTCGTCTTCATGACCGGCACCTCGACGGTGCTGACCGACGGATCGGGCGCCGCGGATTTCCTGGGCCAGGGCAGTTGCAGGTTCGCGCTGGTGGAAGCGCGCTCGGAACGCGGTTTCGCCCAGCGCGCCGAAGCCATCGGGCTGCGCTATAACGTCGCCACCCGCATCGACGGCTATAATATTTCGCAAGGCAGGGCGATTTCGATCGCCATCTTCCGCTCCGAGGACACCGAGTAGATGTCAGCTCAGGCCGGCATCGGCGCACCGTCGAATTATTTTTCGCAAGTCTTTATCCTGGTGAGGACGTCGGCGACACAACTGGTGCGCCGGCCATCGCATTCGCGGCGCGCCGAGGCGGCACGGCGATCGGCGCGTCACGTATTGCTGCTCGCCGCCATTCTCGGCGCCGCCATCATCGCGCTGATGTATGCGCTCGATGTTGCCGAAATTGGCCTGATGCCGCCGCGCGGCACCGCCGGCCTCTGGCCTGTTCGTGTCCTGACCGATTTTGGAAAATCGGCCTATGTGCTGTGGTTGCTGGTGGGGATATTGGTCGCCCTTGCGCTGATGATCCCGCGATGGCGGGGAAGCTCACGGTCGCCGTTGCTCAGCCTGGGGACGCATCTGCAGTTCGTGTTTTTCGCGGTACTGGTGTCGGTCCTCGCCGGTGAGGTCATCAAATGGATTGTCGGGCGCGGCCGGCCGTTCGTCGGAGGCGAAGCCAACGCCTTCAACTTCGCTCACTTCGCCGGGACCGAAGCCTATGCCAGCTTTCCATCGGGCCACGCCATTACCAGCTTTGCATTGGCGTTTGCGGTTTCCGCGGTTTGGCCGCAGGCGCGGCCCGCGATGATTGTGTATGCCATTCTGATCGCCATCAGCCGTCTCGTGCTGCTGGCGCATCATCCGAGCGACGTGGTCGCAGGTGCGCTGATCGGTGTGGTCGGCGCGATGTTGGTGCGATACTGGTTCGCCGCACGCCGCCTGGGGTTCGCGATCCGTCGCGATGGCGCAATTGTGCCGCTCGCGGGACCCTCATTGGGGCACCTTAAAAGGGTTGCCCGCGAGCCGTCAGGCCCATAAGAAGCGGACGGCGCGAACCCCTGATACGTGCCGCCGGCTGCAGGCCACCTCGAACAATGAGTGTTGATTTGCCATCTTCTGACGCCGCCGCCGTCGATGTTACCATCGTTGTTCCCGTGCGCAACGAGGCCGAGAACGTAGCGCCGCTGATCGCCGAGATCGTCTCTGCCCTCGGCGGTCGATGGAGTTATGAAATCATCTACGTCAATGATGGCTCCGCCGATCCGACCGCCGAGCGGCTTGCGGCGATCATGAAGCAGCGGGGAAATCTGCGGCAGATCCGTCACGCGTCATCGTCGGGTCAGTCGGCGGCGGTGCGCAGCGGGGTCCGTGCCGCGCGCGGCGCCATCGTGGCAACGCTCGACGGCGACGGCCAGAACAATCCGGCGTTCCTGCCGGATTTGATCGCGGCGATCGAGAATGGCGGCGAACGCGTCGGTCTCGCCGCCGGCCAGCGTGTCGGACGCAAGGACACCGGCTTCAAGAAAATCCAGTCCCGCGTTGCCAATGGCGTGCGCAACGCAATCCTGCGCGACGGCACCCGCGACACCGGCTGCGGCCTGAAGGCGTTCCGGCGCGAGGTGTTCCTGATGATGCCCTATTTCGACGGGCTGCATCGCTTTTTGCCGGCGCTGATGCGCCGCGAAGGATATGAGATCGCCTATGTCGATGTGATTGATCGCCCGCGCCATTCGGGCGTGTCAAATTACGGTTTCTTCGATCGGCTATGGATCGGGATCATGGATCTTGCCGGGGTGTGGTGGCTGATCCGCCGCAAGAAGCCGACGCCGGTCGCGACCGAGGTAATCCCCAATGACTGACCTGTTCAATACGTTCGCTGCCTATCTGCACGATGTCTTTGTCATCAAATTCGATGGCTGGGTCATTCTGGGGTTCGTGGCGCAGGGCTTCTTCACCATGCGCTTCGTGGTGCAATGGATCGCCTCGGAACGCGCGCGCAAGAGCGTGATTCCGGTGGCGTTCTGGTTCTTCTCGATTGGCGGCGGCGCACTGCTGCTGGTCTACGCGCTGTATCGCCGAGACCCGGTATTCATCGCGGGCCAGGCGCTTGGGCTCCTGGTCTACATCCGCAATCTGTACTTCATCATCGTCAACGGCCGGCAGTCGTCCGCCAGCGATTGAGATTGGTCAACGCGTCACGGATTTGCCGCAGGTGCGGGCAGCGCGGCCAGATCGTTTTCAGCGTTGTTGTGGGCGGGCAGTTCGCCAGCGGCGTCGAGCACCGGATAGGCCACCGAACAGATATGCGAGTGGATTCGCCGCAAGTCGCGCAGTACGTCGAGGTGAAGCGAGGTAGTCTCGATGCTCTCAGGCCGGCCCTCGCGCAGCCGGTCAAGATGCCGCTCGGTGGCGGCCAGCTCGGTATTGCGCAGAAGCGCCTTCTCCGCGAGAAGCTTGCGGGCTTCATTGACGTCGCCCGACATGAAGACGCCGAACGCGATCCGCAGCGAGTCCATGGTCCGCTTGTGGAATGCCGATAGTTCTTCGGCGCCTTCCGGCGAAAATTGGAACCGGCGCTTGATTTTCTTGGTGGCGAGTTCGCTCAAATTCTTGTCGATGATATCGCCCATATGCTCAAGATTGATGGCAAAGGAGATGATCTCCATCGCCCGCTGGCCCTCGCGCTCGTCGAGGCTGCCGCGCGTCAGTTTGGTCACATAGAGCTTGATGGCCTCGTCGAGGTTGTCGACGCTGTTGTCCATTCGGGACACCTCATCCACCAGCGCGCGATCGTTGGTCATCATCGCGGCCATCACCTTGCGCAGCATGACCTCGACGTGATCGCCCATGTGCAGGGTTTCGCGCGCGGCGTCTGCCAGCGCGAGCGAGGGCGTTTCAAGCGCGCTCTCGTCGAGATAGCGTGGCCGCGACGGGTCGGTTTCCTGGACCCGGTTTGGCAGAAGCTTTTTCAACAGCCGGGCCATGCCGTCGAGCAGGCCGATGAAAATTATCGCCGTCGCGACGTTGAACGCGATATGAAATTCGGCGGTCATCTTGGCGAGGTCGGGCTGCCATGCCTGCAAAAGCTCGGCAATCGGACGCAGGAATGGCGCGACCAGCAGCACGCCGATCAGCCGATTGATGAGATTTCCGAGCGGAAGACGATAGCTCGCGGGATTGTCGCGGCGCGCGCCTTCGAACACCGGATTGATGGCGCTGCCGAGATTGGCGCCCAGCACAAGCGCCAGCGACGCATAAGGCGAAATGAACTGCGCGTAAGCAAGCGACATGACCAGCAGAACGCTGGCTACGCTTGAATGCACCGCCCAGGTGACGGCAGCGCCGATGATAATGCAGAGCACGGGATCGCCGGTGATGGCGCTCATGAAGACCCGCATGCCGGGCGCATTCTCCGCAGGCGCCAGCGTGTCGAGCAGAATATGCAGCGCCAGCAGCATCAAACCGAGACCGATCGCGACGCGGCCGACGTCCTTGATGCGCGAACGCGCGCCGCTGCGGAAGGCGACCAGCCCGATGATGAACAGAACGGGGGCGACGGCGGCGATGTTGAACGACAGGATTTGAACGATCAGCGTGGTTCCGACATTGGCGCCGAGCATGATCGCCAGCGCCGGAACCAGGCTGACCAGGCCCTCGGCGGTGAAGGAACTCGTAATCAAGGCGGTTGCGGTGCTGCTTTGTAACAGGGCTGTCAACCCGATACCCGCCGCAAAGGCGGTGAAGCGGTTCTTCAGGGCTGCCGCCAAAAGCTGACGCAGATCAGGGCCGAAAGCGCGCAGAATTCCGCTGTGAACCATGTGCAGGCCCCACAGCAGCAATGCCACGCCACCCATCAGGTCGAGAAGAACGACGCTTCCCATGATCCATCGCTTCCGGTTTTGAGTCGAAAGCTCAGGCTATCGG
>DATHHQ010000451.1:0-8604 GCA_035490095.1 Bradyrhizobium sp.
CGCGTGCTCGAACATTGGCACACCGGCTCGATGACGCGGCGCTCCATGGTGCTCGATCAGATCGAGCCGGAGGCGGTGGCGTTCATGTCGCCGAAGGACATGCGGCGCCTGAAGCTGTGGCCGGGCGATTTCATCCGGCTGGAGACGCGGCGCGGCGCGGTCGAAATCAAGGTGCGCTCCGATCGCGACGTGCCTGAGAACATGGTGTTCATGCCGTTCTGCTACGCGGAAGCCGCGGCGAACCTGTTGACCAATCCGGCGCTGGATCCGTTCGGGAAGATTCCTGAATTCAAGTTCTGCGCGGTGCGAGCCGAACGCGCCGAGATCCGCTCAGCGGCGGAGTAGCCATCCGCCGCGAGTGACCTGCGCACTCGGCACGGCAGCATACGCATTGAAGCTCAATTCGTGCCGCCTGCGGCCGGGGTCTGCTGCGCGATTTTGCTCTGCGCGATAATTGCTTCGAGCCTCGAGATATTCTCCAGCAGGCGCTGGCTGGTCAGAACGAGAAAGTAATAGCCGAATTGCGGGTTCTGAAAGTAGATCTCAAGCAGCTTTTCATAGGTTATGGTCAGCACGTGCCCGTCCTCGGTGCATTCGACCGTCGCCGTCCGCCGGTTGTTGAGCGACAGGAAGCCAAGTTCGCCCATCAGACGTCCCGGCGGAAGTTCGACGCCGATTTCGGTGACCCGGAAATTTCCGGTGACGGTCAGGAACATTTCATCGGCGGCATCGTCCTTTTTGCACACAATGTCGCCTTTGCGATATTTGCGCTCGGTCATGAACGGCTTGAGCCATTCCATCGAACTGTCGCCCTGCGTCGCGCTGCGCGCTTTCTTGACCAGGTTGAGCATCTGACGAAGACGATAGGCGTTGATCGGGAGCAACAGCAGATACAAGAGAAAAGTCGTGACGCTACCGGCGAGCGCGCCAAAGCCGGCGAAGAACGCACAGCCGATCATTGTCGCGACGCGCAGCGGCACCATGGTCTGCATCAGCAGCGTGGCGACAAAGAAGATCGCGCCGACCAGGGCAAACAAATTGGCCAGGTTAATGTTGGCCAGCACAATTTCCAGCAGGCGATTGAATAATGCGTCGGACGTGACGTTGTTGGGGTCGAGACCCAGCTGAATCAGGATCTTTGCGACCCGCAAATTGTCCGCCGCCGTGTCGAGAATACGATCCAGTATCGTCGAGAGGTCTGCACTGCTGAAATTCATCGAATCCTCCGGGCGCCTCGGCGGAGCAAAACCTTTCTCTGACTCAAACGAGAGACTCGGTCAACGCCCGATAAGGCATGAGGTGGAAATCAGCGACTGTGCGGGACCACGACCCGCGAGCCGCCTTTTTCAGCGCGACAAGGATCAAAGCATGAGCGACCATTTCGGGCGCGCGGCGGCCGCGACCGATGCCCTCAATGTAGGTTCATATTTAAGTTATGAAAGACCGCTATCGCCCTTAGCGCGACGATCCCGGTGAGGGCGCCCCCTGCCAGCAGGAGCGTAAGGGCGCACATGCCGAAGCGCTTGATCATCGCCAGGCGCGCTTCCGCCGCATCTGCTCCGGTCGCGTCTTGCCTTTCCGGTGAATTGGGAGCCCGCTCGAAGGGACCGCGCGTGTGCATCAACATCGTCATGTCAAAAATCCTTCACTCCGGGTTGTTCGCGGGCCGGGCGATGCCGCTTGTCGGCGTTTGGCCGCCGGCTCGATTCAAGGGATGTGAAAATCTTTCAGCCGGCCTATGGCGCTTCCGCCATGTCGCGCCGCCGATGGCGCATTGCAAAACGGACCAACAATCCAAGCTGTGCGATGAGCGGATTGCCTGTGTTCTCGAGGTCGAGTTCAAACCGCTCGGATAGAAAGATGGTTGCGCATCCTCCCGGCTGGCTGTTCCTTCTTGCAAACGACAATGCGGAGTTCTTAAGCAGGAAAAGTCCACCGATCCGTCCCTTGACGTCACGGGCCACCCAGAATCCGTCCTTGTTGCGGCCGATGAAAAATGCCGGGATCGCCTCATTGATGATGCCGGGATCGAGCGGATGAAATTGCGCGGTGGCGGTTGCGGGCTCGCCGGGCGGCAAGGTGCCGGAGCGTTCACCGTCTTGCTCGTTCGCGGCGGTCGAACGTCTCAGCGTCCGCCGCCGTGAAGCATCCGGGCTTGTCATCTGCATTGCGACCATTGTGCGCTTATCGATGGTGAGCCATGAAGTGCAGACGATGCCATAGGAATGCGAGACGGCTTGGCGGCGCATCTCATAAGAGAAATATAGGAATCGCAAAGAGAGCGAGGTCGCGGCGGGCCTTTATGCCGCGCCTATGAGAGAGGACAGGCGGTCGCCTCGATTTCCTATGCCGTCCTGCGCAACTTCCCAATAGCTCCAACTGGAGCCAACGGTGGAGATGCAAGATGACCCACTTAACTACCAGCGATGATAAATTCCGCTATTTGGCCTACGACGATGGTTATCGAGCGTATCTCATCACCCGACGGGACCCACCGAGCGAGCACCGGTTTGGCAGGACGCAGGGCAAACGCGTTCGCGTCCGCGCCCGCAGCGCCTTAAGGCGTTTCAACGGCTTCCTGCAGAACATGATCGAGGCTATCGCCAATTCGAAGCTGCGCCGTATGGAACGCGAGCTGGAGCTTCGCGGTATTCGCTTGGACCGGGCCAACAACGATTGGGTGACGCCCAATCCCGGTCGAGCCAGCATTCGCGAGGATTGATTCTGGTCAATCGGCCTGCAGCCCTTGGTGTCTACTTTTCGCGTGGAGTATCACATGCGACAGCTTTCTTCCCATCTCCGCCGCGCTGCCGGCGCTCTGGTGACGTTTCTCAGTTCTTCCTGGAGCGGGCCGGTCGGGAAATATCACCCCGAAGATCACTATATGCGCGGTCCCGGGCCGAAATGGCGGGAGAAGCATTTTCTCGACCGCGCATCCGCCGGTGGCACGTAGGCTAGCTGTTGGCTGAATCCTTCCGCAGGCGAGGGCGGTGCCCGCTCTTGCCTGGACAAGCCAGATCCTCGTCGCCGATCTCCGCGATGGCGCGCGCGACCTCGGCTTTCGCCGGTTCGGCCAATCCCACGATCGGCAGGCGGGTGCTCGGGCGGATAAAGCCGAGCATGGACAACGCGTACTTCAGGGCAGCCGGGCTCTCCCTGGAAAGCGCGGCGTTCAGCGGCGCCAGCCGATTTTGCAGATATCGCGCAGACTGCAATCGTCCCTGCCGGCAGTTCGAGAAAATGGCCTGACATAGTTCCGGCGCGACATTTGATAGAGTGGAAATGCAGCCATCCCCGCCATTGGCAACGAAAGCCAGCGCGGTGGCGTCGTCTCCGGACAGCAATCGGAAGCTCGATGGCAGCCGCGACCGCAGGCGCATTGGGCGCAGAACATCGCCCGTTCCATCCCTCAATCCGATGAACTGCCTCGATTGCGATAACAGCACCAGCGTTTCGTCGGACAGCTCGCGGATGGTCCGGGACGGAATGTCGTGCAGGATGATGGGCAGCGCGGTCGAGTCCGCGATCGTCCGAAAGTGCGCTTGAATGCCGATCTGCATCGGCTTGTTGTAATAGGGCACGACCGAAAGCACCGCATCGGCGCCGGCGGCTTCGGCACGCCGCGTCAGCGCGATGGCCTGGCTGGTCGAATTCGAACCCGCTCCGGCAATGACGCGGGTGCGGCCACGCGCGGCCTGGACGGCAGCACAGATGATGGTCTCCTGCTCGGCTGGCGTCAGGGTCGAGGCCTCGCCGGCAGTTTCGCAGACCACGATCGCGGGGACGCCGGCTTCGATCTGGCGTTCGCAAAGCTTTGCAAATGCCGCCAGATCGATTCGATCGTTTTCATCGAACGGGGTGGGAAGATCGGGTATGTATCCCGCCAGCCAGGTGGCGGGATGTGCATGGGGTCTCATTGGATTTCACGCCGCGTTTTCCATCTGACCGAAGCCCTGTCGGTATGCGGAGAGCACGAGGCCCTGCTGGCACCTGACACCCGCCTCGATCCGAAAACCCATCTGTTCCAGTTTGCTTCGGATTCTCAGGTTGATGCTGCTCTCGCGAGAGTCGATCAGGATGGCGACGGTCGCGCTGGTGCAGAGGAATGGCGATATCCGGGTGAGAGCAGCCTCGATCGCAGTTAGCGAATTTTGCCCCGTGATCAGACCGACCGCGTGCTGTCCCTTGGCAACACGGCAGATCTCGGCGGTAGCCACACGAATGAACCCGCGGCGTCGCAGCGCAAGATAGAGTTCCAGGCTGTCGCCGCCGGCGACGATGGCGCGATGCAGATTGGACAGGCGCGTGAGCTCGATCATGGTATCGACGACCTGCTCGCGGTTTGAAACGGAATGAGGCTGAACCATCTGGCTCTCCTGAGTAACGGCTGTTGCACTTCTCATGCGGCGCGCCGGGAACTGGGGGCAAGTGTGGGATCGGAGGCGGCGAGCTTGCCGCCCATGTCGAGCTCGATCTCGCGCGCGACTTCGACGATTGTTTCGGGGTGATGGCCGTTCTCGAACAGCGCGTACTTGACGGCTTGCGCGCGGTTGACGAACAGGCCGCCATAGAGACCGTTCTGTTCCTGGGCGACCCAGTTGCCGCGGCTGTCTTTGCCGACAAAGACGATCGTGGATGCTGAGCGGCACGATGGAGGTTCGACGAGCTTCACGTTGGTATTCCTTCTATGCGCGAGTAGCGCGTGCTCCCGTGGCCACGGACCCTTCCGTCGCGGTGTCGTTTCGTGTGCGAATGTTCGGATGGTGGTCGGCCGGGATACTGCGTGACTCATGCTCCCAATATCTGCTCAGCCGGATATGAATTCGAGGGCGACACAACAGCGATCTCATAGGAGCCGCATAAGATCGCGTGTCGTTTCAAAATGGAGCAGCCTGGCTGAACCCACTGACCAGGCACCACAGCGCCGCATAGGCCACCGTTTCATCCCAATGGTTGAGAACCTTGTCGAATGGAGGCTCGCGCTTCATCACCCCCATGACGGCGCCGAGGATCGTGGACATGCACAGCAACGCCACAAGGCTTCTGCCGAAGCCAATGCTGCCAAGCGTTGCGAAGAAAACCAGGATGATCGTGCGCAGACAGAAGCGAACGATCACCCGGGTCGATGTCAGTTGCTGCGGCAAATTCGGGAACTGCGCCAAGAGTCGAACTCCGACGATGGTTCGATCGTGGGCTGTTACGCGAAATTGTCGGTCAGGAGCGGATCATAAAGTGCGCTCGCCTCGCGTGGTACGATGGGAACGCTGGTGCTGCTTGACGGCGCAGCGATCCGCTGGGCCTCGACGAATGCGCTCAAGATCGCCAGCGCCAGATCGGCATGGTGGGCTCCGATCGATTGATCCAGCCATTCGGGAAGCTCGCGCTGGCGTGACAATGCACAATGCCACTCGCCTTCGTCATAGGCGATGCGGCGAACCTGCCATTGCGGCAATTCCAGATCGATCAGCGCAAGCGCCGCATCGGTCCAGGCGGCCGACCCGATCAATCGTTCGATCCGGGCGGTCTTTTCGGTCTGCCCCATCGACGGAAAGCGCCGGCAGGTCTGGCCGATGACTTCAGACATGAGACCTGCCGTCGCCGCTGGAGTGTCGCGCAGGCGGTCACTGAGTTCGCCGGGATCGTGATGTTTTGAAAGAGCTAACATGGTGTATCTCACATGAATTGCGGTCGACCCACGGCCGCATTCAGCAAGATGGATAGACCGCCATTTAAAAGCGAGATGGAATGCAAGTCGGAGATATAGGGATTTCATAAGCGTGCATTTCGATAAAAGGCGGCGAAACGCGCAAGATCATGATTGGGTCAGAAGCTACGCTGAACCCTCGAGTTGGACCGCAAGCGCAAGCGTAAAGCCGCGTCTTTATGAGATTCCTATAAGATTGCTTGCGCCCCCGCCTCGAAAACATATGCGGCGAGTGGCACTTCACGGCCACTGCTACGGGCAAAGCCCGGATTGCAGCTGCGATCCGGTATAGATCCAACGCAATCCGCCTTCCCTGCAACACGCAAGCGTGGCGCAAAGAAACAAGCGCAACAAGGAGTACCTGATGTTGGACGTCCTCATGCTGGCCCTTGGCCTCGGCTTCTTCGTGCTGGCAGTGGGTTACACCTACGCCTGCGAACGGCTTTAGATTCCGCCGCGTTCTCTTCACGCGAACCGGTGTCCACCCCGCTTCAAGTGCGGGCAGGCTCTCGCTCGAAAACGCTCTGGAGGAGCACAACCATGATCTTCGATTATTCACTTGCCGGTCTCGTGTCCGCGGGCCTGCTGTTTTACCTGACCTACGCGCTGCTGCGGCCCGAGCGGTTCTGACCGCATTCCCGCACAGATCGCGCAAACCCTAGGGCATACCACCATGACCGTCATCGGCTGGATTCAAATCATTCTATACTGCGCGATTATCGTTGCGCTGGTCAAACCGCTCGGCTGGTACATGACGCGCGTCTTCAACGGCGAGCGCACGTTTCTGTCGCCGATCCTGCGGCCGGTCGAGGCCGGGCTTTACTGGATCGGCGGCGTCGATGAAAGGCGCGAGCAGCATTGGCTGACCTATACGGTCGCCATGCTGCTGTTTCATGTCGGCGGCTTTCTCATCATCTACGCGGTGATGCGGCTGCAGGCGGTGTTGCCGTTCAATCCGGCGGACCAGTCCGCCGTTGCGCCCGATCTGTCCTTCAATACGGCGATCAGCTTCATCACCAACACCAACTGGCAGAATTACGGCGGCGAAAGCACGCTGTCCTATCTGGTGCAGATGCTGGGGCTGACGCACCAGAACTTCCTGTCGGCGGCGACCGGCATCGCGCTCGCGGTGGCGCTGATCCGCGGCTTTTCCCGTTCCTCGATGCGCACCATCGGCAATTTCTGGGTCGATGTGACGCGCTGCACGCTCTATGTCCTGCTGCCGATCTGCGTCGTTTACACGCTGTTCCTGGTCTGGCAGGGCATTCCGCAGACGCTCGGCGCTTATGTCGATGCCACCACGCTGGAAGGCGCCAAGCAGACCATCGCCGTCGGTCCGGTGGCTTCGCAAGTCGCGATCAAGATGCTCGGCACCAATGGCGGCGGCTTCTTCAACGCCAACGCCGCGCATCCGTTCGAGAACCCGACCGCGCTGTCGAACTTCATTCAGATGATTTCGATCTTCTCGCTCGGCGCGGCGCTGACCAACGTGTTCGGCCGCATGGTCGGCAACCAGCGTCAGGGCTGGGCGATCCTGGCTGTCATGGGCGTGTTGTTCATATCGGGCGTCGCCATCACCTATTGGGCTGAAGCCAACGGTACGACGGCGCTCCAGGCGCTCGGCCTGACCGGCGGCAATATGGAAGGCAAGGAGGTCCGCTTCGGCATCGTTGCCTCCTCGCTGTTCGCGGTCATCACCACCGCCGCCTCCTGCGGCGCGGTCAACGCCATGCATGACAGCTTCACAGCACTTGGCGGCATGATTCCGCTGATCAACATGCAGCTCGGCGAAATCATCGTTGGCGGCGTCGGCGCCGGCCTCTACGGCATGCTGCTGTTCGTGGTGCTCGCGATTTTCGTCGCGGGCCTGATGGTCGGCCGCACGCCTGAATATGTCGGCAAGAAGATCGAGGCGCGCGAAGTCAAGATGGCGATGCTGGCGATTCTGGTCCTGCCGCTGATGTATCTGGGCTGGACCTCGGTGGCTGTCGTGCTGCCGTCGGCGGTGGCCTCGATGGCCAACGCCGGTCCGCATGGCTTCACCGAAGTGCTCTACGCCTACACTTCGTCGACCGGCAATAACGGTTCTGCCTTCGCGGGACTGACCGGAAACACCTTCTTCTACAACGTGACGCTGGCGAGTTCGATGTTCGTCGGCCGCTTCTTCATGATCGTGCCGGCGATGGCACTGGCGGGCTCGCTCGCCGGCAAGAAATCGATACCACCGTCGGCCGGCACCTTGCCGACGACGGGTGGCCTGTTCGTCGGCCTGGTGGTCGGTGTGGTCCTGATCATCGGCGGCCTCACCTTTTTCCCGGCGCTCGCGCTCGGCCCGATCGTCGAGCACCTCGCTGGCAACGCCAACACCCTGTTCTGATCGAGCGCATTTCGGAGTTACGTCCATGGAAGTCGTCAAAATGAATAAGCGGATGCCGGTCTCGGCGATGCTCGATCCGAAAATCGTGATGCCCGCCATCGGTTCGGCCTTCGTCAAGCTGGATCCGCGGTTGATGATCAAGAGCCCCGTGATGTTCGTGGTCGAGGTCGTCGCCGCGCTGACCACGGTGATTTTCCTGCGCGATCTGGTGACCGGCGGAGCCAACCTCGGCTTCACCTTCCAGATCATCCTGTGGCTATGGTTCACGGTGCTGTTCGCCAACTTCGCCGAGGCCGTTGCCGAAGGCCGCGGCAAGGCGCAAGCCGAATCGCTCAAAAAGACCCGCACCGAGAGCCAGGCCAAACTGTTGATCGGTTCTGACAAGACCTATCGTTTGGTCCCCGGCACCAGCCTCAAGGTCGGCGATACCGTGCTGGTCGAAGCCGGCGACAACATTCCGTCCGATGGCGAAGTGATCGAAGGCGTGGCCTCTGTCAACGAAGCCGCGATCACCGGCGAGTCC
>DATHHQ010000452.1:0-5433 GCA_035490095.1 Bradyrhizobium sp.
TGCTGCGGCTGCCGATGCCGAGGCCAAGGCGCGAGAATATCAGCGCTTCGTCGATGATTTGAAGATTGCCGCGGAGGTGCTGAGAAAATCGGCGCGCGCGGCTTGGGTGGCGTGCCCCGGATGCTGCGCAGCGCACCCGGGTCCGCGCTCCGCGCGGCCCGAGCACAGGCTCCGCGATGCGCTGCTGATCCGGGGCCTATCGTTTCTCATGGGTCCCGGCTCTGCGGTGCACCGCCGAAGAGGCGCTGCACCGCGTCCGGGACACGAAGGCTTCAAGCCGCCGCGGCGAGGTTGACTGCGGCTTCCGCGAGCGTCGTCAGACTCGCGTCGGTCTTCTTCTCCTCCTGCAGGGTCTGGTCCAGCAGCCGGGCGGCGTCTTTCATGCCGAGCTGGGTGGCCCACTGTTTCAGCGTGCCATAACGGGAAATTTCGTAGTGCTCGACGGCCTGCGCGGCGGCAAGCATGCCGGCGTCAAGCGCCTCGCAGCCCTTGTACTCGTCCATGATCTCCTTGCCCTCGTCGAGGATGCCCTGGATCGCGTCGCAGGTCTTGCCGCGCGCCGGCTTGTCGAGCAATTCGAAAATCTGTTCGAGGCGCTCGACCTGGCCTTCGGTCTCGCCGCGATGCTTTTCGAACGCCGCACGCAGCTTGTCGGATTGGGCCGCCTTCGCCATTTTCGGCAGCGCCTTCAAAATCTGCTTTTCGGCAAAATAAATGTCCTTGAGGGTATCGAGGAAGAGATCGTTGAGGTCTTTGTCTTTTTCTTTTGCGGCCATGGTGCACTCCATTGGTGAGCTAAGTGAGATACGGGATGTCCCCCGCGTCTCAACGCCACCTCATGTGCAATGTTCCGAGCATAGTGACGACGATCGGCGCGCCGCGCCTAACGTCGACTGAACGACATATCGAGTGGAGGCATCACGCCGCCAGCGTGTTCTCGACCAGCTTGATCCAGTACGAGGTGCCGAAGACAATCGCGTCATCGTCGAAATTGTAGGCCGGGTGATGCAGCCCGGCGCTGTCGCCGTTGCCGCAGAAGATGAACGCGCCCGGCCGCGCCTCCAGCATATAAGCGAAATCCTCCGCGCCCATCAGCGGCGGCGTCTCATGAACATTGGCCTCGCCGGCGATCTCTTTCGCCACCCGTGTCGCGACGTCGGTCTGCGAGGCATGATTGACCGTCACCGGATAGCCGCGTTCGTAAACCAGATTGATCTTCGCGCCCGTGATCTGCGCCACGCCTGCGACGACTTCGCGCACCCGCTTCTCGACCAGTTGCCTGACTTCCGGGATCAGGGTGCGGACCGTGCCCCTCAGCTCGGCGGTTTGCGGGATCACGTTGCGCGCATTGCCGGCATGGAACTCGCACATCGAAATCACGGCCGATTCCAGCGGGTCGACGCTGCGCGACACGATCGTCTGCAGCGCCGTGATCAGCTGCGCGCCGACCAGAACCGAATCGATGCATTTGTGCGGACGCGCCGCGTGCCCGCCCAGCCCTTCGATCCGGATATCGATGGAATCGGTCGCCGCCATGATCGGACCGGACCGGATCGCGAACGAGCCGATCGGAATTCCCGGACCGTTATGCATGCCATACACCTGATCGATAGCGAAGCGGTCCATCAGCCCATCCTTGATCATGGCGGCGGCACCGGCGCCGCCCTCTTCCGCCGGCTGGAAGATGACGACCGCATCGCCGGCGAAATTCCGGGTCTCCGCCAGATAGCGGGCGGCGCCGAGCAGCATCGCGGTATGCCCGTCATGGCCGCAGGCGTGCATCTTGCCCGGCGTCTTGGACGCGTAAGCCAGATTGGTATCCTCCTCGATCGGCAGCGCATCCATGTCGGCGCGCAGCCCGATCACTTTTGTTTCGCCCTTGCCTGCGGGTTTGCGGCCCTTGATGACGCCGACCACGCCGGTACGGCCGAGACCCGTGGCGACTTCGTCGCAACCGAACTCCCGCAGCCGGTCCGCGACGAATGCCGCAGTGCGATGCACGTCGTACAACAACTCGGGATGGGCATGGATATCCCGGCGCCAGGCCTGGATATCGGGTTGCAGATCGCCGACGCGATTGATGATGGGCATGGGAATTCTCGGTTCGGGATTGAGGTGCGTTGTCTTGTCTAGCACTCCTCTGGCGGCTGTACAGCGGGCCTTAGCGACGCTATGGGCTGCTATGGCTAATGCCCAAAAGCGGGCGCGCGGTGATGGCTTATGAAGCAACTTGAGGGTGATTTCGACTATATCGTCGTCGGCGCAGGCACCGCCGGCTGCATCGTCGCCAACCGGCTGTCGGCCAATCCCGCCAACCGTGTCCTGATCCTGGAGGCCGGCGGCAACGACAACTGGATCTGGTTTCACATCCCGGTCGGCTATCTCTTTGCGATCGGCAATCCGCGTTCGGACTGGATGTTCCGGACCGAGCCGGAAGCCGGTCTCAACGGCCGCTCGCTGGCCTATCCCCGCGGCAAGGTGATCGGCGGCTCGTCCGCCATCAATGCGATGATCTCGATGCGCGGGCAAGCCGCCGATTATGACCACTGGCGTCAGCTCGGCCTGTCCGGCTGGGGCTGGGATGACGTCAAGCCTGCGTTCCGGCGGCTCGAAGACCATTTTCTCGGGGAGAGCGAGCATCACGGCATCGGCGGCGGCTGGCGGATCGAAGCCCCAAGGCTGTCCTGGGCCATCCTGGACGCGGTCGGCGATGCCGCGGAAGAAATGGGTATCCGGAAAATTCCGGATTTCAATACCGGCGACAATGAGGGCGTCGGCTATTTCCACGTCAACCAGAAGCGCGGACGCCGCTGGTCTTCGGCGCGAGGCTTTTTGAAGCCCGCATTGAAGCGTCCCAATCTGCGTCTCGAAAAAAATGTGCTGGCCGATCGCCTGATTGTCGAGCAGGGGCGCGCCGCCGGCGTGCGTTTCATTCAAGGCGGCGAAGTCGTCGAAGCCCGCAGCAAAGGCGAAGTGATCCTGTGCGCCGGTTCGATCGGATCGACGCAGGTGCTGCATCGCTCCGGCATCGGACCAGCGGAGTGGCTGGCGCCGCTCGGGATCGGATGCGTGCTCGACCGGCAGGGTGTCGGGCGCAATCTGCAGGATCATCTGCAGCAACGCGCGATCTACCAGGTCGATGGCGTTCGCACGCTCAACGAGACTTATTATTCGCTGGTGAGGCGCGGGCTGATGGGCCTCGATTATGCCTTCCGCCGCCGCGGTCCGCTGACCATGGCGCCGTCGCAGCTCGGCATTTTCACGCGTTCGGACCCGCGTCGCGAGCGCGCCAACATCCAGTTCCACGTGCAGCCGCTATCGCTCGACAAGTTCGGCGATCCCCTGCACCGCTTCCCGGCGATCACGGTGAGCGCCTGCAATCTGCAGCCGACGTCGCGCGGCACCGTGCGCATCCGCTCGGCTGAACCGGCGGAGGCGCCTGCGATCGCGCCGAATTACCTTGCGACCGGCGAAGACCGCGAAGTCGCCGCCGACGCCATCCGCACCACCCGCCGCCTGATGAAACAGCCCGCGCTCGCGCCCTATCACCCGCAGGAATTCTTGCCGGGCCCAGCGGTCGGTGACGACGATGCGGCGCTGGCGAAAGCCGCCGGCGATATCGGCACCACGATTTTCCATCCCGTAGGAACCGCGAAGATGGGCACGGCCAGCGATCCTTTGGCCGTGGTCGATGAACGGCTGCGGTTTATTGGCCTAGCCGGGCTTCGTGTCGTCGATGCCTCTGTGATGCCGACGATCACCTCGGGGAATACCAACACACCCACCGCGATGATTGCCGAAAAGGGCGCGGCGATGATCCTGGAAGATTCGCACATGTAGCCGATCACGGAATCGTCATCGTCCGACCGCCACCCGTCGCGACATCCGGGAATAAACCCAGCCCTCGCCCGATCCAGTCCCCACAACCCAATCAAGGGTCCATGGAGATTGGCGATGAGCGAATTCGATCACGACCACAATGACGAAGGACGCGGCGTCAGCCGCCGCCGGGTGCTGGAATGCATGACCTGGGCCGGCACCGGCGTGCTGTGGACCGTTTCGGGCGGCGTGCCCCGTTCGCTGGGGCTGGTCGGTTCCGCGCAGGCGGCCGAGGCGGCCGGCATGACGTTCCTGCAGATCAGCGACAGCCATGTCGGCTTCGACAAGCCGGCCAATCCCAACGCGCTCGGAACGCTGGAAGAGGCCATCGGCAAGATCAACGCGATGCCGGTGAAGCCGTCGTTCATGATTCACACCGGCGACATCACCCATTTGTCCAAGGCGGCCGAGTTCGACAACGCCGATCGCATCATCTCGCAGGCCAAGCTCGACGTACATTACGTACCCGGCGAGCACGATTTCATCGATGAAGAGGTCAAGCTCTACAAGGAGCGCTACGGCCGCGGCACCAAAGGCGCCGGCTGGTATTCGTTCGACGCCAACGGGGTCCACTTCATCGGCCTCGTCAATGTGGTGGACCTCAAGGCCGGCGGCCTCGGCAATCTCGGCACCGAGCAGCTCCAATGGCTTGAGGATGATCTCAAGGGCAAATCGAAATCGATGCCCATCGTCGTGTTCGCCCATATTCCACTGTGGACGGTCTATCCGACCTGGGGCTGGGGCACCGAGGACGGCGCCCGCGCGCTGGATTACCTCAAGGGCTTCGGTTCGGTGACGGTGCTCAACGGCCACATCCACCAGGTGATGCAGAAGGTCGAGGGCAACGTCACCTTCCACACCGCGCGCTCGACCGCGTTTCCGCAGCCGGCGCCGGGCACCGCCCCCTCGCCCGGGCCGATGAAGGTCGCCGACGACAAGCTCCGCGGCCTGCTCGGTGTTGCCAGCATCAACTTCAAGCCGGGCGATCAGCGCCTCGCGATCATCGACACCCCGCTGCAGGGCTAAAGGAAAATTCGTGATGGCGTCACTAGCTCTGCGCAGCCTTGGCCGATTGGCCATCGCCGCGGCAATATCGCTCTGTCTCAGCGGCGTCCGCGCCGCGGAGACGACCAACGTGATGATCGACAATTTCACCTTTGAGCCGGCACAGCTCACGGTGAAGGTCGGCACCACCGTCACCTGGAAAAATCGCGATGACATTCCCCACACGGTGGTGTCAGCGGGAAAATTCCGATCGAAGACGATGGATACCGACGACAGCTATTCGTTCACGTTCACGGCGGCGGGCGATTACAAGTATTTTTGTTCGCTGCACCCGCATATGACAGGGACGATCAAGGTTGAGTAGCGGGCGAAACCAAGGCATCACAGCGATGCCCGGCCGGTGGATTCAAGCCGGCCGGGCACCCGCATTTTCTGCCAAAGCCGGGCAAAAGGCGATGCCGGTGAACAGTTCGGACGACAATCCCGAAAAGGCGCGGCGCTTTCGCGACGCCGCGCTGCCGCATCTCGACGACGTCTATACGCTGGCGC
>DATHHQ010000453.1:0-10190 GCA_035490095.1 Bradyrhizobium sp.
CGGCAAGGTGATTTCGGACGAGCGGCCGGTGGGCTGAGTTAACGAGCCTCCTCCCTGTCATGGCCGGGCTTGTCCCGGCCATCCACGTCTTCCTTGCGGCGTTACAAATAGCACGTGGATGCCCGGGACAAGCCCGGGCATGACGAACTCAGATGCTCTGGACGAGCACGACGATTCAACCCAAGTCGAAACAGCTCTACCGCTCGCGTGGATCGAGCGCGTCGCGCAGGCCGTCGCCAACCAGATTGAACGACAGCACCACCAGGAAAATCGCTAAGCCCGGCCACAGCGCCATCCACGGCGCGTTGGTCAGGAAGCGTTGGGCTGCATTCAGCATGCTGCCCCATGATGGGGCCGGCGGCTGCTGGCCGAGGCCGAGGAACGACAGCGCCGCCTCGGCGATGATCGCTGCCGCAATCGAAAGCGTCGCCTGCACCAGGAGCGCCGGCATGATGTTCGGCAAAATATGAAACAGCGCGATCCGCCAGCGCGGATTGCCCATGGCGCGCGCGGCCTCGACATAGTCTTCGACCTTGACGCTCATCACCTGGCCGCGGGTTAGCCGCACGAATACCGGCATCCTGGAGACACCGATGGCGATCATGGCGTTGCCGAGGCTTGGTCCGAGAAACGCAGCCAGTGCAATGGCGAGGATCAGGAACGGGCAGGCCAGCATGGCGTCCGTGATGCGGCTGATCAGCGCGTCGATGAAGCCGCCGCGATAACCCGACAACAGCCCGAACGGCACGCCGATCCCGAGCGCGATTCCGACCGAGATCGCGCCAGCCGTCAGCGAGGCGCGGGCGCCATAGATCACGCGGGCGAAGATATCACGCCCGAGGTCGTCGGTACCGAACCAGTGCAGCGCCGAGGGCGGCTTGCGCACCGCCGTCCAGCTGGTCGCAATCGGATCATAAGGCACGATCAAGGGTGCAAACACCGCGAGCACGGTGAATGTCGCGATCACGATAAGTCCGACGACCGCGCCCTTGTGCCGAAACAACCGCCGCAGCGCGCGCCGCGCCGGACTTTCCAATTCGTCGGAGCTGGCGACAGGTGTTGTGCCGAGCGTGGCGTCGGTCATGCTGCTCAAGCCCTCAGCCGTGGATTGACCAGGATATAGGCGATATCGGCGATCAGGTTCAGCGCGATGTAGATGGTCGCCGTCACCAGAACGACGCCCTGCACCACGGCGTAATCGCGATTGAACACCGCGTCGACGATCAGCTTGCCGAAGCCTGGAATCGAAAAGATCTGCTCGGTCAGCACCGCCCCCGACAGCAGCTCGCCGAGTTCGAGCGCGCCGAGCGTGATGACCGGCGTCAGCGCGTTGCGCATGGCATGCTTGAGGATGACCGAGCGTTCGGACAGACCCTTGGCGCGGGCGGTGCGGACATAATCGCTTTCGAGCACCTGCAGCATGGCGCTGCGGGTATGTCGCATCAGGATCGCCGCGATCGCGTTGCCCAGCACGAAGGCGGGCATGATGGTGGATGCAAGGCTGGCGCGCCAGTTTTCGGCGAGGGAGAGGTAACCCGACGCCGGCAGCCATCCGAGCTCGATCGAAAACAGGAAGATCAGCATGATCCCGAGCCAGAAATTCGGCGTCGAGATGCCCCACAGCGCGAACAGGTTGGCGCCATAGTCCCAAACCGTGCCCTTCTTCACCGCCGACACGATGCCTGCGGGAATACCGATCAGGAGGGCGATCAGGATCGCCATCGACGCCAGTTGCATCGTTACCGGCAGCTTCTGCGCGATCAGTTCGCGAACCGGCACCTTGATGCGGAGCGACTCGCCGAAGTCGCCGGACAGCACGCCCTTGACCCAGTAGATGTATTGCACCGGGATCGGCTGATCGAGCCGGTATTGCTGGCGGATCTGCGCGATGACGTTGGGATCGCGCTCTTCGCCGGCCATCACCAGCGCCGGATCGCCCGGCAGCAATTGCTGCAGCGAGAAAATCAGGATCGACACGAAGAACAGCGTCGGGATCAGCTGAACCAGCCGCTTGGCGAGGAAGCTCAGCATGGCTCTCTTCTCCCTCGCCCCGCTTGTGGGGAGAGGGCCGGGGCTTCGCACAAGCTCTCAGCGGGTCGTCCCTGCGAACGCAGGGACCCATCACCCCTGGCCTCAAAAGTGAAAAAAGGCCTCCGCTCCAGTGCCGAAACGAGAGTCCGCGCCGCCGCGATGAGCGCAATTGCGCTCACGCTTGGGGTCCCTGCGTTCGCAGGGACGACTCGTGGAAACGCCAAGAAACACGAGGAAGCGCCTTGGTTCACCGCCCTCACTTCAGCTTCAACCCGACCACGCGCACCAGTCCGTCCGGCATCTGCTTGTAGCCCTCGAGCTTCGTGGTATGCGCGATCAGGATCCTGCGGTGATAGATGTACAGCAGCGGCTCCTCGTCGAGCGCGAACTTCGTCAGTTTTTCGTAGATCGCCTTGCGTTGCGCCTGATCGGTGACAAGGCGGGCGTCATCGAGCGCCTTGTCGGCGTCCGGATTGGACCATGCGCTGTAGTTCTGCGGCGCATTGGTTTTCAGGAAGATGTAGGAATTACCGTCCGGGTCGATGCGTCCGCTCCAGGCCAGCATGTAGGCCTGATATTCCCCGGCTTCAGCCTGCTTCAGTGATGTCGCGAACTCGGTAACCCTGATCTTCATGTCGAAACCGGTTTCCGCCGCCATCGACTGGATCACCTGCGCGACCGCTTCGGTTTCCGCGCCCTTCGGCACCATGAAATCGACACTCACCGGCGCGGTGACGCCGGCTTCCTTCAATAGCGCCTTGGCCTTGGCGGCGTCGCGGCCGCGCACCGGGAAGGCCTTCTGGTAATAGGGATGATCGGGATTGACCCATTGATTGCCGGGCTTGAACTCGCCGTTGAACACCACCTGGTTGATGGCCTCGCGGTCGATCGACAGGTCGAGCGCCTGGCGCACCTTGGCGGACTGGCTGAGCGGCCCCTTGGCCTTGTCCTTGCCGATGTTCAGCGTCACGCCCTGATAACCGAGCTCGATTGCGCTCGACAGTTTAAGTCTCGTGTCCGCCTGAACATCCTTGATGTCGGTCGCCAGCAGCCGTTCGATCAGATCGAGGCCGCCGGATTTCAGATTGGCCAGCCGCACCGTTGCGTCGACCAGCGGCAGATACACGATACGGTCGATATGGATATTGTCCCTGTTCCAATAGTCGGCGAATTTCTCGAATACGATGCGGTCCTGCTGGACCCGCTCGACGAATTTGTAAGGCCCGGCGCAAACCGGCTTCAATCCGAACTT
Organism: Bradyrhizobium sp.; assembly: GCA_035490095.1. Classification (GTDB taxonomy): domain Bacteria; phylum Pseudomonadota; class Alphaproteobacteria; order Rhizobiales; family Xanthobacteraceae; genus Bradyrhizobium. The sequence goes on from DATHHQ010000453.1 coordinate 3,284, forward strand.
GTCGCCTGCTTCCTTTACCGCCTTGGGGGAAACCATCATGCCGGCGCGATCGGTGAGCTGCGCGATCAGCGGCGAGAACGGCGTCTTCAAGACCAGCTTGATGGTCAGGGGATCGACGACATCGACATGGTCGAGCTGGGCCAGCTCCGGCTTGCGGAAGGACGCCGACAGCGTGACGTGGCGGTCGAGCGAAAATTTTGCAGCCTCGGCGTCGAACGGCTCGCCATCGTGGAATTTCACGCCCGGCCGAAGCTTGATGAAGACCTCCTTGCCGTCGTCGGAGGTCTCGTGGGACAGCGCGAGCTGTGGCACGATGTTGAGTTTTTCGTCGATGTCGAACAGCTTGTCGCAAAATGACGCGAATACGATGCGGCCGACATAGGTACGCCCGAGCGTCGGATCGAGAATGTCCGGATCTTCGGCAAGGCCGATGCGCAGTGTGGTCTGGGCGTGGACGCCTGCTCCAAGCGACAGCAACAGCGCCGCCGTCGTGGCCGCCAAACGCAAGATTTTCATTGGACCGTTCTCCATCTTCAAACGCCGGCCGCAGGCATCGGCTCGACTATATCAACCCCGGAGGGGCCGGCGCCTTCCGCCGGATTGCTGAAGGCCGCCACCAACCGTTCCAGCGCCGGGGAAAATGCCCCGTCGGCCGGGACGATCGTGTCCGGCGGCGGCAGTTCCGCCGTGCGATGACACGCGGTTGCGTGACCTGCGCTATCCGCGAGCAATGGCGGCGGCTCGACGCGGCAGCGCTCGATCACATAGGGGCAGCGGGTATGAAAGCGGCAGCCCGCCGGCGGATTGAGCGCGCTCGGCATCTCTCCCTGCAACAGAATGCGGCTGCGCTTCGCCCGCGGTCTAGGCACCGGAATCGCGGATAGCAGCGCCCGGCTGTAGGGGTGACGCGGCGAGGCAAACAGCGCCTGGGTATCCGCGGTCTCGACGATCCCGCCGAGATTCATCACGGCGACACGGTCGGCGATGTGCTTTACGACCGCAAGGTCGTGCGAAACGAAAATGTAGGCGAGGCCAAGCCGGTCCTGCAGGTCGCGCAGCAGGTTCAGGATTTGCGAGCGGATCGACACGTCCAGCGCCGATACCGGCTCGTCGCAGATGACCAGTTTGGGTTCGACCGCCAGTGCCCGCGCGATGGCGATGCGCTGGCGCTGGCCGCCGGAAAATTCGTGGGCATAGCGGCGCGCGAAGCGCGGCTCCAGTCCGACCAGGCGCAACAATTCCTCGACGCGCTGGCGACGGCCCGAGGGCGGCACGAGATCATGCAGCGCCAGCGGTTCGGTCAGGATCTGGCTGACCGTCATGCGCGGATTAAGCGACGCATAGGGGTCCTGAAAGATGATCTGGGCATCGCGGCGGAACGCGCGCAATTGGTTCGCATCCAGCGCGAGCAGGTCGCGGCCCTCGAAGCGGATCTGGCCCGAATCCGGCTCGATCAGCCGCAGCACCAGCCGGCTCACGGTGGATTTGCCGCAACCGGATTCGCCGACCAGCGCCAGGGTCTTGCCGGCATCGACGCTGAAGCTGACCCCGTCGACCGCCTTGATGAACGCGGTCGGCCGTCCGAACACCGAACGGTCGGCGACGAAATGTTTGACGAGATTCTTGACCTCAAGCAGGGCGGTCAATTTCTCAACTCCCGGGCAACGAAGTCAGAGTGCATCAGCATCATGACACCAGCCTTTCCAGCGGCGCCCTGATGCAGCGTGTCCAGTGGCCGGGACTTAAACTGATCATCGGCGGCGGCGCTGTGATGCAGATATCGCTGACGAAAGGACACCGTGCGGCGAAGCGGCAGCCGGTCGGCAGCTTCGTCATGTTCGGCACCATGCCCTCGATGGTGGCAAGATGTGAAGTGCGCCGGTCGAGCCGCGGGATCGAGCCCAGCAGTCCGACGGTATAGGGATGCTGCGGGCTCGCGAACAATTCATCGACGGTGGCGCGCTCGACGATTTCGCCGGCGTACATCACAGCGACCTCGTCGCAGACCTCGGCGACCACGCCGAGGTCGTGGGTGATCAGGATGATCGCAGCGCCGCTTGCCGCCTTCAGCTCGCGCATCAGCTCGAGGATTTGCGCCTGCAGGGTGACGTCGAGTGCTGTGGTTGGTTCGTCTGCGATCAGCAGCATCGGATCGCAGGCCAGCGCCATCGCGATCATGACGCGCTGGCGCATTCCGCCCGAGAGCTTGTGCGGATATTCGTCGATCCGCCGCTCCGGGGAGGAGATGTGGACGTGCCGCAATAATTCGATCGCACGCTCGCGCGCCTTGCCACGGGAACCGCCGCGATGGCGCAGGACGGTCTCGATGATCTGCTCGCCGATGGTGAAGCTCGGATTGAGCGACGTCATCGGCTCTTGAAAAATCATCGCCAGGCGGTTGCCGCGCAGATCGCGCAGGGTCTGGTCGGGCACCTCAAGCAAGTCAAAACCGTCGAAACGGACCGAGCCGGTGACTTCGGCGCTTTGCTTCGACAGCAGGCCCATGATGGCCAGCGAGGTCACGCTCTTGCCGCAGCCGGATTCGCCGACCAGGCCGAGCGTCGCGCCATTGGCCACGCTGAGGTCGACACGGTCGACCGCATGGGTGGTGCGGCCGTCGTCGCCATGGAAGATCACCCGCAAGCCTTCGATTTCGATCAGCGGGATAGCCGTCATTTCTGATCCGCAATATCGGCTTCGATCCCGGCGTCGATAGTCTCGCGGTCGGTGATTCCTGCGGGATTTTGGCGGGTCGGCAGATACTTTCGGAAATGCACCCAGCGCTCGCGGCTGATCTGTTCAAGGCGTTCGAGTTCGGCAAGCGGATCGGTGTGATCGTCGACGCGCAGATCGAGCGCCGACCATTCCTCGTCGCCGTAAATCACAAGCGCTGCCGATTGCCTGCCGCGCTTGTCGCCGCCCGCGGCTTCGCCCGATCGCATCGCCGCGATCAGGCGCTGCGCGAATGGCAGCCTTTTGTTGGTGATGTACGCCTGCGCGGTGTCGTCCAGCACGCTTGCGCCCGCCAGCATGTTGCCGGCAATCGAGAAACCATTGCCCTCGACATGGCCGCACCAGTCGACGCAATCGTGCCCGGTATGGGCGGCGACGCGGCCGCTGGCGTCCAGGATGTGCAGCTGCCGGCTTTCGTGGCCGCTATCCGCTGCAATCAGCGTCTCGACGATGTCGCGGGGGCTGCGGCCTTCGCGCAACAGCTTCAAACCGTCGATGCCGTAATACGGATTGACCAGCGCCTGCGTCGCGATGCCGCCGAGGCCGGCGGCGATATGCGGCACGCGTGCGCCCACCGCGAAGAAACGTGTCGCTACCGCTATACCGAACTGGCCGGTCATGTCGTCGCGGGCGATGATCGACCAGGTCATCTCAGCTCTTTATCGTCCGGCCGCGTAGCCCTGCATGCCGCGGGGATTGGCGGCAGCACGGCGGCGGCGGCCGACCTTCGAGGCGGCGGTGAGGCGGCCTTCCGACCAGTCGGGACCGGTCTCCACGATATGCCCGCGGCTCTTCAGGGTATCGACGGTCGCCCTCGGCACCCGGTTCTCGACCACGAGCACGCCGGGCCGCGCGGTGCGCGGCCAGAACGAGATCGGGAAATGCTCCGAATGCCAGGCCGGGGCGTCGATCGCTTCCTGCAGGTTCATTTTGGCATGAACGTGCCGCAGAAAGAATTGTGTGGTCCATTGATCCTGCTGATCGCCGCCGGGCGAGCCCCATGCCAGGTATGGCTCGCCGTCGCGCAGCGCCATGGTTGGACTGAGCGTGGTGCGCGGGCGCTTGCCCGGCGCCAGGGCTGCCGGGTGATTTTCCTCGAGCCAGAACATCTGCGCGCGGCTGCCGAGGCAGAAGCCGAGTTCCGGTATCACCGGCGATGACTGCAGCCAGCCGCCGGACGGGGTCGCCGAGATCATGTTGCCGGCGGAATCGATGATGTCGAAATGCACGGTGTCGCCGCGCACCTCGCCGAAGCGGCCGACGGTCGGCTCGCCGGCGCCCATGGCACCGACCGCCTCGCGGTTTCCTTCCTGACGGCGCAGTTTTACGACCGAGCCAAACCCTTCCACCGAGCCCGGTACGAAATCGAGCGAGGCTTTGTCCGAGATCAGCTTGCGGCGTTCATCATTGTAGGCATCGGACAACAGCGTTGTGATCGGGATCTCGTTGAAATTCGGATCGCCGTAGAATTTCTCGCGGTCGGCGAAGGCGAGCTTGGCGCACTCGACTTGGAGATGAATGAACTCCGGTCCCGCGGGATCCAGGCCATCGAGTTCGAATCCCTTCAGCAGCGCCAGCTGCTGCAGCATCACAGGGCCCTGGCTCCAGACCCCGGGCTTGCAGACGGTGTAGCGGCCATAGTCGTACGTCAGCGGCGCTTCGACTGATGGCTGCCAGCGCGCCATGTCGTCGGCGCGCAACACGCCGCGATGCGGCGAGCCGCTGACGTCCATGATGTCCTGCGTGCGGCAGAATTGGTCGATCGCTTCGGCCACGAAGCCATGCGACCAGGCCTTGCGCGCGCGCTCGATCTGCGCGACGCGGTCGGCGCCGGCGCTTTCGGCTTTCTTCAGGATGCGGGCATAGGTTTCCGAAAGCGTCTTGTTGGTGAAGAGCGTGCCGGGTTTCGGCACTTCATTGTTCGGCAGATAGACCGCCGCCGACGTGGTCCAGTGCTTGCGGAACATCTGCTCGACGGTGGCGATCGTGGCGGATGCGCGCTCCACCAGCGGATAACCGTCCCGGGCATAGGCGATGGCCGGCTCGAGCACGTCGCGCAGCCGCAGCGTGCCGTAGTCGCGCAGCAGCAGCATCCAGGATTCGAACGTGCCGGGAACGCAGGCCGCCAGCAGCCCCGTGCCGGGCACCATCTCCAGGCCCTCGCTGCGGTAGTGCGCGATGGTGGCACCTGCCGGGGCGGGGCCCTGGCCGCAAATCACCTCGGTGCGGCCGCGGTTGATATCGTGAACGATGATCGGCACGTCCCCGCCGGGACCGTTCAAATGCGGTTCGACGACCTGCAGCGTAAACGCCGTGGCGACACCGGCGTCGAAGGCATTGCCGCCCTTCTCCAGGGTGGCCATCCCGACCGCGGTGGCGATCCAGTGGGTGGACGTGACGACGCCGAAGGTGCCGTCGATTTCCGGCCTGGTCGTGAACGGATCGGGATTGATGTTGCTCATTGGGATCCATGGTTGCGCTGGCGTTGCAAGGCGGGCGCACTTGACCACAGCCCAGGCTGGCTGCCAACGGGGCCACGGAGGCGCCTTGCTCGCATCCTTGTGATCATGCGGGCACGGGGACGGGACTGTTCACGGCGTGGCAGGCGACGCTGTCGATCAGCGCGGGCGCCTGTCTGCGGCACAGGTCGAACGCCAGCGGGCAGCGCGGGTTGAAGGCGCAGCCGGGCGGCGGATCGATCGGATTGGGGATTTCGCCTTTGACCGGGATCCGCTGGCGGCCGGACATCGCCAGATCCGGCACCGCGCCCAGCAGCATTTTGGTGTAGGGCATTCGCGGGTTCTTGAACAGTTCACGGCCCTCCGCGATCTCGACGATGCGGCCGAGATACATCACACCGATGCGGCTTGCCATATGCCGGACCACGGCGAGGTTGTGGCTGATGAAGAGATAGGTGAGGCCGAACTTGTCCTGCAGGTCGCGCATCAGATTGAGGATCTGTGCCTGCACCGAAACATCGAGCGCGGAAGTCGGCTCGTCGCAGACGATGAATTCGGCTTCGGACGCCAGGACGCGGGCGATTGCGATCCTCTGCCGCTGCCCGCCGGAAAATTCATGCGGATATTTCCAGCCGTCATCGGCGTGCAGGCCGACCAGGTTCAACAGTTCGCCGACCCGCGCCTGAATATTGCGCTCGCCTTGCAGCAGATCGAAAGCGCGGATCGGCTCGGCGACGATGGCATCGACCCGAAAGCGCGGGTTGAGGCTCGCATAAGGGTCCTGGAAAATCATCTGAATGCGGCGGCGCAAATGCTGGCGAGCCTGCAACTGCCGGGGGTCGCTCATCGATACACCGTCGATGATCACTTCGCCCGAACTCGGCGGCAGCAGCCCGACCACCATTCGGGCGACGGTGGTCTTGCCGGAACCGGATTCCCCGACGAGGGCAAAAGTCTCGCCCTTGGCGATGTCGAAGGTGACACCGTCGACCGCTTTCAGGAACTCCAGATGACCGCCTTCAAGCACCCGGTTCAGCCACGGCTTCGAGACGTCGAACACGCGACGCAGCTTTCTGACGTCGACAAAGGGTGGGGCGGTCATGCCGCGGTTTCCTTCGCGGCGGCGTCATAGAGATGGCAGGCCACGGCTTGGGTGCCATGCCGGATCGGCTCCGGCCGCTCGACCCGGCAGCGGTCAAACGCGAATGCGCAGCGCGGGTTGAACGAGCAGCCCGGCGGAATTGCCGAGAGCCGCGGCATCGAACCGGGGATCTGGACCAGGCGCGTGGCGTCGCCTGCGAGCGTCGGGATCGCGCCCATCAAGCCCTTGGCATAGGGATGCAGCGGGTTTCGCACGACGTCCTGTACCGGGCCGATTTCGGCGATACGGCCGGAATACATCACCGCGACGCGATCGGATGTCTCGGCGATAACGCCCATGTCGTGGGTCACAAGCATCACCGCAGTGCCGTGGTCGCGCCCCAGCCGTTTGATCAACGAGATAATCTGTGCCTGCACCGAAACGTCGAGCGCCGTGGTGGGCTCGTCGGCGATGATCAATTCCGGTTCGGCGCAAATCGCTAGCGCGATCACGACGCGCTGGCGCATGCCGCCGGAGAATTCATGCGGATATTTCCAGCCGTCATCGGCGTGCAGGCCGACCAGGTTCAACAGTTCGCCGACCCGCGCCTGAATATTGCGCTCGCCTTGCAGCA
>DATHHQ010000454.1:0-5695 GCA_035490095.1 Bradyrhizobium sp.
GGCTGGCCGAGCGAGGTGAACACCGCCAGATCGGTGATCCCTTGTACCGTGGCAAGGACGGACTTGATCTTGTTGGCGGTGTCGGTCAGCGCCTGAAGATCGTTGCCATACAGCTTGATCGAGTTCTCGCCCTTCACTCCCGATACCGCTTCAGAGACGTTGTCCTGCAGATATTGCGAGAAATTGAATTCTACGCCGGGGAATTTATCCTCCAGTTGCGCTAGCAATTGAGCCGTCAGGACGTTCTTGTCGTGGGTATCGGGCCATTCGCTCACCGGCTTTAGCGGCGCGAAGAACTCGGCATTGAACAGGCCGGCGGCATCGGTGCCATCGTCGGGACGGCCATGCTGCGACACCACCGATTCCACCTCGGGGCGGCTGCGGATGATCTTTCGCATCTCGTTGACATAGGCGTTGCCCTCCTGAAGCGAGATGGTCGGCGGCAAGGTCGCCCGGATCCAGAGATTGCCTTCCTCCAGTTTGGGCAGGAATTCCAGTCCGAGCAGGCGGCCGAACACGAGGGTCATGACCACGAGGCCCGCGGCGCCCGCCATCACCAGCTTCCGGTTGCCGACCGCCCAGTTCAGCACCGGCATATACAGCCGGTTCAGCTGCCGCATGATCCAGGTTTCGGTCTCGTGCATATGCGAGGGCAGGATGATCGCGCTCAGCGCGGGAGTCACGGTGAAGGTCGCCAGCAAACCTCCGGCCAGCGCATAGGCATAGGTCCGCGCCATCGGTCCGAAGATGTTGCCTTCGACGCCGCTTAACGTGAACAGCGGCAGGAACGCTGCGATGATGATGGCGGCGGCAAAGAAGATCGACCGCGATACGTCGGCGGCAGCCGAAAGGATGGCATGGCTCTTCATGCCCATGGTGGTGTCGTAGGAGATATGGCTCTGCTCGGCTTCGGAAAGTGCCGTGGTTTGCGACAGCCTGCGGAAAATCGCTTCCACCATGATCACGGTGGCGTCCACGATCAGCCCGAAATCGATCGCGCCGACCGACAACAGGTTGGCGGATTCGCCGCGCAACACCAGGATGATGACAGCGAAAAACAGCGCGAACGGTATCGTGGCGCCGACGATCAGCGCGCTGCGCAGGTCGCCGAGAAACAGCCACTGCAGCAACACGATCAGGAGAATGCCGACCACCATATTGTGCAGCACGGTCGCGGTGGTGATGTCGATCAGATCCTTGCGGTCATAGATGCGCTCGATCCGCATGCCCGGCGGCAGGATGCTGGAATTGTTGATCGACGCTACCAGCTGCTCGACGCGCAGGATCGTCGGCGAGCTTTGCTCGCCGCGCCGCATCAGCACGATGCCCTGCACGATATCGTCGTCCTGATCGAGACCGGCGATGCCGAGCCGCGGCTTCTCGCCGATGGTCACGGTCGCGATATCCTTGACCAGCACGGGATTGCCGCCGCTTTGCGACACCATGGTGCTGGCGAGATCGTCGATCGACCGGATCAGTCCGACGCCGCGCACCACGGCGGATTGCGCCCCGATATTGACGGTGTTGCCGCCGACATTGATGTTGGAGTTGCTGACGGCCTGCAGCAGTTGCGGCAGCGTCAACCCGTAGGCGATCAGTTTGTTGAAATCGACCTGCAGTTCATAGGTCTTGGTCTTGCCGCCCCAGCCGGTGACGTCGATCACGCCGGGCACGGCGCGGAAGCGGCGCTGCAAGACCCAGTCCTGCAGCGTCTTCAGATCCAGCGCGCTGTAGTTCGGCGGCCCCGCCAATCGATAGCGGTAGATTTCGCCGATCGGGCTGAGCGGCGAAATTCCCGGCTGCACATTGCCGGGCAACGGCGCCAGTTGCGACAGCCGGTTCAACACCTGCTGCAGCGCCTCGTCATAGGTGTAGTCGAACGAAAACTGCAATTTGACGTCGGACAATCCGTACAGCGAGATGGTCCGGATCGTGCGCAGGTTCTTGATTCCCGCGACCTGGGTCTCGATCGGAATGGTGATGTAGCGTTCGATCTCTTCTGATGACAGGCCCGGACTTTGCGTCACGATATCGACCATCGGCGGCGTCGGGTCGGGATAGGCTTCGATATTGAGCTGCTTGAATGCGATCACGCCGCCGATCATCACGACGGCGAACAAGCCCACCATCAAATAGCGGCGGCTGACGGCAAGGGCGACGAGGCGATCCATTCAGACCGGGTCTTTCAATAGGCTGATGGAGGTTAGCTGCCGGATGCGGCCCGGTCGATGAACAAGCTGCCCTTGGTAACGATCTGTTCGCCGGGCTTCAAATTGCCATGCACCTCGACGAGATCGCCATTGGTGAGGCCGGTCTTGATCTGACGCAGTTCGATCGACTTGTCCTCATGCGCGACCCAGACCCGGACCTGGTCTCCCTCGTAGATCAGCGCCTGTTTGGGAACGCCAACCGAAGGCTGATCGTCGGGCGCGTAGAGCGTCACGGTGGCGAACATTTCAGGCTTCAATTGTCCGCTTGCATTGTCCACCGTGGCGCGCACCATCAGGCGGCGGGTGGCGGGATCGATCGCCGCCGCGACATAGTTGATGCGCCCGGTCAGCGTGCGGCCGGGCAGTGCCAGCAGGTTGAACGTCAATTCCTGCCCCACCACCACCGTGGAGGCTTCGGTCTCCCGCACGAAGGCCGTAAGCCAGACGGTGGAGAGATCGCCGATCACAAACACCGGATCGCTGGCGCCGGAGTTTACATATTGGCCCGGGCCGATCTTGCGCTGGACCACCGTGCCCGCGATCGGCGCAAAGATCGTCGTTTCCGGATTGATGCGGCCCTTCTCTTGAAATGCCGATATGGCGTCGTCGGTCAGGCCGAGGATACGCAGCTTGTTGCGCGCCGCCTCCAGCGCCGTTTCCGTCGAGCGCAGATCGTTCTGCGCCTGGATCAGGGTTGCCTCGGCCTGCTGAAAATCCTTCAGCGGCACGGCCTTGCCCTCGAACAGATCCTTGGCGCGTTTGTGCTGCAACTGCGCGAGATCGAGCGCCGACCTGGCCTTGTTCAGGCCGGTCGCGGCCGTTATGAAATCGTTCTGTGCCTGCACGGTATCGGCGGCCTCGATCACGAACAGCGGCTGGCCTTGCGTGACGCTGTCGCCCGGCCGGGCCAGCAATTTGGTCACCCTGCCCGCATAGGGCGAAAACACCGGCGTCGAGCGATCCTCATCGACCGCGATCTTGCCTTCGGTGACATGCTCGGCCCGAAAAGCACGCTCGGTCACAGGCTGGATGGTCAGGCTGGCCCATTCGGCCGGGGTCGGGGTATAGCGTTGCAATCCCTTGCGGGACTGGCTTGACACCTCGGAATGTCCCTGGGGTGCCCCGCTAATATGCATCAGCCCAAACGCGGCAACGCCGACGACCACCAGCAGGGCCCCGCCAATGGCCAGCTGTTTCCTGGTAAGCACCTGCAATCGCTTGATAAAATCTGTCAGCATGGGACCTTGATCAGATCGCGGATTCCGGCGGCGATGGCCTCGTCGCTGCGCTAGTAGTGCCCAATTGCGTTTCAGACAACCTAAGAAACGTGAACAGCTCAAGCGTTAAAATCAAAATTTCGACAGGCGGCATCTGGTGCTTAGTTGCGCATCGGCCACTCCGCCGGATGACTACCGAGCGGCATCGCCGGACGCGCCCAGAATGCCGGGGTTTTCGACAGCACGGCTGAATGACGGACGGACCGCAGCGGACCGAAGCCGGACGGAATTTCTTCGATGAAAGGCCCCACCGTTTCGCGCTTTAAATCCTCGGTCTTGAATCCATCGGCGACGCGGTCGAGATTCCACAACCATTGTCCGGTCCGCGCCAGCGACACCTGGACATGCCAGCTGCCGCCTTCGCGCGATTGGCGAGCCTTCGCCATCATGGCGCCGAACGCCATCAGATAACCGGTGGCGTGATCGAGCATCTGCGCCGGCAATTCCTTCGGGCGGTCGACACCGGCGGCCTGCCCTTCGGCGTGATTGAAACCGGTCGCGGTCTGCACCAGCGAGTCGAAGCCGCGGCGTTCCGCCCACGGCCCGGCATGGCCATAGGCCGACAGTGACACATAGACGATGCCGGGGCTGATCCGCGCGGCGTCCTGCGGCGAGAAGCCGAGAGCTGCGAGCGCTTGCGGACGATAGCCCTGCGAGAAAATATCCGCACTCGCCAGCAGGTCGCGCAAGCTGTCCCGCCCCTGTTCGCTCTTGAGGTCGACAAAGCTCGTCAGCTTGCCGCGACCGGTGTCGATGGTGAGCCAGGGGATCGCCGGCAGGTCGGGACCGGAAATCAGCAGCACATCGGCGCCATGCACCGCGAGCGTGCGGCCGGCGACGGGACCTGCGATCACCCGCGACGGATCGAGCACGCGCAGTCCGGCTAGCGGACGGTCGCCGCCGGGCCATGGTCTTGGCGCCGCCTCGCCGATTTTCTCGATCGAGACCAGCGGCGATCCAGCAAGCGCCCTGGCATGCGGCAGCTCGGACCATTCGCCATGCGAGCGCATCATCGCAACCACGCCGCCACCGGCATAGGCCGCGGTTTCGAATGCCTCGCCGTCCCACTGCATCAGCGCGGCCTGAACGTCATCGCGCTCCGGCTTGCAGTTCAGCACCCGGCAGACGGCGTCGCGGTGATGCCTGAAATTGGTATGCAGCCGCACGAAGCGCTGGTCGCGGGTTCGGTAGATTCCGGCGATCACGTCCCAGGCCGGCGGGGGCGGCTTGCCATCGACGCGCAAGTAGCGCTCGGAGCGGCATTCGACGACGGCATGACGCATATCAACCGCGACCTCCTGGGATTGCCCGCTGCGCAATTTCCACACCTGCGCGGCAGCCAATCCGGCCGCGGCAATGCTGGCCTGCGCCGCGGCGGCAACGCGAAACGACGACGGCAGTTGCGGCTCTTCCCCGGTCAGCGTGACGGCGTCAAGCGCGGAAGGATCACCGCCGGCCAGTGCCCACAGATCGGCCAGAATTTCTCGGGGACTTTGCATGACCGTTGTTCTTCCCTAACGTTCAAAGCTCTGCCTTGGAGCCTGTTCGGTTCTGATTGAATCAGAACCGGGCTCCAGCTTTTTGTTTTGACGCGTTTTCTTCACGCGAACCGGTACCCACTCTGCTCGAAAACGCTACAGCATGGAAGGAGTTGCAATGGCTGCCATCGATCCCTTGACCGCCGGGGGCGTTCTGCTTGCGACTGCCGCAACCGATGCGGTCTATGTGATGTTCACCTCCGCCGTGGTGGCGCGAAAGCGCGTCCCGGCCGCAACGTGGAGCAGCGTATGGTATCTGCTCTCTTCTTACGCCGTGATCAGCTACACGGAAAACTGGGTCTATGTCGCCTTCGCGGCGGTCGGCTCCTGGCTTGGCGCGTTTGCATCGATCACATTCCTGCACCGCCCGCCCGGCGGTCCGCCCATCGGTGCCGCGCCGGAGTAGTTTCGCTGTCATTGCGAAGAGCGGAGCCGTCATTGCGAGCCAACCGGGCGCGCATTCGCGCGACCCGTTGGCTCGCAATGACGAAGAATCCAGATATACGTTCGTCCTCGCGACGCTATGCGTCCGAGGCGTTGATAAATCTTCCGCCCAAAGAGGGCGTGGGGAACGCCGGATGCCCGTGGCACCCGCGGCCTCGTGTGCACTTGGTAGTGGTAGAACGCACACGAGTAACAACGAGTACCCGGAATCACCCGGCGTCCCCGC
>DATHHQ010000455.1:0-6636 GCA_035490095.1 Bradyrhizobium sp.
TTTGCGGAGCGCGAGATCAATTCCTGCTTCGTCGCGTCGAATTCCAGCGGACCCTTGGTCAGCGGACAGACCAGGATTTCCAGCAATTTTGGATCGACGGTGCCTTCAAGGCGTTCGGGCGAGGCGGTCATGTTGGTCTCCGGCCTGGTATTTTGCTGCTGTAGCACATTCGATCGAAACGTGAAGCATCGCGGCCATAGCATGATCCGGAAAAGCATGCCCTCGGGCCACGACCCGATGGGTGGGTACCGGTTTTCCGAAAAGATCATGCTCAAACAAAAAGATGGAGCGGGATGACGATTCGAAGAAAAGTCATCCCGCTCTAGCGAACGGCTATCCGGAGCAGTTCGTCGAGCACCTCGGCCTGCCGGGCCGGCGGCAATGGTTTGTCCGACAACGCAAAGCCGAGAAACGCCCAGTAGATAATCTGGGCGCGGGCACGCGCGACATCATCAGACAATCCGGACGCTCGGAACAGGCTCTCCACATAACCCAGCCGGCGGCGGTCGATGGCCTGTACCGCGCTGCGAGCCACCGGATCGAGCGTGGCCCAGGTCCGAACCGCCTTCTCCAGCACCAGCCTGCCGCCGAATGCCTGGCGCAGCAACGATTCCAGCGGATTGTCGTGGCTCTTGTGGGCCTCGAGATTGGCAATGATCTGCTCGGCGGCAATCTCACGCCAGTGCTTGAGGATGGCGGCGTGGAACGCGCCGATGTCGGCAAAGTGCCAGTAAAAGCTGCCGCGCGAAACGCCCATTGCCTTCGCCAGCGGTTCGGCTTTCAGCGCCGTGAAACCGTCGCTGGCCAGCGTCTTGAGGCCCTGATCGAGCCAGTCTTTTGCGGAGAGTTGATCGGTCATCCTTCATCCTGCGACAACCCACCATACACTACTGTATTGACAGTCGCCAGCGCCTCCGTCATAACTACCATACAGTCATGTATGGAGAGTGGCCCGATGCGCGATCTTCTGTTGCAATGTTCCGGGGCCGCCGCGATCGCGGTGGCGTTGATCCACGGTGTGCTCGGTGAAACCAAGGTGTTCGCGCGTGCCACCATCGAGCCGCCGCGCCTGCGCAACCTGATCCGTCTGGTCTGGCAGGCCGGTACCGTGGCATGGATTGGCGGCGGTGTGCTGCTGATCGCGGCTCCCTGGATGGCGTCGGAGTCGGCGCGGCATTGGATTATCATAACGCTCGCCGCCGTGTTTGGGTTTGCCGCACTGGTCAATGCCTGGGCGCTGCGCGGCCGGCATTTCGGATGGGTGGCGCTAAGCGCGGTGGTCGCGCTGGCAGTGGCGGGGTATTAGCGCGCGCTCATTGCGCTCGTCCATCCAGCTTGCGCTTGCGGCGATCGCTTGCGGTGGCACGCCTGCGATCTGGCCGCCCGCGGTGGAGTGCGCCACCACCGCGGCATCTCTGAGACGGAGCGCTTCAAGCGCGAGCCAGCGAGTGGCGGAGCCAATCCTCGAAACGGGTTGGCCCGAGGTGCGGGTGATCGCCGGGTGTCAGCGATCGATCGTTCAGTTCTGCACCATAATAGCGTGCGTGAACATCGGCGATCACCGGACGCCTGTCGTCGTTCGCGGCGAGGAACGTCTGGGCGAGCTTGTCGAGCGGAAGCGGTTCGGGACCGGCCACCTCGCGCGTGCCGTTCACCGCTGGTCGGACCGCCAGAGCGGCGAGTATGGCGACGACGTCGTTCGACGCCACCGGCTGCAGCAGGGCTGGCGACAGCCGAATGACACCGCCGGCGGTACCCGACTTGATGATGCTGTCGACGAACTCGAAGAACTGCGTCGCGCGCAGGATGGTGTAGGGAATGCCGGAAGCCTTGATCAGCTTCTCCTGGACCATCTTCGCGCGAAGGTAACCGCTTTCGGGAAGGCGTTCCGCACCGACCACCGACAACGCAACGTGATGTCCGACCCCCGCGGCGGTTTCGGCGGCGAGAAGGTTTCGATTTGAGGTCTCGAAGAATTCCAGAACGGCCTTGTCCTCGAACGACGGCGAATTCGCCACGTCGACGACCACCTGCGCGCCGATCAGCGCTTCGGCCAGTCCCTCGCGCGTAATGGTGTTGACGCCCGAACTCGGCGACGCCGCTACCACCTCATGGCCCTTGCCTCGAAGAATCTTCACGAGCTTGGTTCCGATCAGGCCGCTGCCTCCGATCACCACGATCTTCATCACTTCTCTCCCGTTTGCCGCCCGCCCATCGGGCTGGTGATCGGACAATGCCTCCCGGCCGGCCGGAAGACTTTGCAGTGGCCTTGAATTGGCATTGTGTTTTCCTTGCTTATTTGTCCAAGCGGGCCGCTGTCCCACCGCCTGGCCGCCGACAAAAGGTCGCGCCGCGATCGGTGGCCCCCGAGGACCACCGTGCTATCAATGGCTTGCCCGGACGGAACGACTGTCAGCCGCCCCGGCGCCGCGCCCGAGGTGATGGAGCACCGCCGACGTGCAATTTGTTTTCGAAGATTATGTGCTCGACCTTGACCGCCGCGAGCTCAGCCGGGGGTCGAAGCCCATTGCGACCGGGCCGCAGGTTTTCGACCTGCTGGTCTATCTCGTGCAGAACCGCGCGCACGTCGTCAGCAAGGACAATGTGCTGGACGCGGTGTGGGGCGGCCGCATCGTCTCGGAGTCGACGCTGACCAGTCATGTCAATGCGGTGCGCAAGGCGGTCGGCGACAGCGGCGGGGAACAGCGCCTGATCCGGACCATCGCCCGCAAGGGATTCCGGTTCGTCGGCGACGTCAGCGAAGTCCAATCGCGGGATGGCTCCAGTCACGCCAACCACGAGTCAGCCGAGTCAAATGAAACGCCCGTACCTGCGCTGGCCCTTCCCGACAAGCCGTCGATCGCCGCGCTTGCGTTCCACAATCTGAGCGGCGACCCCGAGCAGGATTACTTCGCCGACGGCGTCGTGGAAGACATCATTACCGCATTGTCGCGCATCCGCTGGCTGTTCGTCATCGCGCGCAATTCGAGCTTCACCTACAAGGGCCGCGCCGTGGACGTGAAGCAGATCGGCCGCGAACTGGGCGTGCGCTATGTGCTGGAAGGCAGCGTGCGCAAGGCAGCCAACCGGGTGCGGATCACGGGGCAATTGATCGACGCCACCACCGGGGCGCATCTCTGGGCGGAGCGGTTCGAAGGCAACCTCGACGACATCTTCGAACTGCAGGACCAGATCGCCATGAGCGTCGTCGGTGCGATCGCGCCGCAGCTGGAGCGCGCGGAGATCGAACGCGCCAAGCGGAAGCCGACCGGAAATCTCAGCGCTTATGACTATTATTTGCGCGGAATGGCCAACCTGCATCTGGGCACCAGGGAAGCCATCCACGAAGCGCTGTCGCTGTTCGATCAGGCGATACGGCTCGATCCGGATTTTGCGTCGGCCTACGCGATGGCGGCGTGGTGCCATTTCTGGCGCAAGGTCAACGGCTGGATGATCGATCGCCCGCGCGAGACCGCCGAGGGTGCTCGATTGGCGCGCCGGGCCGTCGCGTTGGGCAGAGACGATGCGGTGGCACTGACGAGAAGCGGCCACGCGCTCGCCCATCTCGCCGGCGACCTTGAAGGCGGCATCGCTTTGCTCGACCGAGCCCTGGTGCTCAATCCAAACCTGGCGGCTGCCTGGTTTCTTGGTGGATTTCTGAGGGTCTGGCACGGCGAGTCCGACGGCGCCATCGAGTATTTCGGGCGGGCCATGCGTCTGAGCCCGCTCGATGCGGAAACCTATCGAATGCAGGCTGGCATGGCCATGGCGCATCTCTTCGCAGGGCGCTTTGACGCGGCGTCGTCATGGGCGGAGAAGGCGTTCCGGGATTTGCCAAGCTTTCTGATGGTGGTCAGCATCATCGCGGCAAGCCACGCGCTGGCGGGCCGAACCGACGAAGGCCGCCGGGCGATGGATCATTTGCGCCAGCTCGATCCCGCGCTGCGCATCTCCAATCTCAGGGATTGGCTCCCGATCCACCGGCCGGAAGATCTCGCCACGTTCGCGGACGGCCTGCGAAGAGCCGGGCTGCCGGAATGAAAATCGGCGTTTCGGACGGTGGCGCGGCGCGCGGCGGTTGCACTGGCGGAATTGCGGGCGCAATGGAATATCCGCTGACCGAAAAGGAGCCCGGCGGCGCTCGGCCGCCGGGCAGTCTGGGAGGAAACGCCCAACGCGGGCTCCGGACAGCGACGCGGCCCACCCTCTATTGGCACGGCAGAGGGTCGCTCTTGCCAGGTCGCCGAATTTCAATGCTACAGAATCAAGCCTTCAAACGCAGAAACACTTGCGAATGGCCGCACAACGCGAACGGCTGACATCATCGGGCGAAAGTGTCGGCTGCATTTGTGATCGAGGCGGCCGCTTTATCCTTCGCAGGCGCTGGCAACTTGCAAGGCCTGTTGCGTGCACTGCGAATCAGCGACGCGGCATGGTTGTAACTTAAGCTGCCTGAGAGCCGCAGTCCGCCCTTTCCAGTGCTTAAGTGCTCGCTCAGGGATTTATTTTTTTGCGGAACCGACGCATGCGACCGCCGTAGTCGGATCATGCTCTGGAATTTCCAAGCCGTCATTCCGGGGCGCGCGTCAGCGCGAACCCGGAATCTCGATGTGGTTCCGGATTCCGGGTTCGTTTCGCTTCGCTCACACCCCGGAATGACGATGGTAAAATCTCATTGCAGCGGCGGGTCGCCACTGGTGCGCTTCTTCGCGAGATCCATTTCGGTCACCGCGATCAGGATCTCGGCGCGGGTCTTGAGATCGGGCGCCTCAAGCATCGCCTGTTTTTCCGGCGGACCATAGGGCGACATCATCGCCAGCGCATTGACCAGCGCCTCGTTGGGCGCGCTCTCGACGCCTTCCCAGTCGACCTTGAGATTGTTGGCCTTGAGAAAATCGGTCAACACCTCGAGCAGCGCCTCGCGGTCCACCGCTTCCTCGCCTTTGCGCGCGGTGAAGTCGTCGATGTAGGGGAAATAATCCACCTTGCATTGCCGATAGGCCGTCAGCGCCGTGACTTCCTCGAGCACCTTGAAGCGCGCGATGCCGGTGAGTTCGAGAATGTAGCGGCCGTCACCGGCCTCGGCGAGCTGGGTGATGCGCCCGACGCAGCCGACGCGAAACAGCGCCGGTCTGGGCTCGCTCTGCGAGTGGGAAATGTCCGGCTGGATCATTCCGATCAGCCGATGGCCGTCGCGCAGGGCATCGTCCACCATCGCCAGATAGCGCGGCTCGAAGATGTTGAGCGGCATCTGGCCGCGCGGCAGCAGCAGCGCACCGGGCAGCGGAAACACCGGTATCACCTCGGGAAGGTCGCCGGGCCCGCGATAATCGGCATTGATCGGCATTGGCGACCCCGGTGCTAATGCATGAGATATCTATGAAAAGAGAATGGTCGACAGCCGCTTTCGTCCATCCACGGTGGCCTCATCGGTCGGGCCCCACGCCTCGAAGAACTGCACCAGCTGCTTTCGCGCGCCGTCCTCATTCCATTTACGGTCGCGCTTGACGATTTCGAGCAGCTGGTTGGTGGCTTCAGGACGATTGCCGCTGGCATTGAGCGCGGTCGCAAGATCGAACCGGGCCTGATGATCGAGCGGGTTAGCGGCGACTTTCTGCTCCAGCTCGGTCACCGGGCCGAGCGCCTTGGCCTGCTCGGCGAGATCGATCGAAGCCTGCACGGCCTTGACCGCCGCGTCGCTGCGTTTCGATTCCGGCACCATGGCCAGGGTCTGCTTGGCCTGTTCGATGGCGCCGGTCGCCACGTAGCATTTCGCAAGCCCCGCCAGCGCTGCGATATTGGTGGCATCCGCCGCCAGCACCTCGGCATAGATCGATGCCGCGGTGGCGGGATCGCCCTCGGCCAGCACCGCGTCGGCCTCCTTGAGGATCTCGGCGATATTGGGTTCGCCCGCACCCGGCATGCCGGCGGTCAGTTTGTCGATAAAGGCGGTGACCTGGCTTTCCGGAACCGCGCCCATGAAACCATCGGCGGGCTGGCCGTTGACGAAAGCGATCACCGCCGGGATCGACTGGATACCCATCTGGCCCGGAATCGCCGGATGCTCGTCGATGTTCATCTTGACCAGCTTGACCTTGCCCTTTGCCGCACGGACCGCCTTCTCGATGATCGGCGTGAGCTGGCGGCAGGGGCCGCACCACGGCGCCCAGAAGTCGATCAGCACCGGCTGGCGCTTTGACTCCTCGATGACGTCCTTCACGAACGTCTGGGTGGTCGTCTCCTTGATCAGATCGGTCGCCGCCTGCGGCGTCGGCACGCTACCCTGCTCTACTATCGTCACGGGAATCCTCGCCTGATGTCTCGGTATTGGGGCCTGTTCTAGCACGCCCCAAAGTGGTGGTTCAGATGTTCTCTTCACCTAAGTGGCGGTTTGTTCGGAAATTTCAATCAGTTCCAGCGGGCCCGCGAAAACGCCAGCGGGGTCATTCGATCGGAGATCGGGTGGCCGGCCGTGTCGGCAGCCCATGGTCGCGTGACGTTCAGCTCCAACGCAGGGACCGGGAAATGGCCGGGGGATATTCAGGGCATATTACAGCACCGTGTTCGAACAGTCTGCCCCGGAGGTCTGGAAAATCGTTATTGGCCGTCGCGATGAACTGACCGGGACACTTCGGG
>DATHHQ010000456.1:0-4500 GCA_035490095.1 Bradyrhizobium sp.
CCTGATCTTCTCACCCGAGGCCATCCGCCATCTGGTGGCCCAGGTCGGCGCCGGTCAGATCGTGCTCGGCAGCGACTATCCCTATCCCTGGCAGCTGCAGCCGGTGGATCATATTTTCGCCTCTGCATCGCTCAGCGACGACGACAAGGCCGACATCCTCGGCCGCACTGCAGCAAAGCTGTTCGGTTTCAGCGCGTAGCGCGGCCGGATAGCCAGGTGACTGCGGTCATTGCCGGGCAAAAGCGCGAAACGCCCGGCAATCCATCTTCTCGCAAGCCTGTTGCGAAGCTTGATGGAGCCGGGGTTGAAGTCGAAATATGTGAAGCAGTTCACATTCGAATACCGCTGTCCAGGCTATGACGTTGGGGCCGTTTTGAGGAAAGCTCAATTAGCTTGTCCTGATTCGGCAATATGATAGCTTGTTATCTGCGAGTTTTAATTTTCGCGGAAATTTTTTTGCGCCCCTAACACCGCCGTCGGCGGTGTATGGAGACCGAACGCGCCATGGGCGAAATTCGGGATTTCAAATCGAACAAGAGCGGCAAGCCCGCACGCGAGGCATCGCCGCGCCGTCTTGCCGCGATTATCGCCGCCGATATCTCGGGCTACAGCCGCCTGATGGAAATCGATGAAGAGGGAACGCACGGCCGCGTGAAGCGGATCGAGCGCAGCCTGATCGAGCCCAGCATCGCAGAGCACCACGGAAGGCTGGTCAAAACCACGGGCGACGGCTTCATTGCGATTTTCGACAGTCCTGTCGAAGCCGTGCGGTGTGCCATCGTCATTCAGCAACACATGGTTGGACGCAACGCATCGCTGCCCAGGCATCATTGGATCGAGTATCGGATTGGTGTCAATCTTGGCGACGTCATCATCGAAGCAACCGACGTTTACGGCGATGGCGTCAATGTTGCCTCGCGTCTCGAGGGCATTGCCGAGCCTGGCCAGGTTTACATCTCGGGCGCCATTTACGAGCAGATCAAGAACAAGCTGGTTTGCGGATATGAGTTGCTCGGAGATCGCAAGGTCAAGAACATCGCCGATCCGATCAGGGTCTACCGCGTGCTTCCGGATCCGGCCGCCTTTAGCCGGACCCGAAAACGACGCGAGAACATTCTGATTTTCCTGCTGAGCCTCACTTTGCTGGTCATCGCCAGCGGCGCCCTTTGGTATGTGTTTTGGCTGCCGCACGGCAAGCCAGGGCATCAGGCGTCAGTCCCGGTTTCGCAGGAGATGCCGAAGGTGCTGCCATCTCCGGCGCCACCCGCCGCGAAACAAGCCGCGCCGCTACCTCAGCCCTTGCCCCCGGCGGCGCCGGCCGCCCCGCAAGCAGCGCCCGAGCCGCAGCCCGTGCCTTCGGTGGCTCCCGCGGTGAAGCAGGCGGCGCCGCTGCCTCAGTCGTTGACTCCAGCAGTGCCTGCGCAAACAGCGCCCCAAGCTCAGCCCGCCTCTCCCGCCACAGCCCCGGCCGCAGCGATCCGGGAGCCCGAGATGAAGACAATGCGCGGCGGCAGCTTCACCATGGGCAGCGATGACGATGTCACGGAGAAGCCGCCCCACCAGGTCACCATCAAGCCGTTCGCGATCAGTCAGTATCCGATTTCCGTTCGCGAATGGAACGAATGCGCCGCGGCGAAGGCATGTGCGTTCGTGGCGACCGGTAAAGATGACGCGCCGATCACCAACGTAAGCTGGAGCGATGCCAGGCAATTCGTGGCCTGGCTCGCGGGCGCAACGCGAAAGGCATATCGGCTGCCAAGCGAAGCCGAATGGGAATACGCCGCGCGTGGAGGCACACAAACCAAGTACTGGTGGGGCGACCAGTTTCAGCCCGGCATGGCCAATTGCAAGAATTGCACTGACATCGCGACCGTCGAGCAACCGATCAAGGTCGGCAGCTTCAAGCCGAATCCGTTCGGGCTGTATGACATGGGTGGCGGCGTCGATCAGTGGGTAGAGGACTGTTGGCACAAGAATTATCAGGGCGCCCCGTCGGACGGCTCGCCATGGGTCGAGGGCAGCTGCGCGTCGCATGTCCTTCGGTCCGGGTCCTGGAGGAATGACGCGCGCTACGCACGGCCGGCGAACCGCGATAGTTACGACACCAACGTTCGATATCCGACGCACGGTTTCCGCGTCGCGCTGTCCCTCTAAGGCGCATTGGAGGAGGATGCGTCATGAAAATCACCCGGCTGATCGCGCTCTCCGTCGTGCTGACTTGCCTGCCATTTGCCGCGTGGGCTCAAGGCAAGCCCGCGCCAAAAGATGCCGTTCTGTATTTCGTGTGGCCGCAGGACGGCGCTACGATCAAGGGCGGATTTTGGTGTCGCTTCGGCCTGCGCAACATGGGTGTCACCCACGCGGGCGACGATTTTCAGAACAGTGGCCATCATCATCTGCTGATTGATGTGACCGAACCGCTCGACCCCAACGAACCGATTTCACAGGACAAGTCGCACCTTCATTTTGGCGCGGGCCAAACCGAGGCGCGTATCGAACTTCCACCCGGAAAACATACGCTTCAGCTTGTGCTCGGCGATGCCAAGCATTATCCGTTCAACCCGCCGCTGGTTTCGAATAAAATCACGATCAGGATCAAGTAGAATTGGTTGGCCGAGGTTCGCGTTTTTGCGGATTAGGCCGACCTCTCGCGTCTTCCGCGGGCTGCGCCTTCACCAGCCGTCGCATTGCAAGTTTGACCCGGCCTTGGCGACCTGTTCGAGCCTGCCGAGGGCAGCTCAACACCCCAAATGTCCGATTGACACGGGATAGCGCCGGGGGCCTCATGGCCCCCGAATAGGCCGCAAAACCGCCCCCGTGGAACCCGCGGCCCCGCAAAACACTTCACGCCAGGCACCACAAGAAAACGCCGTCACAAGGAAACGCCCCATGCGCAGAATTCTCGCCGCCGTCGTCTTCGCCGCGATTTCGGCCTCACTCCTGTCAGCCGCGCCGGCGCGGGCGCAGACCCCGATCAAGATCATGGTCGGCGGCATCGACAAGCAGATTTATCTCCCGGCCAAGCTCGCCGCCCAACTCGGCTTGTTCAAGGAGCAGGGCCTCGACGTCGAGCTGTTCAACTCGACCTCCGGCTCGCAGGCCGCGACCGCGCTGTTGGCGCGCGAGGTGCAGGGCGTGGTCGGCTTCTACGATCACACCATCGACCTGCAGTCGAAAGGCAAGTTCATCACCGACGTGGTGCAGTTCGGCATCGCGCCCGGCGAAGTGGTGCTGGTGAAGGCGGCCGACGCCGACAAGCTGAAGGATCCCGCGAACTGGAAGGGCCAGGCGCTCGGCGTCACCGGCCTCGGCTCGGCGACGGATTTCCTCACCCGCGCGCTGGCCGCGAAGGCCGGGCTGAAGGTGCAGGATTATTCGCTGGTGCCGGTCGGCGCCGGCGACACGTTCCTGGCAGCGATGCAGCAGGGCAAGATCGTCTCCGGCATGACCACCGAGCCGACGGTGGCGCGCGCGGTGAAGAACGGCACCGCGAAAGTGGGAATCGATCTGCGCACGCCGGAAGCGACTCGTGTCGCGCTCGGCGGCGATTATCCGGCCGCCTGCCTCTACATGGACCGCACCTGGATGGAAGCCAACAAGGAGACCGCGCAGAAGGTGGTCAACGTGTTCGTGAAAACGCTGAAGTGGATGAACACGCATTCGCCGGAGGAAATCGCCGCGCAGATGCCGAAGGATTATTACGCCGGCGAACTCGACCTTTATGTGCAGGGGCTGCGCGAAGGCCGCGCGCAATATTCGCCCGACGGCATGATGCCGCAGGGCGCGCCGGAATCAGTGCTGAAGGTGCTGTCGAGCTTCTCGCCCAATGTGCAGGGCAAGACCATCGACCTGAGCAAAACCTACACCACGGAGTTCGTGATCAAGGCCAACGCAACGCATTGAGCTCGTTGGATGACACGGACCGATCGAGGAACTCGAGCTCTGCGTCACCTCTCCCATCGGGAGAGGTCGGATCGCCCTTGCGATCCGGGTGAGGGGTTACAGCCTATCGATGGACCGTACGCCCTCACCCCGACCCTCTCCCCACGGGAGAGGGAGCGCACCGGTTCCGTTGAAACGTCGCGGCCTATCAGGATTAAAATCTAGTCATGGACGCCATAACCCCCTCCGCCATCGAACTGAAGCATGTCGCCCGGCGGTTCATCACGCCGACCGGCGAGATTCTCTCCGCGCTTGAGGATTTCGACCTCAGAATCGCGCCCGGCGAATTCTTCGCCATTGTCGGTCCCACCGGCTGCGGCAAGTCGACCACGCTGGGGCTGATCGCGGGACTGGCAAAACCGCAGGCCGGCGAGGTGACGCTGTTCGATGCGCCGGTCGACGGCGTCGATCGCCGCGTCGGCTTTGTGTTTCAGCAGGACGCGGTATTTCCGTGGCGCAACGTGCTCGGCAATGTGATGGCGGGGCCGCTGTTTCGCGGCGTGTCGAAGGCCAAGGCCGAGGAGATGGCGCGCGACTGGATCAACCGCGTCGGGCTGA
>DATHHQ010000457.1:0-3704 GCA_035490095.1 Bradyrhizobium sp.
GCTCTCGTGGGGGTCGAGGGTACGATGCGGCGCCACATTTACGCACGACGAGTTCATTAGCATGGCATCGACCTCTGACGTTCGGAGCGGTTAGCTCGCATATCCCGGGCTCACTTGTGATTCTTCCCGTGGCCGGGACGACGCCAACTTAGGCCCGACAAGAAAGGCCACTCCATCGCACGGAAGTTGCTTCGAATGCCGTGTTGGTATGAAGGCCTCATACTTTGGTTTAGCGAAGTGCGGTCATCGAAGTGCGCGCTGCGGACGGGGTTCATCGGCGTCGCCAAATCGATTGCGCACCACGTCAGGCACCTGGCGTGCCGTGCAGAAGAAAAAGGCCAGGCGCCCTGCTAGCTGCCGCCTCCGCCCCGTAGGAAGCAGTAGACGAATCCCGCCCGCTCGCAGATATGCGCGTGCAGCGGAACCCTGTTCAGCTCGTCACGCGGGATCGCGTCGGCGGGGATTTCCTGCCACGAGCCGCCACAATAGGCTTCCCACCCGTCACCTTTTGCTTGCGCTAAATTGCCAGCAGGACAGGTCGACGACTCCGCGGGATCGAAATCCGCTCTACTCCCGCTCTTCCAGCATCCTGCCGTCGGGGAAGATCGTGACCTTGGTCGGCACGCCTTGGGGTCGCGTCGGCACGGCGTCTCGACTGGCGTCGCCCCGCCACGAGCCGTCGTTCTGCTGCGTCATGCCGTCCACGCGATAGCCCTGCGATTCGATCCTGTCCTGTGAGAGCGATTCGGTGTTCGGATAACGCTCCACGGGCGTGCTCATCCTCGGCTCCGGCATGGACGTCGGTGGCTGGGCACCCGGAAACATGGTCTCTGGCATCCGGCCGCCATCGCCGATGTGGCCGCGTTGCGCGTGCGCCGCGCTGGCGATAGCGATCAGGGTAAGAGCGAGGACAGTGCGTTTCAGCGTTGTCATGATGCGCCTCATGGCCGTGATGGCCCGTTGGGTGATTGGCATGTGGGTCGAGCAGCGCTTCGCCGCCGGGCCGCATGTCGGCCGCGGCGGCGAAGCCTTTTGCCGCAAGAGCGGAGGATGCGCGGAGGGCGTCAGCTCCGCGCCGGCACGGGGATGTCAGCGTCGCGCAGCCTCTCCTCGAGCACCGGGATCGCCGGCCCTGGATTGCCCTCCAGGCACTGGGCGATGGCGACAGCGGTCGCGTTGCCGACCTCCGAGCGGCCAAATTTGAGACCGATCGTGTACTTGTCGACGAGCAGGCGGCAATAGGCCTGATCGTTCATGGGCGACTGGGCGTTGCTGCCCGCGGCGAAGCCGAGGCCGACAACCAAAGAGGCGATCGCGGCAGCAAACAGTGAGGTGGACTTGTTCATCTGAAGAGACCTTCCGTGGTTTGCCGGGAACGCATCGTCCCCGCGCATGCCGAGGAAGCTATGGATCGAGCCGAGCCGATGCTTGTCCCGGATTGCTGCATTTGGGTTGTTGTTGTCGGACTTTCGCGCCACACGGTTTCGCACCGATCGACTCGTTCCGAGACAGACGCAAGACCCGCTTCCGTGGCGCACGTTTTCCCCGGTACCGCCTGAGAGGTTCTGAGCAAGATCGCGCCAAGCCCAGCAAGCTTGGACAAGCGTAGCCTTCGCGCGTCACTAACTTACGTGGCGCGCACGGATCGTAGGATCCGAATGCACCAACGGTGCATCAACGCTTGATCAGGAGGCGCCCGATGCTCGAGGCCAAGTCCCACTCTCCCGTCGCTCACAGTGGCACATCCGCGGCCACGCAGCCCGAACAGAGCAAAATCGGCTTTGTCGGCCTCGGTCACATGGGCACGGCGATGGCGGCAAACCTTGCCGCCGCGGGGCGTCGGGTAATCGCCTATGTCCGTCGCCCGAACCGGATGGACAAGCTCGCGGCGCTCGGTCTCAGGCCCACGACCGAGATCACCGATCTGTTCGACTGCGAGGTCGTCATCAGCATGCTGCCGGATGACGACGCCGTTCTCGAGGCCGCGTTTGGGCGCGCAGACGTCGGCACTGAAGGGTTCGCCGCGAGATTGCGGCGCGGCGCCATTCATCTTTCGATGAGCACGATCGGCACGGGCACTGCGTGCTATCTCGCGCGGGAGCATGCCCGTCACAGCCAGGGTTACGTGGCAGCGCCGGTGTTCGGAAATCCGGACGCCGCCCAGGCACGCCAACTCTTCGTCGTCGTGGCCGGGACAACGGCCGATGTCGAGCGCTGCCGGCCGCTGATCGGCAATCTCGGACAACGGACTTTCATTGTCGGCGCCGATCCCGCGCATGCCAATCTCATCAAGCTGCTCGGGAACATGATGATGGCGACGACGCTGGAAATGCTCGGCGAAACCGTGGCTCTGTTCCGCAAGCGCGGGCTCGACCCGCAGCTTTTCGTCGATATCCTCACCAATACGATGTTTGGCGGCCGCGCCCACCGACTCTATGGCGACAAGATCGTCGCCCAAAGATACGCACCGGGCCTCGCTCTGCCCCTGGCGCTGAAGGATGTCCGCCTGGCGCTCGCCGAGGCAGAGGACGCAGCGGTCCCGATGCCCTCCGTGAGTGTCGTGCGGGATCGCCTGATCGCCGGAATTGCCCGCGGCCATGCCGATCTCGACTGGACGGCCCTCGGCCTGATCGCCGCCGAGGAAGCGGGCATCGAGTCAGCTCTCTCAGGGATGAAAGGCCGCGCAACATGATCGGAATGAAGGCTGATGGCCTCGAAATGAAGATGGAGCTGGCCGATATTCACGGCACCTCCCTCAAAGTATCGCCCGTCGCGCTCGGCACCTGGGCCATTGGCGGATGGATGTGGGGTGGAACCGACGAAGCCGAGTCCATTTCGACCATCCGGACGGCACTGGAGCACGGCGTCAATGTCATCGATACGGCTCCGGTCTACGGCTTCGGCCGCTCCGAGGAAATTGTCGGAAAGGCGATCGCGGAAGGGCGCCTGCGCTCCCGCGTCCTCATTGCCACCAAGGCCGGCCTTGAATGGCAGCATGGACGCGTGTTCCGCAATGCCAGCCGCGCGCGCATCTTGCGCGAGATCGAGGATTCGCTGCGCCGGCTGCGAACCGATCACATCGACATCTACCAGGTTCACTGGCCCGACCCGCTGGTGACGATCGAGGAAACCGCTGAGGCGATGCACACGCTGTTCATCCAGGGCAAGATCCGCGCCATCGGGGTGAGCAATTTCTCGGTCGGCCAGATGGACCGGTTCCGTCGTGTCGCGCCGCTGCACGTGCTGCAGTCGCCCTACAACTTGTTCGAACGCGGCATCGAAGCCGACCTGCTACCCTACTGCCGCAAAAACAAGATCGCGACATTGGGCTATGGCGCTTTATGCCGTGGCCTGCTGTCCGGACGGATGCGGCCGGATACGACATTCGACGGCGACGATCTGCGCCGCGGCGACCCGAAATTTCTCGCGCCTCGATTCGGTGAGTATCTCGCCGCCGTTCAGCAGCTCGATCGCCTTGCCCTTCGGCGCTTCGACAAGCGCGTCATTCACCTGGCGATCCGCTGGATGCTCGATCAGGGCATCACGACGGCATTGTGGGGCGCGCGCCGTCCCCAACAACTGCAGCCCATCGATCAGATCACGGGCTGGCGGCTCGACGGCGCCGCCCAGGCCGAGATTGATCGCATCCTGGACGAGACGATCGCCAATCCAATCGGCCCCGAATTCATGGCGCCGCTGACGCG
>DATHHQ010000458.1:0-8141 GCA_035490095.1 Bradyrhizobium sp.
AGCCCGGTCCTGCAGAAGGTCTATATCGAAGGTCTGCCGCCGGCGCCGCAGGTCAATCTCACCATCGACCGCGAGAAGGCGGGCGCCTTCGGCGTCACCTTCGAGGACATCAACAATACCATCTCCACCAATCTCGGGTCGAACTACATCAACGATTTTCCGAACCGCGGCCGGATGCAGCGGGTGATCGTGCAAGCCGATAGCGGCAGCCGCATGAACGCGGACGACATCCTGAACTACAATGTGAAAAACAGCCGCGGTCAATTGGTGCCGTTTTCCGCCTTTACCACGATCGAGTGGTCGAAGGGACCGACGCAGATCGCCGGATTCAATTTTTATCCATCGGTGCGCATCAGCGGCGAAGCGAGGCAGGGCTTCACCAGCGGCGACGCCATCGCCGAGATGGAGCGGCTCGCCAACCTGCTGCCGCGCGGCTTCGGCTACGAATGGACCGGGCAGTCGCTGCAGGAAAAACTGTCGGGCTCGCAGGCGCCGTTCCTGCTCGGCCTGTCGGCGCTGGTGGTGTTCCTGTGTCTCGCCGCGCTCTACGAAAGCTGGACCATACCGCTGGCGGTGCTGCTGACGGTACCGCTCGGGATTTGCGGCGCGGTGCTGGCGGCGACGCTGCGCGGATTGCCGAACGACGTCTATTTCACCGTCGGCCTGATCACGATCATTGGGCTCGCGGCCAAGGACGCCATTCTCATCATCGAATTCGCCAAGGATTTGCGTGCCCAAGGCAAGCCGCTGATCGAGGCGACGGTGGAAGCCTGCGCGCTTCGTTTCCGCCCCATCCTGATGACCGGCCTCGCCTTCGTTTGCGGCGTGTTGCCGATGGTGGTGGCGACCGGCGCCGGCGGCGCGAGCCAGCAGGCGCTCGGCACCAGCGTGATGGGCGGCATGATCGCGGTGGTGGTTCTGGCTCTGCTGATGGTGCCGGTGTTTTTTGTCACCGTGCAGCGCTTTTTCGCGCGCGACCGGGAGACCACGGAGAATGCGGCGGCAGGCGAGCGGTATGGACCACCGGCGCCGCTAAACCCATAGAGCCCGCAACCCACGCGGAGCTCAATTGCGCGAGGCGCTATCCTGGCGGAAATACACGTCCACCTTCATGCCAACCGCGAGCGGACCAGGCTCGCCCAGGTCGACCAGCACCTCCACCACATCGACGTCGGTCATATTGCGTTGTCCGAGCGCGTTATGGCGTCCGGCCTCCACCAAGGGAGCAACGAGGGAGACTGTTCCAGCGATTTCGCGGTCGCGAAACGCTGCGGGACGCACCAGCACCGATTGCCCGACCTTTATCTTTGTAATGTCACGTTCGTCCACCTCGGCGCGCACGCGCAGGGCCGAAACGTTGCCGAGCAGAACGAGCGGCTGCGCGGCCGATGGAGAGGCCAGTTCCCCTTGTCTGGCATTCATCTGCAAAATGGTGGCGTCCATCGGCGCACGAATCGTCATTTTTTCAATGGCGGCCTGGGTCGCCAGCAGTTCACCGCGCGCAATGTTGAGTTGGCCTTCGGCCTGGGTTGGCAGCGGCGCATTGGCCTCGATCCTGCGAAGCTCGGCCTTTTGCTGGACCAGACGAACTTGCGCACGTGTCAATCCCGAACGGGCCGCCTCCACATCGGCATCCGAACCGCGGCCGGCCCGCCTTTCGACGGCTGCCTTGTCGACGAAAGACCGCGCCTCGGATACTGCGTTTTCAGCATCCGCCACCGCATCCTCGGCCCTGCGCCGTACCGCAGCCCCGGACGCGGCGGACTCTTTGTTGCGTACGCGCCGTCGCAGTGCGACCTGCGCCTCTGCGGTGGCAAGTCGCGCCCTGGCTTCATGATCGACAAGGTTAACCAGCGGTTCGCCGGCAAACACGGCGTCGCCGGCTCTCACCAGCACGTCGTCGATCACGCCCATGACGGGCACGGCAACCCTGATCACCCCCGACAACGGCTCGACCCGCCCCGGTGCGACCGCCAGCCAACGCTTCTCCTCGGCCGCATCGGTTGTCACGGCGCGTGCGGGTGCCTGCGCATGTGTCCTTGCCGCCGGCACAGCAAGCGAGGTGGCCAGAACGGCCAAATTTAGAGCGGCAAGCAAAGCCGTCTTGACCTTCGGCGTGATCATGACCTCCGCACCCTCTGTTCCTTGCTGCGCTCGCCCGGCTCTTCGCTTGCGATCCGCCCGTCTTCGATGTGCACGATGCGATCGGCGAACGGCAGGATACGCGGATCGTGCGTTACCACCAGCACCCCGCGAGACTGGTCTTTGGCGATCTGGGCGAGCAGGGTCATGATGGCCTGACCGTTTTGAGTGTCGAGTGCGCCGGTCGGCTCGTCCGCAAGAATCGCCGATGCGTTCCCCACAATGGCCCGCGCGATCGCCACGCGCTGTTGCTCGCCGCCGCTGAGCTCGATGGGAAACGCTTTGGTCTTATGGGCAAGGCCGACCATGGCCAGGGATTCCCTTGCCGCGATCTTGGCGCGTCTGGATCGCTGGCCGCGCACATCCAGCGCTAGCCGGACATTGTCCTCAGCCGTCAGGGTGGGAAACAGATGGTAGGATTGAAAGATGAAACCGATGTGATCTCGCCTGAGTTTGGCGAGGTCCTCAGGCCCCGCACCGGCGGTCGATCGGCCGCGAACCCGAACAATTCCGCGCGTCGGCGTCATCAGGCATCCCATCACCGAGAGCAGCGTGGTCTTGCCGCTGCCCGATGGTCCCATGAGCAGGACCAATTCGCCGCCGCTGAGCGACAGACTGACGCCTTTGAGTGCCTGTACTTCGCCGGCGCCGTGGCCGAGGTGTTTTACGACGTCGACAGCATCGAGCAAAGTCTCCGTCATCGCGTGAACACCAGGGCGGGATCGATGCGCACGACCTGCACGATGGCAGCAATGGCCGATGCGACACACATGACGACGGTCAACACAAGCAGCCCTATGGTCAATGCGGGCGTCACGACGATTGGCAATGCAGACTCGGCAGTCATCTTGACGACGATGGCGCCGATAGCAGCGGCGCCGCAAAATCCGATGATGGCGCTAAGCAGCGCCTGCCAGATGATCACCATGTAGATATATGCGCCGGACGATCCGATGGCGCGCAATGTTGCGAATTCGTCCAGGTGATCCTTGGTGCTCGAATATAACGTTTGCGCGACAATGACGGTGCCGACGATGGTGCCAAGCAGAGCCCCCGCGAACAGGGCGGCGCCCGCGCCGGTACCGAACAGCCAAAAGCTCCGGCTGCGGTTGCGAAACTCGGTCGTTGTCAGGACCTCGACGTCGGAGAGGTTTGCTTGCAATCGTCGACGAACGCCTTCGACATCCGAACCGGGAGTGACACGCACCAGGAAATAAGAAGCCTTGTCGGGTGAAATTCCGGTAAAGGCCCGCGCGCGATCAAGTCCCGTGAATGCGAAGGGCGTCGTGGTGAATGAACGGATGCCTTTGGTCACCGCCGTCACCTGGATTTTTTGATCGCGAATTTCAGAGGTGGCGCCCAGCCCGCTGGTGCCAAGCCGATCGAAATAAGACTGGTCGATCGCCACCGCACCGGGAATCGACAAATCATCGACACGGCCAGCGACCAAATCCCACGGACGCAATCCCAATCCCCGCAGTTCGGAACCGACGATGAAAACCGGCGTCGTTCCGCCGCCCGGCAATCGCCATTGCGCGAAGCCAATAACGAGAGGAGCGGCTTCGGCAACCCCATTGACCGCCAGGGCCCGAAACCGCTGACGATCATCCATCAATGAAGGATCTTCGAAACATTTGGTGCCGAGCGGCATGACCCACAGATCGGCGGGCGCATGATCGATCATCGTGGTAACCATGCGTCCGAAGCCGACATAGAGGCCCATTTGCACCGTCACAAGCACGATGGAGAAGACGATACCGACGATTGTTGCGATGAACCGAAGCCGGTCATGAAACAGGTTTCGGGAGGCAAGCCGGAACATCAATGGCATGACTTGTGACCCATCGGAACTTGTGATCCGTCCGAACTTTGCCTACTCTATTTCATCTGCTTTAAAGGCATATGTCCACGCCGGGACTCGCGTTGAACAATCTGCGGATCAACCGCTCGTGTCGGCGATTGCCGGTATGGCCATCGCAGGCGCCCGTCCGTTAAGGCGACGCAAATGGCCACCGGCGCCGCGGAGTTCATAGGACGCTCCCGTTGCTGAAGCCTCAGTCGTCATGCCCGCGAAAGCGGGCATCCAGTACTTCGTGAAGCTGGAGTTGAACGTCAGCGGGCCCGGCGTACTCGATCATCCGCTTTCGCGGATGATGACGGCGAACTACATCGCGGCTCGCTACCTACTTCCCCAGCGGCTTCAGAATCTTCACCAGCTCTGCGTGAACGAATTCATTGCCGCAGATCAGGTTGCCGGTCTTGAGCGGATCGTCGTCGCCCTCGATGCCGCTGACGGTGCCGCCGGCTTCGCGCACGATGATCTGTCCGGCCGCCATATCCCACGGCGACAGGTTGCGCTCCCAATAGCCGTCGAGGCGGCCCGACGCGACGAAAGCCATATCGAGCGAGGCGGCGCCGAACCGGCGCAGGCCGGCCACCTTGTTCTGGATTTCGGTCATCTCGTTGCGCGACAGGTTGTGGTCGCCGCGCCCGATATGCGGCAGTCCGCAGGCGATCACGCAGTCGCCGAGGTTACGCCGGCCGGCGACGCGTAGGCGCTGATCGTTGAGGAAGGCGCCCTTGCCGCGCTCGGCGATGTAGAGGTCGTCATTGGCCGGATTATAGATCAGGCCGGCAATCATGGTGCCCTCGCGCTGCAGGCCGATCGAAATCGCGAATTGCGGGATGCCGTGCAGGAAATTCGTGGTGCCGTCGAGCGGATCGACGATCCAGGTGTGGCTCTTGTCGTCGCCTTCGCGGGTGCCGCCTTCCTCGCCGATGAAGCCGTAACCCGGCCGCGCCTTGGTGAGGTCGGAGTGCAGCATCTCCTCGGCGCGGCGATCGGCCATGGTGACGAAATTGGCGGGTCCCTTCAGCGATACCTGAAGATTTTCGACCTCGCCGAGGTCGCGCTTGAGGCTGCGGCCGGCGCGGCGCGCGGCCTTGACCATGACGTTGATAAGGGCTGAATGCAGCATGATCTCGGCTCAAGACGACCTGAGCGTCAGGTCAGGACAGGGATTGGCGGGATGCTCTCATCATGAGCGCGGTCGGACGCAAACCGGACGCAACTCTTGCTGTCCGCGCTCCCTGTGGGTGCCCTGCGGTGGCGGTGGCGTCAAGGCGGATCATTTGTTGCCGAGCCAAATGCGCGCGCCCTCCTGGGCCTTGGCACGATCCTCCGGGCTCAAGGTCGCCAGTGCCTCGTCGAGCGTGGGGTCACCCTTCCCGGCTGTTTTCGCAATAATGTGCCATTTCAGCGCCTCGACCTTGTCCATCGTTGCGCCCTGTCCGCTCAACAATACACGCGCGAGGCGGTTCTGTGCGATCGGACTGTTTTGCTTGGCGGCCTTGCGCAACAGCGCCACCGCGGCGGCCTCGTTCTTCGGCGTGCCGGTACCGTTATAGAGCGCGATGGCGTATTCGACCTCGGCGTCGACGTTGTCGGCCAGCGATGCCGCCTGTAACAGCCGCACCGCCTTGTCGAGGTCTTTCGGAACGCCGGTGCCTTCCTTGTAGAAGGTCGCCAGCGCGTATTGCGCTTCCGGATTGCCGGCGTCGGCGGCGACGCGAAGCAATTCCGCGGCGCGTTTGAGGTCCTGCGGCAGCGTCTGGCCGTCGAGATAGAGCAGCGCGAGATTATACGCCGCCTTCGGATTGCCGAGCTTGGCCGAGGACGCCAGCAATTTCACCGCTTCCTCGCGATTGACCGGGCCGCCGCGGCCGCCGAGCCGAAGCATCGCCAGTGCGAACATGCCCTCGCGGTCGCCGCCGTCGGCGGCGCGCTTGTACCAGTCGGCGGCCTTGGCATAGTCGCGCTTGACGCCCATCGCGTTGGCGTAGAGTTCGCCAAGCATGGTCATCGCCTTTGGATCGCTGAAGTCTTGCGCGCGTTTGCTCGCAAGATCGAACGCCGTCTTGTACTGCCCGCGCTGATAGGCGCCATACACCAGATCGGCGTTGGGATCGTCTGGCGGGGGGGCGGGAGCTACCGTCGCGACCGGTGCTGCGACAGGTGGCGCGGGCTTTGCCGTCGCGGCGGGAGCCGGCGGCTTCTTGGCGACCGTCGGCGGCTTGGCTTTCGGCTTGGCGGCTGGTTTGTCTGCCGCCGGCGGCGTGTCGGCGGCGGGCGGCGTCAGCGAGATTTGCGCCGCCGCGTTCGCCGTCAACATCAGACAGCTCATCAGGATCGATATGGGACGCAGGATCTTCATTTCCGGCGTTATTCCTGTTCGGCTTTGACTTTTCCGGACATCGCGGTCTGCGCCTGCCTGATCGTCTGCCCGGCATCCAGCAACGCCGCCGCCGCGCCGCGCGGATCGGCCCAGATGAAATCGCCGACCAGAACGAAATCCGCGCCGGCTGCCGCAAATTCGCCGATCTCCTCGCGCGACGCCGCAAACCCGACGCACGGCGGCTCGAACAGCTCAGCCCACCATTGCAGCCGTTCGGCGATCGCCTCGACCGAAGGCCGCTGCCCGCTCGCATCGGGTTCGCCGAACAGCACGTAATCCGCCCCGGCCTCGCCGGCAGCCATCGAATCGTGGCGCGTCGTCAGCCCGCCGACGCCGGCGATACGGTCGGGCTTCAACGTCGGCAGTGCATCCTCCATGGCTTCGATCCCGGTCAGATGCGCGCCATCGGCACCGGCACGGGCGACCAGTTCGACATGACCGTCGAGCAGGAGTGCAGCGCCGCTGTCCTGGATCACGGGCGCCAGGGTCTTGATGCGTGAGATCATGGTGCGCTGGTCGGTCGTCTTGAGCCGCAGCAGCACCGCCGCGACATCGGCCTCTGCCAGCAAGCCTGGAAGGCTTGCCAGCAATGACGACGGATCGTCCACGACCGGCGTCGCCAGATAAAGCCGCGGCGCGGGGCGCGGCGGAACAGGTTTATTGGCCAACTCTATGCCGCCTTCTGCTTTTCCAGATCGGCCTGCCATTCGCCCTCGGTGGCGAGCGAATTCATCCGCGCGCGATGGGTAAATGCCCGCTGGCCCGCGGCCGCGTTCTCGGCCTTGCCCGACCACGCCTTCTGCGGCGCCGCCTGCAGCGCGCGACCATAGGAGAAGGTGAGGCGCCACGGCAGGCCGCCGATCCGGTTCATGGCGTCGAGATGCGCGGTGGCGTCGGTGTCGGATTGCCCGCCGGAGAGGAAGGCAATGCCGGGCACCGCCGCGGGGACGCAAGATTTCAACAGTCGAATGGTTTTCTCCGCGACCTCTTCGACCGAGGATTGCTTCGCACATTTCTTGCCGGAGATGGCCATGTTCGGTTTCAGGATCATGCCTTCCAGCGCGACGCGCTGAACCCGCAATTCCTGAAAGGTCTTGTTGAGCACGCGCATGCTCACCTCATAACAGCGGTTGATGTCATGATCGCCATCCATCAGGACTTCCGGCTCGACGATCGGAACGATCTGTGCGGCCTGGCATAATGCCGCGTAACGCGCCAGCGCATGGGCGTTGACGTGGATCGCGGTCATGGTCGGAATGCCCGGGCCGATGTCGATCACCGCGCGCCATTTTGCGAACCGCGCGCCCTGATCGTAATATTTCTTCAGGCGCTCGGCGAGCTTGTCCAACCCGACGGTGACCAATTCACCCGGGCAGTTCGGCAGGGCTTGCGTTCCCTCATCGACCTTGATGCCGGGGATCGCACCGGATTGTTGGATGATCTTCACCAGCGGCGTGCCATCCCCGGCATTTTGCCAGATGGTCTCGTCATAGAGAATGACACCGGAGATGTACCGGGTCATCGCTTCGCTGGAGCGGAACATCATTTCGCGATAGTCGCGGCGAGATTCCTCGGTCGATACCACATTGATGGCGTCGAAGCGCTTTTTGATCGTGCCTGAGGATTCGTCGGCGGCGAGTATGCCCTTGCCCGGCGCGACCATGGCCAGAGCGACCTTGTTGAGATCTGCGAGATTCATCGATGCCTCCTCTGGAGCACTGTGTCCTTGCAAGTCAAAGTAGACGGTTCTCGGGCAGTTCCCGG
>DATHHQ010000459.1:0-3621 GCA_035490095.1 Bradyrhizobium sp.
GCCGAAAAGATTGCGAATCTGTTCGAGCCGATGGCCTATCAGGGCGTCTCGCAGGCCCTGATCGACCGGCTGCTCGCTTCGCTGGACGATAAATAAGACGCGGAAGAATAAAGACACTTGATAAGACACTTGGAGAAGTCCCGATGCCAATGATCGATGCCGACGGTTGCCTGCTCAACGTATCCGTCGAAGGCCGCGACGGCGGGCCGACCCTGATGCTGTCGAATTCGCTGGGTTGCGGCTTGCAGATGTGGGAGCCGCAGATGAAGGCCCTCACGCAGCTCTTTCGCGTGGTCCGCTATGACCGGCGCGGCCACGGCAAATCCAGCGTACCGCCCGGCCCCTATTCGATGGAACGTTTCGGCCGCGATGTGCTGGCCATCCTCGATGACCTCAACATCAGGAAGGTGCACTGGTGCGGGCTGTCGATGGGCGGCATGGTCGGGCAGTGGCTTGGCGCCAACGCACCCGATCGCTTCGACCGGATTATTCTCTCCAACACCGCTTGCTATTATCCCGATCCGACCAACTGGCTCAACCGCATCAAGGCGGTGAAGGAAGGCGGCATCGCGTCGGTGGCCGACGCCGTCATCGCGGGCTGGCTAACGGCGGATTTTCGCGAGCGCGAGCCGCAGATAGCGGCGAACATGAAAGCGATGCTGGTCGCATCCCCGGTGCAGGGCTATCTCGCCTGCTGCGAGGCTCTGAGCACGCTCGACCAGCGCGAGCTGTTGCCCAGAATCAAGAGCCCGACGCTGGTGATCGCAGGACGCCACGACATGTCGACGCCGGTCGCCGCCGGCGAGTTTATCCGCAGCCAGATACCCGGCGCCAGCCTGACCCTTCTCGACGCCGCGCATATTTCCAATGTCGAACAACCCCACGCCTTCACCGACGCCGTGATCGGCTTCCTGATGCAACGGTAGAGAGGCGAGCTCAGACTCACCTCTCCCATCGGGAGAGGTCGGATCGCGTCAGCGATCCGGGTGAGGGGTTACAATCCAACGATAGAGCGTAACCCCTCACCCCAACGCTCTCCCATCGAAGTCGGATATATCCGACTTCGACAGATTTGGATGCCCAACTCGGGTAAACCCGAGTTGGGAGGGAGAGGGAGCGCGCCGACCAAGAGGAGAAATCAATGGACGATCAACAACGCCGCGACGACGGCATGGCCAAGCGCCGCAAGGTGCTCGGCAATGCCTGGGTCGACAAGTCAGCCGCCAACACCAATTCCTTCAACGCCGACTTCATCGACCTGATCACACGCCATGCCTGGGCGGACATCTGGACCCGGCCGCATTTCGACGAGCGCACCCGCCGCATCCTGGTGATCGGAACCCTGCTCTCGCTTTGCCAATGGGATGAATTTCGCCTGCACGTGCGCGCGGCGCTGACCGAAGGCGGTTTCACGCCGGACGACATCAAGGAGATCATCCTGCAGCAGGCGATCTATTGCGGCGTGCCCGCGGCCAACCATGCCGTCAAAGAGGCGTCAGCGATTATTCAAGAACTGGGATTGCTGAAGGGATAGGTCGTCCGACGCCGTGTCGCGCTCGATTTCCGGTTGAGCGGGACGCTCGACCACCAGCACGATCGCAGTGCCCAGCAGCATCAGCAGCTCTGTCGCATGCAGCCGCAGGGCCATGGTCTCGCCGACTTGCGATGCCAGCACCATGCTGGCGAAGCTGATCACGCTGCCGATGCCGAGCGCCATCGCCAGCGCCTCGTCGCAGCCCCCGGCCTTGCGGATCGAGGCGCGGATGATGAACACCACGAAGATCGCGAAGAAGGCGACGACAGTGAGCTTGCCAAATGCCAGCAGCCACGCGAACCGCACCGTGTTGATCGCCGACAGTTGCAGGTGGTCGCTGATGAACAAGGCCACCGAAATATTGGGCCGCTCATAGAGGCCGTGGATCGGCGATATGATGATTCGGAACGCGACAATGGTCCAGGTCGGAATAAAATAGGCCGCTAGCAGCGCGCCGTTGAATGAGCTGATCCGCCAATTTGTCGACATGTCGCGTCCCGCTTTCCGCAGCGCCCCGAATGGGCGGCGGCGGCTTGACGGCGAGCTAACTCGGTTAAACTGCGACCGGCAATTTAAACCCTTTATTTACCTTAACGGCGGAGGAGCCGGACCTGCGTACCGGCGGCTGTGGGCGCGGGTACACCTGCACGAGTCGTCCCGGCGAACGCCGGGACCCCAGCGTGAGCGCATATTGCGCTCATCGCGGCGGCGCGGATTCGCGTTCGGGCTTGGTGTCGAGGCCTTCTGTGACAAACAAACGCCAGGGGTTATGGGTCCCGGCGTTCCGCCGGGACGACGTGTCGTTGGCTCCGTACTATCCCCAAGAGATCCGCACTCCAAAAAGAAAAGTCCCGCCTTCCGGCGGGACCTTCCTGCTCTCGCTGATGTCAGTTCCGGACTAGCGCTCGGTCTGCTGACCCGGGTTGGGCTTCTGGCCCTGACGGTTGGGATCCTGCTGCTGCTGACCGGGCTTCTGTCCGCCGCCCTGCTGCTGGCCGGGCTTCTGGCCCGGGTTCTGATTCTGCTGGCCCGGGTTCTGGTTCTGGTTAGACATCGGGGTCTCCGTTGTTGAAGGTAACGGCGAGACAACGGGCTGACGAAACGTTGGTTTCGACGGAACTCAGGTTCCGCCGGGATCATTGCGTGGCGGCGGCTTGTTGCGACTGTGGCAGCCGGAACCCAACCCTCAAACTAGCGATGTACAAGCCCTTAAGCCGCATTGCCGCACCGGGTTCCCGCTGTTAGAAAATGACACGACGCGGCGTTCCGGCTGCCGGGGGCCATCCGCCGCGTCCATCCCAACAGCGGCAGCGCATGGACTATTTCGCTCAGCAACTCATCAACGGCATTGTGCTCGGTTCGATCTATGGCCTGATCGCCATCGGCTACACCATGGTCTACGGCATCGTCGGCATGATCAATTTCGCCCATGGCGATATCTTCATGATCGGCGGCTTTATCGCGCTGATCACCTTCCTGATCCTGGTCTCGATCGGCCTCACCGTGGTTCCGGTGATCCTGCTGATCGTGCTTTTGGTGTCGATGGCGATCACGGCACTCTATGGCTGGACCGTGGAGCGCATCGCCTATCGGCCGCTGCGGCATTCGTTCCGGCTCGCTCCGATGCTGTCGGCGATCGGCATGTCATTCGTGCTGACGAATTACTCGCAGATTGCGCAGGGCGCGCGGGTGAAACCGGTGCCGCCGATCATTACCGGTGGTTACATGCTGCATGAGGGCAGCGGCGGCTTCGTCGTGCAGCTCTCCAACGTTCAAATCATCGTCGTCGTCACCACCATCGTGTTGCTGGCGATCTTCACCTGGCTGGTGGCCCGGACCAGGCTCGGCCGCGACATGCGCGCCTGCGAGCAGGATCAGACCATGGCGGCGCTGCTCGGGGTCGATGTCGACCGCACCATCTCCATGACGTTCGTCATTGGCGCCGCACTCGCCGCGGTCGCGGGCATGATGTACCTGCTGTATTACGGCCTGGTGGATTTTTTCATGGGCTTCGTCGCCGGGATCAAGGCCTTCACCGCGGCGGTGCTCGGCGGCATCGGCTCGCTGCCCGGCGCGATGCTGGGCGG
>DATHHQ010000460.1:0-9137 GCA_035490095.1 Bradyrhizobium sp.
GCCGCGGCGACATATTGCTCGCGCGAGAACAGCAGCGTGACGTTCACCGGAACGCCCGCGAAGATCGCCTCCTCGATGGCAGGCAGGCCTTCCGGCGTGCCGGGAATCTTGATGAAGAGGTTGGGCTTGCCGGCACGTTTGTGAAGATCGAGCGCCGCCGCCAGGGTGCTCTTGGTGTCGTGGGCAAGAACGGGCGAGACCTCAAGCGACACCCAGCCGTCCACGCCATCAGTACGGGCGAAGACGGAGTGGAACAGGTCGGCGGCGCGGGTCAGGTCGGCCAAGGCCAAGCCGAAGAACAGGTCCTCTCCCGATTTGGCGGCGGACGCCGTGCTGGCGATGTCGCCGTCATAGATCGCGCTGTTCTTGATCGCCTGATCGAATATCATCGGATTCGAGGTAAGCCCCGTCACCGAGAGCTCGTCGATATAGCGCTTGAGCGTGCCGCTGTTCAGCAGGTTGCGGGTGGTATTGTCGAGCCACAGGCTCTGGCCGAGATCCTGAAGCTTCTTGGTTGCTTTCATCCTGTCACCTTTGAGGTTTGATTGAAGGGCCTGCGGCGTTGTCCGCAGGGCCGGGTGCCGTCAGTTCCCATCCATGCAGTAATGCCGCCCGCCAGCGGGTCGTTCCGGATGCCGTAACGGATTTCGGATTCGTGGAGGCCTTTCAGGACGGGTGGACGGCGTGAGAGGCGGCGACGGGGATGGGGTGTAAATGCCCCTGACCGGCCGAAGGGAGACGAGTTACCACTTTGCGATTTGTCTGACGCAGTACTGGACGCCCGCTATAAATAGACCGACGATGACCACAACGGCGAAAGCGAAAAGGCCCAACGTCATAGGCTCGCTCCGAGATAAAAGAGGGCGTTCCATGATTCGCGTCTGCAGGAAAACTTAAAAATGCAGCAGAACCTATCAAGCGGCTACCCCAATTTTAAGTCGGCCGCTTTTTAGCGTGGGGTCCGCCGAATGGCCTTTTGGCTGACCGCATTTGCGCATGTCGGAAGCTGGCCGAAATTGGCGCGTCATCGCTCCGCAACGGACACCAAAGGCCAGCGCGGCGGCGCGTCGGGCATGCAGATCGCATCGCGGTGACGGCGGCAAGATGCAGGGTGTGTGACCGGTTCGGCCGACCTACGAAGCTAGCCGATTGAGAAGCTCATTGAGGCTCGGCGCGTTTCCTCCCACGCGTGCGGGCTTGCTCGGCTGGAGCGGCGTCAGGCTATGGTAGTTCCCCGGAAAGAAGAGGCCCGCTCGGAATCAGATCCGTTCCCTATATCCAACATCCGAGCGGGCCAACTGGAGCAAGTCGGGGCAGAGCAGTGCTCCAGTGGTAGCGCGATGACGTTAACGGAACGTCTACTGCACGAAACGGTGAACCAACAAAGTGAACTGTCTAAATTCAGACGAACGCAACGCGGCGGTCGGCTACCCGGAGGACTAGGAGGCCCGACTTACCTCAAGCGTAAGTTCGTCAGTGACGATCTGGTACTTGAAAAGTGGCATCACCCGCAGTGGTCAACCGATGTTGAGCCTTACTACCAATCTAGATACAACTGTTTTTGACGTAATCACGCGGGGGGAATCTGCCGGACGCCTCCGAATGGCTGATAACGCAGGTCTCGGTTTCGCGCGAGCCGTTGCAATCGTACAGATCTTGAAAGGCGATCGACGACTTGACGGCCTAACGATATTGCCGCTGTCAGCCGCGCAACTGGTCGGTACAGACGGTAAGCTCTCTGATGGCTCTAGCGCTGGCGATGTTAAGGAGCGGCGTCGGATAGAAATTCGGGTGAGGCAGAACACACCAGCTGACTCAAACGAGTGAGAAATAGATACTGGCGCTCTCGACGCAGCGGGTGAGCGCGCCCGAACAGCACGAGGATTGCCATCTGGACCACCGGTTGCTGGTGCGAAATCACGATCAACCCGGATGCCTGGCGCATCAACCGAGGGTGAGGATAGCGGGAGAAGCCCTATGGCAAAGGTCCCAATAAGATGTGGCCCTCGGCTGATAGGTGGGTGACTCCGGACCCCGGAAAACGCTCCAGGGAGTCAGATTTTGACTCTGGCGGGTGAGCTGATCTTGCTTGCGCGCGGTTCATCGCGGGGTAGTACTGGCTGAAGAGGAAAACGGGTACATGCAGCAGATCCTGATTCTCGGCGGCGGATTCGCCGGTCTGTGGAGCGCCGCCGGCGCCGCCCGGCTCCTCGACCAACGCGGAATTGCGCCGGATAAAATCCGCGTCACGCTCGTCAATCGCGACGACTGGCATTGCATCCGCGTTCGAAACTACGAGCCGGGTCTCCACAATGTCAGGGTACCCTTGGCTGATGTACTGGAGCCAATCGGCGTCGACCGCATCATCGGCGACATCACCGAAATCGATCTCGCTGCCCGACAGGTCGCCTGCGACATGGGACGCGAACGTAAGACGCTGACCTATGACCGCCTGGTGCTCGCAATCGGCAGCACGCTGCTGCGTCCCCCAATCCCAGGCCTGGTTAAACACGGATTTGATATCGACACATATGGCGCTGCCGAAAGACTGCAGGCGCATATCGCCGCCCTGGCAACATGCCCGCCTGCACCAGGCCGCTACACCGCGATTGTCGTCGGCGGCGGTCTTACCGGCATCGAGTGCGCCACTGAAATGATCGCCATGCTACGCGGTGCCTCGGCCAAGGCTGGAGGCGAGGCCGCCCGGGTTATCCTGGCAGACCATTCTGCGCGCGTCGGCGCCAGTATGGGCGACGGCGCCTGCACCGTCGTCGAAACCGCCTTGGGTGCCCTCGGCATCGAGGCGCGCGGTGGCGTGTCGGTGGCCGCAGTCACGCCGCAGGGCCTGGTCCTTGCCATGGGCGAAACCATTCCGGCTGCGACCGTGGTGTGGTGCGCCGGCATGCGCGCCAATGCGCTGACCGAGATATTACCGTTCAAGCGCGACCGGTTGGGCAGGATCACAGTGGATAAATTCCTCAAGGTTGAAGGTCACGCCGACATCTTCGCCGCTGGCGACTGCGCGGACGCGGCCGTGGACGATTCGCATCGCTCCGTTATGTCCTGCCAGCACGCCCGGCCGATGGGCCGGCTGACCGGCCATAACGTGGTTGCCGACCTGATTGGCGAACCCATGCTGCCGCTCCAGATCGGATGGTACACCACCATCCTCGACCTCGGCGCCTGGGGTGCCGTCTACACCGAGGGTTGGGGCCGCCAGGTAGTGGCAACTGCGGAGAAGGCCAAGCAGACGAAGATGTTGATCAACCGCGAACGGCTTTATCCGCCGCGCTCACGCAACCGCGCGGAAATCCTCGCCGCAGCCGCTCCCACAATCCAAGCACCGCCGCCGAAATTTACCGTGGAGCGCAACTAGAAGAGAGGAGGCTTCGGGCCGCTTGTCAGTCCGCCGATGGCTATTAGCGCCAACGGGGGACCGCTTGGACGGTCCGGCCTGCGTCACCCTGGAGGCGGCGGTCCCGGCGGCGGCTTGCGTGGGGGAGGCATGGGCGGAAATGGCGTCGGCTTGGACTCTGGAGGCGGTTCGCGCGGCGCTTCGTTCGGTGGCCTAGGAATGCGTGCCATCTTTAGCCCTTTCGGTCTGATGCACCATAAGCCTGATGCGCAGCCCAGGCCAAGAGGTGGCTTCGGCTGGTGTGGCTAGTGCTCCTTGGCGTAATGTCAAATGGGCGACAGACCACCTCTGAAATCGTCGTGTCCAACCAAACATTGTTGGCGAGGCAATTATAGGTATCGGCGGTAGGCAGTGTTCGCCAGGTAGGCACGCGCCGAGCCGCCATCGGCATCTGCCGGGGTCAATATCCAGGGGCCACCGTTCTGAGTTGCGTTGTTCGTTTGTGCCGCACAGAGGCCCGCGATGAAGAGAGAGAGCAAGCTGCATAAGGCCGTCATAGTAATTTGTTTCGCCATACCCACCTCCGTCACCCTCGATTCGGTCGAAGCATGCGAAGATGTTATCAGCGGAGCCGGCAAGTGAAGGTCTGTTTGGCACTGATCGTATTGTGGGCTGCGGCCGTGCCCGCATTCGCCCAGTCAGACTCAGACACCAACGGCACGGGAACCTCGCACGGCTTCGCGGTCTCGGATGGCGATACCGTGAAGTTTGGTCGTCAGCGCGTCCGCTTGTTCGGCATCGACGCTCCCGAGAAAGGGCAACCTTGCGACGGCGGCCACTGGTATCCCGGTCCGCTGGCGACCAAGGCTCTCATCGCCTTCATTGCCGGCCGTCCAGTGTCGTGTCACCAGGTGGACTACGACCAGAAGAATAACCGTCCAGTCGCGACCTGCTTCGCCGGCAAAGACGACCTTCAGGCAATGATGGTAGGTGCCGGCTGGGCGTGGGCCTATACCGCCTTTAGTGACCAGTATGTTGACGCAGAGACGGGCGGCAGCGCGCGGCGTCGGCGTTCACGCGCATC
Organism: Bradyrhizobium sp.; assembly: GCA_035490095.1. GTDB lineage: Bacteria > Pseudomonadota > Alphaproteobacteria > Rhizobiales > Xanthobacteraceae > Bradyrhizobium. The sequence goes on from DATHHQ010000460.1 coordinate 4,440, forward strand.
ATTGCCAGCCACCGTGGGAGTGGCGGGCGCTAAAGCGGGCTGAGCGATAGCCCGTCGGTCAACGTGGAGACTTGTTAGCGAAGGCGTCAGTGCCACGGCAGCAGACTCCCACCTGCTATGAAATAAGTGATGCAAGCAAAGACGCCGACACCGATAGCCGACGTCATTACCAGATTGAACGAGGGAGTGAGAGGAATGCGCTCTCGTTTTTCCTGTTGCATGGCGATGGTATGAAATGCGGCCGCCGCTGCTTCGCTGAACGCTGGTGAGGCTTCCGCGTATCTGGCCGTCCTGGCCGCGGCCTGATGCGAAATTCCCTGCCAGAACGCCTCAACGTGATATGTGTTCGCGGGCTCTCCGCGAGGGACTTGGCCTACTGACGCCGGGTCGAGCCTAGGTGGGCGGGGTGCCGTCTTACCGATCGTCTCGGCTCTCGTGTAAAGCATAACTTGAACTCCCTCCGTTGGGCTTTTCTCATGTTTTTTAGCTACGGCTAAAAGGCTGTCCGCAAATGAGCGGGAGCGTGTCGCTTTTGGGGCGCGCGGTTTGGTCACGCGACCGTCACGCGCCAGCACTGCAGGCATAAAGTTGATTCGTCACGCCGCATTGAAGCCGTTAGGACTCGCGACGGGGACAGGGGATTCTAGCCGTGCTTCGATATGGAGCACGGCCCATGAAGGCGAGCAGTGCGCACCGGCTGTTGCCGTTCGAAACATTCGGCGAGGCCGCGACCTTCGACCTTGAGGTTGAGGTCTCCTGTCAGTGCGGCCGCCGCGTTGTGATTGACGGCATGGCGCGCGCCTTCCGCGACCGGCGCATCATGGGCACGCGGTTCCGCTGCACCACGATCCTGCCCCATGGCGTGGCGTGCGGCGGCTCGCCGTCGATCTACATCCGCAAGCGCGGCCGTGGCCGCTGGACCATGGCCGATCACTCGCACGCCATCCGGGCCCGGCAGGCGGTGGCTCCGATCGATGCCAAGCTGGGGACCTTCGCCTCAATCGTGAAGCGCTGCGAGGTCGCGTTCCTCTACGATCGGGGTTGCGTGCCGTCCTACACAGTCGCCATGATCGAATTCGACGAGCCGCCGTGGGATCGCTTCCTCGACAAGCCATGGGGCCGGTTCATTTGCCCAGGCTGCGGCCAGCCGCTCGACATGCACGTTAGCCATGGACCCGGCACGCCGGGAACGGAGCGTTTCCAAGAGGCCAGCTGAACCTTTCCTGAAGCTACTGAAACGCGTTCGGATAGAGCCGCGCCGCCTCGTCGACCAGCCATTGCCCTGCGTTGCCCATGCGGTGGCGGCTGAACATGGTCTCGACCTTGTGGCCGTTCATCTGGTCGCCGATCAGACACTGATGCCGCTGCAGGACGGTCACCGGACCTTGCGCCAGGACCAATCAGGTATTGCGGATACTGGCGTCACCGCTCGCTGCTGCGGTGGGCGGCACCTCGGATCGCCACAACCTCCTTGACGGCGATCTGGGCTGTGGACCTAGATCTCGTTGATCGCGCGGGCCGGCGGCGCGGCGAGCACAACGGCGATGACCGCCAGGAGCGGCGCTCTCCTGATTGGTCGGGGTAGTCAAACCACCGATGACGGGCCGAGGCCGGCGGGGTAGGGCCTAGCGCGCGCACCCCAGGAAAACCGGTCCTGCGGAAGCCTGCCCTTCTCGACGCCAAAAATTTTTATATCGCCTACAGCTTTTGATTTCGGTGATACGAATTTCTAACGGCGGAGCGCAGCCGAGGGCACTGCGATAACAAACCGCCAGTGCGGCCACATCCGGTCATGAGTGGACCTGCGCGCGAGAGCCTGGGCGGGCGCCGCGCACGACAGCAGCCGCTGGCCCCCGAAGCGATGAGGGAGGGAGGGAGCAGCGGGGTGCGGGGCGGAAGCAATTCCGATTACACTCAAATTCATCAAGGCCATCACGATCAAGCAGACGGCATTGACCCGTTTCCGGCGGTTGGTCGCGATCGAGCCAGCGACCTTCTGCGTGCCCGATCTCGACGTGCCAGGCGAGTTGGCAGCGGACGCGGCAGGCGGGCGCGCTAAGCTCAAACGTTGTGCGCCGGAGGGCACCGGCGTCGAACGACCCGACCGCCGACAGCATTGCGCCGCCCAATATGAGCGCGCAGGCTGCTGCGAGTGACCAGCCCCGGCCGACAATGCCGGCAAGATCGTCCCATCGAAGATCATCGAGGCCGTCATGCCTGAGCTGCCAGATCTGAACAGCCCGCCGTTCGCGCCGATCAAGAGCCGGCTCGCACGCGCCTATCTCGACCACAAGGCGACATCGGCGCGCCCGACGCCACCGACCAAGACATCCTCGACAACGTCGACGATATCACCGCGCTCATGTTGAGCGCGCTGGGAAGGGCGATGGCCGAGCGCCGCCACACATGGTTGCAGCACTACGGCTAGTTCACCGATCTGGTGATCGGGCTGCTGGAAGAGGAACCGGGCAAGCCACTCGACGGCTGAGCGCAGCGGCGGCGACGAGGCGTGGCTCGCGCGGCACTATTGGTGGCTGCAGGCGGCGACGCAGCTCAATCGCGGCGAGACCCGCGCGCCGGCTGATCAGCTATTTCGTCGAGTAGGTTCTCCGCAAGGTGGGCTCCGCGCGTATCCACGCGAGAAGCTGCTTGGCCATGTCTAGTTGCACGGCGCGCGGCTTCGTTGCGATGCTCCTCAATTGGTCGACAAAGGGGCCCGGCATTGGCTCGATCAGACCGCGCATCGCCGCATACCAAAGGCTGAATGCTTGTATCTCAAACGGCCCGCCACTGCACAACCGACAAAAGTCCTCGCAGGCAATGTATAGGACGGCTTGGGCTTCGTCCTCCTCGAAGCCCTCCAGCACGCCGTTCGGGTCAGTCCTGGCATGCTTGAAAAAGGCGGCGTGGATGTGAACCCACTTGTACATTTCGTTTCTCGTTTTCTCAGGGAAGGCGTCGTCGAGGCCGTCAAACATCGACCGAATGCCGCGCTTCTCGCAGAGAGTGGTCGTTATCTCACGAGCAGCGGCGGCAAGTACATAGACCGGCACACAGTCACCACCGTCGAAGAGCAGACGGACCGCCGCCACGATCTCGCGCTCGGCAACGTCGAGTTTTGTAAGACCAGTTATGATCGCCGCCATTCGAGCGGCTCCACCGACTCCTCCTCCTCGTCAGCATCCGCTCGGTCGTCGTCCCATGCAACGAAGGATAGGTTCTCCCTATCTTCACGGTGGAGGAAGTATGCGATCTCGAACAGCATAAATACCGCGAAGGAAATGAAGAACACTGGGGTCGCCACCAGTGCGGGCCACAACCACGGTAGCCCGGTTTCGTAGCAGACCACTAACACTACGAGTAACAGCGCAAGGACCACGAGGGCCTTCATCACAAGCGCGGTCAGTCGGCCAGCCCTGATTTGGCCTACGCACATGACTCCGATTTCGTTGACGATGATTTCAAGATAGCCGAGGAAACCGAGGATACGATTTACAAGATTCGGGTCGTCGTTTTCGGGCGGGTTCGACTCGCTGCCTCGGGCTTGCTCCTCTGGGTAGTTCCAATCATTCATCACGCCAACCCAGGGCGTGAGACGATCTTTCCAGTTCATCAGGGGAAAGTCGTCAATCTTGAGGAACTTCAGATCCCAAGAGAGAGCCAACGCCTCGTGAATGATGGCGTCCTTCGCCGAGTAATCCTTCAGAAACTTGTCGAACTCGAAGAGGCACGTCTTGAAACGAAAGTACAGGTCGTGTTTCCGAGTGTTCAGCTGATTTAGGGTGAACACCACAAGCGCGAAAGACACCGTGGTAGCTAGTGTTGTCAGCGCGCAAAGCTCACCGTCGAGGTAGGCAGACTTTGCCTTTAGCGAGCGGAGGGCTTCGATCGTGCGCTTGTATCGAAGCGACCAATCCAGGCCGGTTCTGGTGAGCAGTTAGATCTTGTCACCATCGATCCGCGCGTGCATGCGGTAGCCGTCGTACTTGATCTCGTGCAGCCAGTCTGAACCAGCCGGCGCTTCATCGGCGAGCCGCGTGAGCTGCGGCTCGATCCATTTTGGCGGATGAACCGCCTCGGGACCTGACGCCGTGGACTTGGGCCGCAATACGCGGGCTCGACGATCAACCGCCGTGCGCTTTGGCATAGGGGCTATCAGGGAAAAGGCGCAACGCTGGTCTGTGCATCCACGCCGCGATGCGATCGGCCGCTGGCCAGACCTGGCAATCGCCAACGACGGCCCGTGGAAGCGGCCGGCCGGCGACTTGGGACGCCAGATCAGTGTACTACGGTAGTCTCGACGGATTCTTGTCGGCTGTCTAAAGTCCAAGTTATCTGCGTGGTGGGCTGGTGCTCTTTAACCAATTGCGCCAGCACTGCCCCGTCGACCAGGCTGATGTCAGAAATTAGAAGGTCCACCGCGATTTTTTTCAGCACTGCGACCGCCTCAGCTACATCCGCCGCTTCAAATACCTCTAGCCCCTGGCGCCGAAGAGTTCCCGCTTTGGAGACTCGTTCTAAGATGTCATTTTCTACGATTAGGACGACCGGTGGTGGATAGTACGGCAGATGCTCCGACATTAGATTCCCCGCTGTCTCTTAACTCTCCCTAGGATGAAGAAAGAACGCTTCGCAAGAGACGCTCAACATCCTTCTCCGCGTAGGGCTTGGGAAGGAAAGACGCGTATTCCTCGACGT
>DATHHQ010000461.1:0-8293 GCA_035490095.1 Bradyrhizobium sp.
CGCGTTACAAAATCCTGAATTTCTGCGTCCGTCATCGATCGTCTCCATGCTGTGTGTGATGGAAACGCTAACGGCATCGCGAGCGTCCGTCTGGCGATTTACGGACCTGACATTTCCCAACTCAGGAATATCACGCCGCTATCAGGCGGCGTCTTGATGCAGGCTTCAGCGCCACGCCTTCGTGCTGCAGCAGCCATCGCTTGCGCTCGAGCCCACCGCCATATCCGGTCAGCGACCCGTTGGCTCCGATCACGCGATGACAGGGCACCACGATACTGATCGGATTGGAGCCGTTGGCGTGGCCGACCGCCCGCACCGCTTTGGGCATATCGAGGCGCGCTGCCAGCGCGCCATAATTTGTCGTCGTGCCTGCGGGGATTGTCCGTAGCGCGGACCAGACCTTGCGCTGGAACGGCGTGCCGGCGACGCGCCATTTGATCATGCCCAGGCGATCGAGGTCGCCATCGAAATACCCGGTCAGCGCCGCCCTGGTATCATCCGGAGCCCGCGCCTCCTTCAGAACCGCGGCGCCATACTGCAGCCGCAACAGCTGTCTCAGGCGCGGCTCATAATCCTCCCATTCCAGCGCGAGGAGCGCACCCGCTGCATCGGTGACCAGCAAGGCGGGGCCGATCGGCGTTTGCAGCCGGTCGAGACCGAATGTTTCAGGCAGCTTCGCGTTCATGTGTTTTCCCGGATGAGACTGGAGGCTCGACTCCTGCGGCCCACAGATGCAAGGCCGCATAGGCACGCCACGGCCGCCATCGTTCGGCGCGCGACAACAGTTGCGCGGGCGAGGGACGCCGGCCGTCAGCCGCCGTCATCGCCCGCAATAATCCGATGTCGGCGGCAGGGAAAGCGTCGGGTTCGCGCAGCTCGCGCATCGCGATGTATTGCGCGGTCCATTCGCCGATCCCCGGCAGCGACCGCAGCTTCGCAACCGTCTCTTCGAGGCTGGCGCCCCGGCTGAAGATCGTCGGATCGGCGGAAATCGCCTGGGCCAGTGAGTTCACCGCCATCGCGCGCGCATTCGGCATGCCGAGAACAGCAAGATCGGCCTGGGCGAGACGCGACGGCGATGGAAACAGATGGCCGAGACCCTCGAGGTCTTTCGTCGTCGCGGGAAGCAGCGCACCATGGGCCGCTACCAGCCTGCCAAGCAATCTGGTCGCCGCCGGAACCGTGATCTGCTGACCGAAGATCGCGCGCACCGCGAGTTCGAAGCCATCCCACGCTCCGGGAACGCGCAAGCCCGGCCGGGCCGAGACCAGCCGCGCCAGCATCGGGTCGAGCGAAAGGTGCGCGCCGATCATGTCGGGATCAGCGGCCAGGTCGAACACCCGCCGCACCCGCGCGATGATCGCCGGCAGCGCGGCCATGTTTGGAAAGCGCACCGAAACATTGACGCGGTGCTTGTCGGCCGGCGCGACGCTGATCACGCCGCTGGCGTCGCCGATCGCAATGGTCCGCCGGTAGACGTCCCCCGAGACGGCTTCGACACCGGGAATGGCGCGCGCGCCAAGAAACGACAGCATCGCATCCCAATCATAGGGCGGCCGGTAGGCGAGACGAACCGACAGCGCGCCGGCTTCGCGCTTGGTCTTGTCGCGGATACGCCGCAGCGACGCCGGCGAACGTCCGAACAGATGCAAAAAAGTTTCGTTGAACCGCCGAACACTGTTGAAACCCGACGCCAGCGCGACCTCGGCCATCGGCAATGATGTCTCGTGGATCAATTGCTTGGCGAGCAAGACCCGCCGCGTCTGCGCCACCGCGATCGGAGACGCACCGACATGCTGGCGAAACAGCCGTCGCAATTGGCGCGCGCCGACGCCCAGCCGGTTTGCGAGGCCTTCGACATCGGCCTCATCGAGACCGCCGGCTTCGATCAAGGCGAGCGCGCGGGACACCGTGTTGGTGGTGCCGCGCCAGAACGCGAGATCCGGCGAGGTTTCCGGCCGGCACCGCAGACAGGGGCGAAAACCGGCCTCCTGGGCTGCCGCGGCGGAGGGATAGAACGATACATTCTCGAACTTCGGGGTGCGCGCCGGGCAGATCGGCCGGCAGTAGATGCCGGTGGTTTTGACGCCCACGAACAGCCGACCGTCGAAGCGGGCATCGCGGGTCGAAATCGCGCGGTAGCAGGCGGTGCGGTCCATATCCATCATGGAAGCATCATCCATTACGGCGGGCTTGTCTCGCGGTTTTCGGACATCATTATCTTAGCGGGAAGTCAGGCCACGGCACCATCAGCCCTGAAAAACCAGGCAGGTGGTCGTGCCATGCGCCAGCAAACGCCCCTGATCATCCGTGATCCGTCCTTCGGCGGTGCCAACTCGCCGGCCGCGGCTCAACACGGTTCCCTCCGCCTTGATCACGCCTGTCTCAGGCGTGATCGGCCGCAGCAGTGAAATCTTGAACTCGAGCGTCGTCTGGCCGACGCCCTTCTCCAGGGTCGACTGGATCGCCAGTCCCATGCAGCTGTCGAGCAACGTGGCCGCAAGACCACCATGCACGGTGCCCGCTGGGTTGAGATGGATGCCACTCGGTTCCGCGGTGACGACGACGCGCCCGCTCACCACCTCGGTCACGTCATAGGCCAAGGTCCGGGCCATCGTATTGAGGGGCAACGTCCCGTCGACAAGCCCCTGGACAAATTCCAGGCCGCTCATCTGCTTTTGCGTGTCGGCACCGACGGTCCCGTAGGTCTTGCTGCGTGTCATCCCGCAATCATTGTCGATCGCGGTGAGCTTGTCTCGCGGTTTTCGGACATCATCATTTTGCGGGGAAGGCCGAGCAGACCATCGCGCGGCGCAGCTGGAGCGTGCTAGCTTGACGACATCATCGGCTTGGTCGGTTTTGGGGGGAACGCAACATGATCTGGATTGCCAATATCGTCGTGGCGCTGGTCGCGGCACTGCATGTCTATTTTCTGATTCTGGAGATGTTTCTGTGGACCAAGCCGCTGGGCTTGAAGACCTTTCGCAACTCGCTCGAGAAGGCAACGGATTCCGCGGTGCTCGCCGCCAATCAGGGGCTCTACAACGGCTTTCTCGCCGCTGGCCTCGTCTGGGGATTGGTTCACAGCAACCCCGGCTTTGCGTTCCAGATCAAGATGTTCTTTTTGCTCTGTGTGATTGTCGCCGGTGTCTACGGCGCCGTGACCGTCAGCCGCAGGATATTGTGGGTCCAGGCAGCGCCCGCGGCAATCGCACTGATCCTGCTTTGGCTGGCCTGAGATCGTTCAGCTTCCGGCCCAGTCTTGCATTGCCACATTCGTTCATCCAGTATCTTGCGAGCGATGGCGCCTGCCAAGGTCTGAACAAGGCTGCGGCGAAAGACCATCGGCAAAATCAAACATAAGAGGAAGCAGCGATATGAGGAACGGTATTTTTCATCTGGTGACGGGGATGGCGGTTGCCGTCGCGCTGTCGGCATCGCCGGCATCAGCGCAGAAGAAATACGACACCGGTGCGACCGATACCGAGATCAAGATCGGTCAGACCGTGCCGTTCAGCGGACCGGCCTCAGCCTATGCCGGCATCGGCAAGACGCAGGCCGCCTACCTCAAGATGATCAACGAGCAGGGCGGCATCAACGGCCGCAAGCTCAACCTGATCCAGTATGACGACGCCTACAGCCCGCCGAAAGCGGTCGAGCAGGTGCGCAAGCTGGTCGAAGGCGATGAGGTTCTGTTTACCTTCCAGATCATCGGCACGCCCTCGAACGCAGCCGTTCAGAAGTACCTCAACACAAAAAAAGTGCCGCAGCTGCTCGCCTCCACCGGCGCGTCGCGCTTCTCGGATCCGCAAAACGCGCCCTGGACCATCGCGTACAATCCGAACTACCAGTCGGAAGCCCGCATCTACGCGAAGTATATTCTGAAGAATCACCCCGACGCCAAGATCGGCATCCTGTTCCAGAACGATGACCTCGGCCGCGACTACGTCACCGGCCTCAAGGCTGGCCTGGGCGACAAGGCCGCGACGATGATCGTCGGCGAAACCTCCTACGAGCTTTCGGATCCGACCATCGATTCGCAAATCGTCAAATTGAAATCGCTTGGCGCCGATCTGCTGTACGACGCCTCGACGCCGAAATTCGCGGCGCAGGCCATCAAGAAGGTCGCCGACCTCGGCTGGAAGCCGATCCACATTCTCGACATCAATGCGAGCCCGGTGTCGGCCACGCTCAAGCCCGCGGGGCTCGAGATCTCCAAGGACATCATCAGCACCAATTACGGCAAGGACCCGGGCGATCCGCAGTGGAAGGACGACGCCGGCATCAAGGCCTATTTCGCCTTCATGGATAAATATTACCCGGAAGGCGACAAGATCAATACCGTGAACAGCTACGGCTATGCGACCGCAGAATTGCTGGCGCATATCCTGCGTCAGTGCGGCGACGATCTGACGCGCGAAAACATCATGCGGCAGGCGACCGGTCTGAAGAACTATGTTGGTAGCCTGGCGCTGCCCGGCATGTCCGCCCATACGTCGCCGACCGATTACCGCATCAACAAGCAGATGCAGATGATGAAGTTCGACGGCGAGCGTTGGCAACTGTTCGGCCCGATCATCGAGGATACCGGGGTCGGCGGCTGACCGCCGCATCAAAAATCTGCCGGCGCAGTGCATTCTCGCAGCGCCGGCAGTTCGTTTTCCGGCGTCATTCGCGTAGGAAAATATTTCCCGCACGGTATGGTTAAGATTGCTGAAATGCCCGTTTCCCAGGCACTTGTGAACCCTTCGCCGCATCAGCATTAATCATCGCTTAACGCCACTTTAAACCGCGCTCGCTAGTCTATCGCGTCGGTGGGCGTGGACGTTTGCATATGGCGTGGGGACGGAAAAAGAGCGGCGGACGCCGGGAGCCGCAATTTGGGCTCACCGCATCGCTTGCGGATTTGCGTCTGAGCCCGAAGGATCGCGTTGCCGTCGGCGATGATGACGACGATGACGACGAGGCGCCGAAGAAACCATCCCCCAAGCGCAAGGCCCGCGATCCGGACGACGACGCCCCGCGCGAGCGCAAGCCGCGTCCGAGCAAGGCAAGCCGCAACCGCAGAACCAAGACACCCGCCCGCGGCGGCCTCTATCGCCTGTTCTATTGGGGCGCGGTGCTCGGCCTGTGGGCGGTCATCGCGGTGGTTGGTGTCGTGATCTGGGTCGGCGCGCATCTGCCGGCGATCCAGGCGCTTGAAATTCCGAAGCGGCCGCCGACCATCCAGATTGTCGGCTTCGATGGCAGCGTGCTGGCGACGCGCGGCGAAATGCCCGGCGCCAATGTCTCGCTGAAGGATCTGCCGCCCTATTTGCCGAGAGCCTTCATCGCGATCGAGGATCGCCGGTTCTATTCGCATTACGGCGTCGATCCGATCGGCATCGCGCGCGCGGCGGTGGCCAATATCCTGCATCGCGGCGTGTCGCAGGGTGGCTCGACCCTGACCCAGCAGCTCGCCAAGAACCTGTTTCTGACCCAGGAGCGCACGCTGCAGCGGAAATTGCAGGAGGTCGAACTTGCGCTCTGGCTGGAGCGCAAGCATTCCAAGTCCCAGATCCTCGAACTCTACCTCAACCGGGTCTATTTCGGCTCCGGCGCCTATGGCGTCGAGGCGGCCGCGCAACGTTATTTTGGAAAATCCGCGAAAAACGTCACGGTCGCGGAAGCCGCGATGCTCGCGGGTCTGGTCAAATCGCCGTCGCGGCTGGCGCCGAACCGCAATCCGGAAGGTGCCGAGAAGCGCGCCCAGACCGTGCTGACCGCGATGGCAGACGCCAAGTTCATCACCGAGGCGCAGGCAAAGGCCTCGATCGGGCACCCCTCCTACAATGTGAAAGCGGCGGGCGCCGGCACCGTCAATTATGTCGCGGACTGGATCGGCGAAGTGCTCGACGATCTCATCGGCCAGATCGATCAAAACATCGTGGTCGAGACCTCGATCGATCCGAAACTGCAGAGCGTTGCCGAAGCCTCCATCATCGACGAACTCGCGGCCAAGAGCGTGAAGTTCAATGTCAGCCAGGGCGCGCTGGTGGCGATGACGCCAGAGGGCGCCGTGCGCGCGATGATCGGCGGCCGCAATTATGCCGACAGCCAGTATAACCGCGCGGTGACTGCCAAGCGCCAGCCGGGCTCGGCGTTCAAGCCCTTCGTGTATCTGACCGCGATCGAAGCCGGCCTGACGCCGGAGACGATCCGGCAGGATGCCCCGCTCGACGTCAAAGGCTGGAAGCCCGAGAACTACACCCATGAATATTTCGGCGCGGTGACGCTGACGCAGGCGCTGGCGATGTCGCTCAATACCGTGGCGGTTCGGCTGGGCCTCGAAGTCGGCGCCAAGAACGTGGTGCGCACCGCGCACCGGCTCGGCATTTCATCGAAGCTCGAGACCAATGCCTCGATTGCGCTGGGCACTTCGGAAGTCTCCCTCACCGAACTGGTCGGCGCCTACGCGCCATTCGCCAATGGCGGACGGGGCGTCGCCCCGCATGTCGTGACCAAGATCCGCACCCCCGAGGGCAAGGTGCTGTATGCGCGTCTCCCCGATCAACTGGGCCAAGTCATCGAACCGCGCAGTGTCGCGATGATGAACACCATGATGCAGGAGACTTTGCTCAGTGGCACCGCGCGCAAGGCGGAGATCCCGGGCTGGATGGCCGCCGGCAAGACCGGCACCAGCCAGGATTTCCGCGACGCGTGGTTCATCGGCTACACCGCCAATCTCGTGACCGGCGTATGGCTCGGCAATGATGACAATTCGCCGACCAGGAAGGCGACCGGCGGCGGGTTGCCGGTAGAGGTGTGGACCCGCTTCATGCGGGTGGCCCATCAGGGCGTCGCAGTGGCGGCCCTGCCGAACTCGCAGGCGAGCGGCTTCTTTTCAAACCTGATGCAAACCGCTTCGCAGGTCAGCGCACCCTCGGCGCCCACAGCTGCCGCACCGCAGCCTGTAGGCAGTGCGGCGAGACCAGTCCCGCCGCGAGCATCCCAGCGTCCTGAAACGGCGGCAGGATTGGACGGCTGGCTGATGGATCGGCTGTTTGGTCGGTAGATTTTTGTGGGCGCATTTCCAGCGAGACTCGTGACAGATTTGACCAATCGGCATCGCCGCGGGACTTCTGCGGAAGCACTCGCATCGACCAAGAGCCCACAACTTTCGCCTTGAGCCGACATTAACCATACGAGAGCTTCTCGCGGCGAAGGCCGGACGCTTAATGAGCGCTTAAGATTTCTGCGCAACTTATAGACGGTCGGAACCAACATTATCACGCAGCAAGAAGTGCGAGCGGAACTCAGCCTCTCTAAGGAGGATTGCATGAGAACGCTTCTCATTGGCGCGTTGGCCGCGACCCTGGTCGGTTGTAGCTGCCCCTTATCGCGCCAAGCGAGCATGGAGGCATGCACGGACACGAACGGGTTGGCCTGTTTCGACAGGAAGGCTGCGAGTCAGCCGATTGAACCAAAGCCAGCATCATTCAACGCCAACTCCGCGACAACAAAAGTCAAATCCACGATCGCAAAGACGGAAAAGCCGTTGCCTGCTGACGCCAGCGTTAGGGCCGTCCATCTCGACGCGAAGGCGAAGCCGACCATGATCGCAGCGAAAGTCGAGCCTCCAGCATCTGGTCAGCCCGCCGCGACGTCCGATCCGGTCATTATCAAGGCGAAGACCACGATCGCAGCGAAGTTAGAGGATCCGGCGTCCGCCGAGTTCGGGGAGATGAATCGGGCCGTCCGAAAAAATACGCTCGGGCAGTCCGTCGACACCATTTGCGGCCGCGTCAAAGCAAAAAAAGTGTCGGGCGAAGATGCCGGGGACCGGCCGTTTCTATATCTCGTGAAGGATGATGATGCATATGTCGTCGACGGCCCCGCGGGTTCAGCGGCGGCGACCGCGTATCGCAACATCTGCAACTAGCCTGGAACAGCAGGACCGCTAAAAAATTTGTTGCAGTGGACCAGAAAGGTCCGCCGGCCGTCGCTCCTGCCGCGAGCTCGAAAATCGAAAGCACCATCGCGATCAGAAGCAAGTCGCCGCAAATCGTGTGAGGCAGATTTTATTTCCATGGAAATTCAAACTGGCGGAGCATTTCTCTGAACTCGGGGACATCATGGACGATTTTACCCATCCTGCAGAACTAGCCCAGGGATCGCAGACATCACCGGTGCTCGTGATTGTCGAGCATCACGTCCTGGCGCGGACCTGCATCCTCAGTATCCTCAAGCGAGAATTCACTGGATTCGAAATTGTCGAACTGCCAACGACGCGTGGCCTGAAGTGGTTATCAGG
>DATHHQ010000462.1:0-3120 GCA_035490095.1 Bradyrhizobium sp.
GTGGCGAAGGCCGGGAGCGAGCGGCTGGTCGATGCTGTTCCGATGATCTGCAAGCCGGGCGATGTTGCCATCACGAACCGCCAGGCGCTGCACGGCTCCTTTGCCAACACCAGCCGCGACTGGCGGGTGACGGTGAATTTCGGCTTCCACCGCCGCAAGTCGGTGCTGGGCGTGCAGGGCGGCGGCGTCCACAACGCGGCCGCGATCTACGATGCCGATCATATCCGGGAGCGGGCGCGACTGATCGGCTACGGCATCGATGCCCGCCGGCAACGCTTCCCCGACGCGACGCCGTACGCCTACAAGCCGCACGTCGAGTCCGGGCTGACCTACCGTTGGGACGACAAAGCCAAGGCCGGGATCAAGGACTACAATCTCCTCGATCTCAGCATCTAGCGGCGCCTCTGGCGACGCTGGGCAACTGCGTGCAAAGGTCTAACGCGCGACGCATTGTGCGATCAACTGCCTGGGATCGATCAACGATCAATCGCGGAATGCGTCCATCACGGAAGCGTGTCCGCACGCCATCGCATGGGGAAATATTTCAGCCCGGCTCACGATTGTATGTCGATGTATCAGCCACGCTGCAACACACGGCGCACGTGGGCGCCGTCAATGACAGGAGGCCAAGTATAGTGCAGACTGCGCTGCACTGGCGAGACTGCGCGATCCCGCATGGGAATAAGCTTTGAGGTGGGTTTGACCCGTCGACCTTGCTACCTGCTCCCGGGCCCGGCCGACCACGGTAATCATGCATGCGATGGCAGGCGAGTTCGTCGCTGGCGCGACCAACAAGGGCTGACACGCCTCATCTTGGTTCATCTGCTGTTGCCCCTTTTCGCCCTGACGGGATGTGAGAGCATGGGGCCGGGTTCGGTGACCCGGGATCGATTCGACTACAGCGAAGCCGTAGGCGAGTCGTGGAAGACTCAAATGCTGCTCAATCTCGTGAAGCTGCGCTACGGGGACATCCCTGTATTCATGGATGTCGGCCAGGTCGTCGCCGGCTACTCGGTCCAGAGGACGATCGGCGCCACCGCGAGTGTTCCGACATTCTATCAAGGCGCTCCGATCAATGGCATCACCAGCACCCTGGGAGCGGCGGCCGGGATCACCTACAACGACAGTCCTACCATCACGTACACGCCGCTGGCGGGTGAGCGCTTTGCGCGCTCGATGATGTCGAGCATTCCTCCGGCGTCCATCATGAACGTGCTGCAGGCCGGCTTCCCGGTCGACGTGGTGTTGCGGCTGGCCGTGCAGTCGATCAACGGCGTCGACAACCGCCGCGTGGCGGGGGGGATTACGAGAGAACATGTCCGGCCGGCGGACCCGGCGTTCTACGAGCTGCTGGAACAGCTTGGCCGAATCCAGAATTCCGGTGACATCGGCGTGCGCGTGCCGACGAACGGCAAGGGAGACGAGCTGACGCTGGTGTTTCGCCGCAATCGCTCTGCCGCCGTCAAACAAGCCGTCCTCAACGTCACGAAGATTCTGGGCCTTGATCCCGACGCCAGCGAGTTCCGAATCGTCTACGGAGCCGTGCCGAGAGGCAACAAGGAGATCGCGCTGCTGAGCCGATCCATTTTCGAAGTCCTCCTCGACATCTCGTCGAGCATCACCGTACCTGAAACGCACGTAACGGAGCGACGGGTGGCGGCAACGCCGCAGGGCGATCTGGGACCCCAGGGAACGATCGATCCCTTGATCCGAATCTCAAGCTCGGACAATCGTCCGAACGACGCCTTCGTGGCCATTCCCTATCACGGCCACTGGTTCTCGATCGACGATCGGGATCCGGCCTCGAAGAACCTTTTCTCGTTTATCTTGCTTCTCTTTACCTTTGTGGAAACAGGGAGCAAGGACCTCGCTCCCATCTTGACGATCCCAACGACGAGATGAAACGTCTCGTCAGAAGGTGTCATCTGATGCGCAGATCTGCGATGCTGATGGTCATCGGAATGACCGTTGTGTTGCTTGCAGGCAGCGCCTTAACGGCTCCCCGGGCATCGGCCCAGCGCGGCTTGCCGCTCGCCATCGGCTATCAGGACACCCCCGACTGGCTGCTGTTTGTGGCGCGGGACCTGAAGCTTTTCGAGAAAGCGGGCCTGGCGCCCACCTATGTGAAGTTTGGCGCCGGGCCGCCGATGATTGCGGCCATGCAGAACGGCAGCATTGACCTCGCCAGTGTCGGTTCCGTGGCATTCGTGCTGGGGTTGGCGCAGGGCCTCGACTGGACGATGATCGGGATAAATCCCGAGGGCGCCTACAGCCAGGGCCTCGTTGCGCGTAGGGACAGCGGCATCCACACGCCGGCCGACTTGAAGGGGAAGCGTGTCGGGCTGTTCAAGGGATCGACGGCTCAATTCGGCCTGATGATGATGCTGCGACAGCACGGCATCCGCGCCGATCAGCTGACGCTGCTCGATATGACGGCCGACCAGCAGTTGCTCGCGCTCGAGAACAAGACGATTGACGCCGCGATGGTGTGGGAGCCGTGGATGCTCCGGATGGTTCATGAAGCGAATGGCAGGATCATCACGACGGAGGGAAATATCGGCATCTACACGAATGTCGACGCCTACACCGTGCAGCGCCAGTGGCTGGCGACCCACAGGGAAACGGCAGTGCGCTTTCTCCGCGCGCTGCTGATGGCGAATGAGGTCGTGCAGAAGGATCCGGCAATTGCTGCCAGGATCTGGGCCCGGACACTGGGGATCAAGGACGCCTGGGCGGAGACGATCTACGAGGACGTTCCGCCGCCCTTGATCAAGGAGTGGACGAATTCGCATTACACTTATTCGCTGGTCAAGGGCTCGCCGCTGCATCGCCGGCTGGGTTTTCTCGCGACGTTCATGCTCGAGGAAAAGCTCATTTCGCAACCGGTGGACATGAGCGACATCATGGACGCATCTGTCATCGCGGAAGTATTGAGGACCTGGAAAGGCGGCCGTTGAAGGCGGAAGGATGCGTGCCGCGCGCGGTCAACCTGCAGCGCTCAGCGCGCGCAGAGCACCGGCAGCCTGGACAGCAACTCGATGGAGCAGGTCTCGGTCGGGTAGAGCACCCAGACCGAGACCTGCTCCATCGAGTTGCTGTCCAGGCTGCCGGTGCTCTGCG
>DATHHQ010000463.1:0-9993 GCA_035490095.1 Bradyrhizobium sp.
CACATGCCGCGCACCGAAAATCTGCCGGCGACCTGGTACGACACGCCGAACATCCATTTCTGCACCATCAAGGATTTCGTGCAGCTCTGCGACGAGATCAACGTCAAGATGGAGCGCGCGGTCGCGCTCGATCTTTACGGCCGCCCGCTGCGGGTCAACCTGCCTTGGTGGTTCTGGAACATGTTCGGCGAGCAGGGCGTGTTCTTGCTGAGCCGGGCCGAGAAGACGAAGTAGGCCCCCGCAAGCGGGAGAGGGAGCGCGCCGTCGTCATCGAGACGCTGAACTAACCCGCCATCGACCTTGGATCACGCACCGGCCAGCGGCCGGCCTCGACGAGAGTGACAAAACGCTCGACCATTTCATTGAACAGTGCGGGCTCCTCGAGATTGAGCACGTGGCCAGCCTTCGGAAATATCGCAAGGCCGGCTGCGGGAAGATGCTTCTTCAAGAACAGGCTGGGCTCGACGCAATTGTCGTCCTCGTCGCCGCAGATGATCAGGGTAGGCGTCGGCATTTTCCGAATGGCGTCGGTCAACGCGTAGATCGAGGGCCTGCCGCCCTGAAAGCTGCGCATGGTGTTGGCCGAACCCTTGGAGTCGTGCCGGGCCAGCGCGTCGTAGAAATCGGCATGTCCGCGCGGGTCCTTCAGCAGGAATGGAATCCGGCTCGGCGCCTCGCGCGTCGCCTTGGCGACTTCCGCGGCACCCACCTTCTCATATTGCTCGCCATTGGCCTGGCATTGCTTGCGGAAGGCCTCGAGATTGTTGAGGTCCGAGCCTGAGCCTACGGCGGCCAGTGTCAGCGACAATGCGCGCCCCGGCGCGTTCAGGCCGATCTGCAGCGAGGAATAGGACCCCATCGACAGGCCGACGAAATGCGCCTTGTCGATTTTCAGGTGATCGAGCACGGCCAGTGCGTCGGTGTAAAAATGTTTGTAGGTGTAAACATCTGACGACGGCGGCACATCGGATGGTGTGTAGCCGCGCGCGGAATAGGCAATGCAGCGGTGCCCGCGCGAGAAATACCGCATCTGCGGCTCCCAGTTGGTGTGGTCGGCGGCGAATTCATGCAGGAAGATGATGGGTGTCCCGCTTCCTGCTTCCTCGAAATAGAGGCGGACTTTGTCGCTGGTGACGGCATAGGGCATTTGACATTCCTTCTCATTGGGCCGGTCTCGAAAATCGCAGTTAATACTCGCGGCTGCAATGAGGCGAAATCGATTCTTTTAGCCATCAAATACGCGCGGAATGACCCCAAAACCGAGCGGACACGGCCACATGAAATCTTGCTCTCGCCATGCTGCAACGCGCAATACGCAAACGGATGTTGCGTCCTTCACGGACGGGACGGGGATTGGGGGTGTAACAAGGGATTGAGTATGGTTCAGTTGTATGCGTCTCGCCGGTCGCTTCGTGTTGTTGCGCTGGCGTTGTGTTCGGCGGCAATCGTCGCATCAGCCACTCCGGCTTCGGCAAGACCTCACCACGGCGCAGGGCGGCACGCTCACGCGCATCATGCGCGCCATCATCATGTCAAACGGCACTATGCTCACCGTCATCATCGGCACATGGCCCGCGCATCGCGCTGGGAGCGCGGCGTGGCACAAATGCAAGCTGGCGGCTTCGCCGACACCAATGCCAGCCTTGCGACCAGCACCGCTTCCGGAGGCATGGCTACATCCAGCGGGTTCGGTTCGTCGAATGTCGTCGCTGAAGCGCGCCGTTACCTCGGCGGCAATCCCACCGGCCGCGGCCGCCTGTGGTGTGCGAGATTCATGAACATGGTTCTGGAGCGGACCGGTCTCCACGGCACTGGCTCGGACCTGGCGCGTTCGTTCGCAAGCTACGGCCAGCGTGTGTCCGGACCGCAGATCGGCGCCATCGCCGTGATGGGACGGCGCGGCGGCGGACATGTCGGCGTGGTCAGCGGCATCGACGCCGGCGGCAATCCGATTGTGGTGTCGGGCAACAACGGCAACCGGGTCAGGGAAACGCCAGTTTCGCGCGGGCGGATTTACACCTACGTCATCCCGACGAACTGATGGTTACTGCATCGCCGATGGCAATGGTGCCGTCGGCGACCACTTCGGCATAGATACCGCATTCGTTGTGGCCCAGGTGACGCATCAGCGCGGGCGGAATGTTGAGGTCGCGCTCGGCGGTCTTGGGGTCGACGTTGATGGCAGCGCAGCGGACGATCCGCTTCACCACTTTGAGCCTGACCTCGCCAACGGCGAGCGTTTGGTCGAGCAACTCGAATTCGTGCCATGCCGGCCAGCCGCTGACGTACAAATTGGCGCGAAAGCGCAGCGGATGAACCGGACGGCCGACGATCTCCTCGATGGCGGCGACGCTGCCGAGATTGATGATCGAGACGACCTTGCGGGCGATATCCGAAAAGCTGTGACCATTGCTCGAGAGAACCTTGGGCGGTCCCTTGATCGCTCCGGCAAAGCGGGTTGCGAAGAACCGCTCGATGGCACCCCGGCCTTCGGCGGTTTCGAGATCGCCCTGTGCCGCGATGGAGCCGTTCTGACTGATGGTCAGGACGTTGCTCGCATCCTCAAAATGGGTCTGCAATCCTGCCAGCCATTCGTCCCGCTGCAACATCAGGAAATACACCTTCACCATCCATTTTGGATCGGCGGGATCGAAGCCGCTGGGGCCGTTTTCGATGGCGTAGCGGCGGTCGGCGGGAAGTGTCTGGCCGACGCTCAGCGCAACGGCTGGCAGCGGTTCCGGCGACAGACCCTTGACGGGGTAGCGGTAAATGCTGGCGATCTGTGGGCGCTGGATGGTGGCCATCCGGTTTCTTAAGAGATTTCCGGGCCGGACGCCACCGCGCACGAATTTGTGAAGCGGCCTCTTCCGTTTCGTAAACCCGCTTCCCACATCTGGCCCAAGCCGGTGCAATACCGGCGACAACCCGCGGGCCGGTTGAGGAATGTCAATACGGCCTCGCGGAAACCCAATGAAGATGCTGTGTCCGTGCCTCGCGCATGATCCGCTAAAGTGTGGGCGGTTTAGCGACCAGATCATGCGCCCTCAAAATTTGGAGCGCGATCGGACGCAAAACCGGTTTCCACTTTTGCTGATCGCGCTCCGGGCGGAGCGGCAGGCTGAGGGAAACAGCGATGAATATTGAAAAATACACCGAGCGGGCGCGCGGTTTTATCCAGTCGGCGCAATCGCTGGCGATGCGTGACGGCCATCAGCAGTTTTCGCCCCTGCATATGCTGAAAGTCCTGCTGGATGACAGCGAGGGCCTCGCCGGCGGTCTGATCGACCGCGCCGGCGGCAATTCGCGCGCGATCCTGAAGGCGACCGAGGATGCGCTCAATAAACTGCCAAAAGTTTCCGGAAGCGGCGCCGGACAGGTCTATCTCGCGCCCGAACTGGCGCGTGCGTTCGATGCCGCGGAAAAGGCCGCCGAAAAGGCTGGCGACAGTTTTGTCACCGTTGAGCGGCTGTTGCTGGGGCTGACGCTTGAGAAAGACAGCGACGCCGGCGGCATTCTCAAAAAAGGCGGCGTCACGCCGCAGAACCTGAACGCGGCGATCGAAACCTTGCGCAAGGGCCGCACCGCCGACAGTGCGACGGCCGAGAACGCCTATGACGCGCTGAAGAAATATTCCCGCGATCTCACACAGGCCGCGCGCGACGGCAAGCTTGACCCCGTGATCGGGCGTGACGAGGAAATTCGCCGCACCATTCAAGTGCTCTCCCGCCGCACCAAGAACAACCCGGTGCTGATCGGCGAGCCCGGCGTCGGCAAGACCGCGATCGTCGAGGGTCTGGCGCTGCGGATTCTCAACGGCGACGTGCCGGAAAGCCTCAAGGACAAGAAACTGCTGTCGCTCGATCTCGGCGCGCTGATTGCGGGCGCGAAATACCGTGGCGAGTTCGAGGAGCGGCTGAAGGCCGTGCTGCAGGAAGTGACTTCGGCCGAAGGCAGCATCATCCTGTTCATCGACGAGATGCACACCCTGATCGGGGCCGGCAAGGCCGACGGCGCGATGGACGCGTCCAATCTGTTGAAACCGGCGCTGGCCCGCGGCGAACTGCATTGCATCGGCGCAACCACGCTGGACGAGTACCGCAAGCATGTCGAAAAGGACGCGGCGCTGGCGCGGCGGTTTCAGCCGATCTTCGTCTCCGAGCCGACCGTCGAGGATACCATTTCGATCCTGCGCGGGCTGAAAGACAAATACGAGCAGCACCACGGCGTGCGCATCACCGATTCCGCGCTGGTGGCGGCGACCACGCTGTCGAACCGCTATATCACCGACCGTTTTCTCCCCGACAAGGCGATCGACTTGATGGACGAGGCCGCGGCGCGGCTGAAGATGCAGGTCGATTCCAAGCCGGAAGAGCTCGATTCGATGGATCGGGAAATCATCCGGCTCAAGATCGAGCAGGAGGCGCTGAAGAAGGAAAGCGACGCCGGCTCGAAAAGCCGCCTGCTGACGCTGGAAAAGGAACTCGCCGAACTCGAAAAGAGATCGGCCGACCTGACCTCGCGCTGGAGTGCGGAGAAGAACAAGCTGTCGAATGCGCAGAAGCTGAAGAGCGAACTCGACGGCTTGCGCATTGAACTCGCCAACGCGCAGCGCCGCGGCGAATATCAGCGCGCCGGCGAACTGGCCTATGGCCGGATTCCCGAGCTTGAGAAGCGGCTCGACGAGATCGAGGCCAAGGAAAACTCCGGCGAGATGATGGAGGAGGCCGTCACGGCCAACCACATCGCGCAGGTGGTGTCGCGCTGGACCGGCGTGCCCGTCGACAAGATGCTCGAGGGCGAGAAGGACAAGCTGCTTCGGATGGAAGACAGCCTCGGCAAGCGCGTGGTCGGCCAGGCCGAAGCGGTGCATGCGGTCGCGACTGCCGTTCGCCGTTCGCGCGCGGGGCTGCAGGACCCGAACCGCCCGATGGGCTCGTTCATGTTCTTAGGTCCCACCGGCGTCGGCAAGACCGAGCTGACAAAGGCGTTGGCGGAGTATCTGTTCGACGACGAGACCGCGATGGTGCGCCTCGACATGTCCGAATACATGGAGAAGCATTCGGTGTCGCGGCTGATCGGCGCGCCTCCGGGCTATGTCGGCTATGACGAGGGCGGCGCGCTCACCGAGGCGGTGCGACGGCGGCCTTACCAGGTGGTGCTGTTCGACGAAATCGAGAAAGCGCATCCCGATGTCTTCAACGTGCTGCTGCAGGTGCTCGACGACGGCCGCCTGACCGACGGTCAGGGCCGCACCGTGGACTTCCGCAATACGCTGATCATCATGACGTCGAATCTCGGTTCGGAATTCCTCGTCAACCAGCCGGAAGGCGAGGACACCGAGGCCGTGCGCGAGCAGGTGATGGGTACGGTGCGCGCCCACTTCCGTCCCGAATTCCTCAACCGCGTCGACGAGATCATCCTGTTCCACCGCCTGCAGAAGAGCGAGATGGGCCGGATCGTGGAAATCCAGTTCAGCCGGCTGCAGAAGCTGCTGGAGGACCGCAAGATCACGCTCACGCTCGATGCCGCGGCGCGCGACTGGCTCGCCGCCAAGGGCTGGGATCCCGCCTATGGCGCGCGGCCGTTGAAGCGGGTGATCCAGCGCCATGTGCAGGATCCGCTGGCGGAGATGATCCTCGCCGGCGATGTCGTCGACGGCGATCAAGTTGCGATTTCGGAGCAGGGCAACGTGCTCACCTTCAACGGCAAGGCGCCGCAGACCGCCGAGATCGCGCAGTTCGAAACCCCGGCGCCGAAACGTAAACTGCACTGACGTATTTTCAGCCCTCTCCGTGATGCGGAGAGGGCTGGTGCGTCTAATGCCCTCTCATAGCCCTGTGTTTTCGAGTGCTGCGGTATCGGCGTAACCGCGCGCCGCTGGTTTGCGTGGCGGATGGTGTGAGCGGATCGCAAAACGTCGAGCAAACGACCAGACAACAATCGCGCTGCCTGACGTCATGTCATCCCGCTACTTCTTCACCACCTTGTAAATCGCGTTCTCGATGTCCGATGAGAAGTAGATCGTGCCTGATGCCCCGACCCCGACGCCGGTCGGGATGTTGGTCGGCAGTCCGCCCGGCGCGCCGGCCAGCCCGATCGGCAGGTTGCCGGCGATCTCGGTGAGCTTTCCGGTTTGCGGATCGATCTCGACAATCCGTTTGGCGCCGACCTCGGCCACGATCAGTTTGCCATCGGGCGTCAGCGCGATGCCTTCGGGCATTTTCAGGTCCTTGGCGATGACGGTTTTCTCGCCATTGCTGCCAACCCTGGAGAGCTGACCGGCAAAGGCCTCCGTGACGTAGACATCGCCCTTCGCATCGCCGACCAGTCCGACCGGTCCTTCCAGGCCGCCGATCAGAACGTTGCGGTCCTTGCCGTGTTCGCCGCTGGCGCGGACCAGCGATTTGCTGCCGAGCTCGCTGACCAGAATGCTGCCGTCGGCAAGCCGGACCGCGTCATGCGGCGCCTTGAAGTCGTGCATCATTTCCCTGGTCGCGCCGGTCTTGCGGTCGATCACCTGCACGGTGCCGGTGAACCAGCTCGACAGGATCACCTCGTCGCCCCTGGCGGTGGCGCTCATCGGATATTCCAGCGTCACGCCGGCGGCATGCATGCGCGCCGGTTCCGAGACTTCGCCGGTCGCGCCGTCGACGGTGCGATAGGCAAACACGTCGGCGACATAGATGGTGTCCTTGGCCCCGTCGGAGACGACGCCGATGCCGCCGGGCAGCGCCAGCTTGCCTGAAATCACCTGCTTGGCGGCGCCGGTCTCGGCATCGACCTCCTGGATTCCGTTATCGGCCATGTTGGAGACGAAGATGCGATCCTTGTCGTCGATCGCAAGGTTATCGAGCGAGGGCTTGAGTTGCGCGACCATCTTCTTGGCGCCGGTTTTCGGATCGACTCGCACCAATTGGCCGAGCGCGGTATCGACCACCCACAGATTGCCCTTGGAATCGAAATTGACCGCGGCGGGAATCTTGAAGCCGTCGGCGACCACCGTCAGCTCGGCCTTGTCGACGTCGACCTTGGCGACCTGGCCCTTGAACCATAGCGGGCCATACAGCTTGTCGTCCGGCCCGAATTCGAAGCCGTTGAGGCCGCCCATCTTCTCCATGATCATGCGCGGCGGCTTGACGCCCTCGACGTCGATCTCATAGAGCGCGTCGCCGAGAAACACCTGCGTTGCGTACAGCCGTCCATCCTTGCGATAGGCGAGCGAGTTGATGCCGGGCAGGCCGGAGGCGAGCTTCTTGATCGGGCCGTCGCCCTTGCGGGAGTAGAGGTCGCCGGTGAGAAATCCGGTCCACGCCATGGTGCCGTCGGGCGCAAATGCGATGTCGTCGGCCATGCCTTCGGGGGAGGGTATCGCGATCTTCGCGGTGCCGTTGTTGCGATCGACTTCGTAGAGCGCCGCCCCGGCGACGCTGCCGGCGAACAAGCGCCCGGCCTTGTCGATCCCGAGCCCATGCACGCCGTGAAACGCCGAGCCGGGGACCAGCGGGGTGACTTCATAGGTCTGCGCCGATGCGCCGACGCCGGGGGGCAAAACGACTGTCACCGCGACAGCCGCATACAGTGCAAGCCTGCTCGTCATGGACGCTATCTCCCGATCTTTTTTTATGGATTCGAGTATTCGTCCGCAGCGGTGGTTTGGCAAACGAAACTTGCCAGAGCGCGATCAGAAAAAGCGGAATCCGGTTTTGCGTCCGCGCGGCGTGACCGCTTGCAGATGTTGAGGGTGCTATCGAAGCTTCAGCGATTGCTGACTTGCCGCACCTGCGGCGCGCCAACCGTGCCCACGGCATCGGATACGCGGGCTCCGGCGCCGCGATTGCTGATCATGGCATCGAGACGATCGCGCTCTTTCTCGAAGCTCGCGATCAGCGGGCCGTCGAGCGAGCGGCCGCGCGGCAGCTTGATGCGCATCGGATCGACGAAGCGGCCGTTGACCAGAATTTCATAATGGACATGGGGGCCGGTCGATTGCCCGGTCGAGCCGACGAAACCGATCACCTGGCCTTGCCGCACCCGCTTGCCGGGCTCCAGTCCCTTGGCGAACGCCGACATGTGGCCGTAGGCGGTCTCATAACCGTTGTTGTGCTTCAGCTTGACGTATTTGCCGTAGCCGCCTTCCAGGCCGGCGACTTCGACGACGCCGTTGCCGGATGCGAAAATCGGGGTGCCGTAGGGCGTGGCCCAATCGACGCCGGTGTGCATCTTCACATAACCGAGGATCGGGTGGCGGCGGCTGCCAAAGCCCGAGCGCATGATCGCATTGTTGACCGGCTTGCGGACCAGGAATTTTTTCGCGCTCTTGCCGGTCTCGTCGTAGAAATCAACGACCGAGTCGTCGGGGGTCTGGAAACGGTAGTATTTCTTGGTTTCGCCGCCGACGGTGAGGGAAGCGAACAGCACCTCGGTTTTCTCGGTGCTGGTGCCTTCGTCTTCACCGGCAAAGAACACGTCAAACGAGTCGCCGGGCTGCACCTTGCGCTGGAAGTCGACGTCGTAGGAGTAGATGCGAACCATGTCCTCGATGACGGCGGCCGGCACCTTGTTGCGCATCGCGGTCTCGTAGATGCTTTGATAGAGCCGCACCCCGGTTCCATCGTCTTCATCGTCATCGCCGGTGTCGGCGGTTTCGGTGACGGTGTTCATGCTTTGCACGTCGACCGCGACGTATTTGCCGAGATCGGACAGCGCCGCCACCGCTTCGACGGTGGATTCGTTGGCGACGATCACCCGATAGGGCTGCAGCCGCTGAGCGGGGCCCTGGCCCGCGGGCGCCATCAGAATGCGCAGCTTCTGGCCTTCCTTCAGCCCGCCGTCGCGGCCGCGGGGGCCGAGCGTGCTGGCGATGGATTTTGCTTCCTCGGGCGTGGCGCCCTGGTCGCGCAGGATCGAAGTGACGGTATCGCCCTTCTTGACCACGTGAACGCGTTCGTTGGACGGATTGCCGCCGGTGGCCTGTTCTTTCGTCTTCGGCAGCAGAGTGACGTTTTCCGGCACCACCCGGGTTTCAAAGCCGGCATAGGGATCGCCGACAGTGCCCTCGGGGGCGTAGGCCAATTTCATGTCGGACTGCGCGCCGCTGGCGTCGGCCGTCGCATTGGCGAGCGCGGTGTAACGCACGCCGCTGTTGCCGCGCCAGTTCGAGGCGTCGCGCACCCGCATCAGAATCTCGTCGAGCGCGACCACCGCGGCGAGCTTCGCCTTCGGCAGGACCGACGCAAGGTCCTTGGTGACGAACGAAACCTCGGCATCGGGCTCGACTGCGTCGGCGCTGTTGGGGTCGTCCGAGGCGGCGGGCGCGGCGGCGCCGACATCGGTCAGCATGCGCTGCGCGTTGAACGGCGGGATCTTGGCGCTGAGATCGCTGGTTGTCATCGACAGATTGCCGGAGATACGCACGAACGGCCGCACCCGCATGACGTCGCGATTGCCAACGCGGGTGACCGTAGAGACTCGCGTCACAACGCGCGCGGCGGCCGATTCGCTTGGCGGCGGCAGACGATCGCTCTTGTGCAGGCTGGCGGTGCGGTCGTTGGCGCCGAATGCGCCGCGCAACGCGCCCTCGACGCGCTCGGGAACCTTGGCAAATGTCATTTCGCCGTCGAGCGACGCAAAAACGGCGCCGCCGATGAGAGCCGCGCCGCACAGACCGGTCAGGATGGTGCCGCTAAACCATTGCACGGAGACGCGGCGGCGATCGATCACCGCGGCCTCGGAGCCATCGACGGAAAGCGGCGGCTCGTGACCGAGATCAATGATCCCGGTCTCGCGTCCGTAGCCGCCGCCGCGTGACGTCCTTTGGCTCAACCCACCGTCCCCCCAAATTCCATCAACATTCGACGAGATCTTTGCTCATTCCAGACCCGCATTCGCCCTGTGAGGGTGATCCGGAAGCATGGCGTGCCGCATAATGCTCGGGAATCAAAGGCCAAAACGCTGGCCGGAATCTCGAACAACAATGGTGTGCAGATCTCTCGA
>DATHHQ010000464.1:0-3978 GCA_035490095.1 Bradyrhizobium sp.
GTCGCGGATTTCCGACGTCATGCGGCGCTGGCCGAGATAGTAATCGTCCGGCGCCGGCGGCTTGTAGTTGGTGAGGTTGAGAATGCCGACATCGACCGCGGCGACGACGATTTTTGCGTCCTCGCCGGGACTTAATCCGCCGAGCTTGACCGGCAACTTCATCGTGGTGCCAGGGCGCACCAGCGCCGGCGGCGAGAGATTGACAGCGAGGGTGCGAGTCTTCTTGTCGATGCCAAACCATTTCAGGCCGATGGCGCGACCCGGCATCCGCAACGCCGCGGCATCGAGCGGACGGCGCAGCGTCGCCACCACATAGGCGCCGGTGCCCCAATCCTTGCCGACGGGAATCCTGACCTGCGCGGTACCTTCCTTGACGTCAGTGGTCTGGGTCGTCAGCAGCCGGTCGCCCAGCACATTGATGGTGAGCTTGCCGGCCGAGCGGGCGTTGACCGACACCACCATGGTGTCGCCGGATTGATATTCCGGTTTGTCGATCGACGTTTCCAACAGATCGGGCGTGTCGGCGCTGCCGTCGGAATACCAGCCGACATCGAACTGCACCGATGTCAGCGGCCCGTCGGCGTCGGTCGATTTGACGTCGAGACGATAGCGGCCGGGTTGCGGCGACAACGTCACCCGTGATGGCTTGTCGGCGACGACGGCCAGGTCGCCATCGGCGACCCGCGCGGTCGTCTTGACCGGCTCATATTCCCAGGACGAACTCTGGCGATACCATTGATAGCGGGATTCGATCTTCAGCAACTCATAGCGCAGGCCATCACGCGCCAACTGCTTGCCGTCGGGTGCTACGAACACGACGTCGAAAGCGGCCTTGTCGCCTTCCGCGACGCTTCTGTCGCCGAACAACGGCTTGACGCCGATCATCGCCGCGGCAGGCTGAACCGGCAGCACCAGTTTGCGCTCGACCGCGCGGCCGCCGGCTTCCGCCATGCGAATGAAGATCTGGGCTTCCTGCGGACGCGTCGATGACGGCGGTTTGGCGAGACTAACCGGGAATGTCGCGACACCATTGGCGTCGGCCTCGGGCAGGTTTTCGATCGGCGGGCGTTCGTTGCTGGCGGTCTCCTCGTCGGCAACGCCGAACTGGTAGCCGGCAAAGCCCGGACGTGCCGAAGCCGGCGCCACCAGCATCTCGCCTTCGAGCTGCAGGCCCGAGGCCGGCGCGCCATACAGGAAATGGCCATCGACCTTAAGTTCTACGGGAGCGTCAGCTTTGATCTGTTTGTCCTTGGTGGATACGTCGAACTCGATACGCTCGGGGACGTAGTCCTCGACCATGAAGGTGGTTTCCCCCACCGATGACGCCTTGGGATCGGTGAACGCCCGCGCGCGCCAGGTTCCGGTCGGAACGGCGGAGTTGAGCGCTACCGCCATGCTTCGTCCGCCCGCGCCCTGATCCGGCAGCACGGCGCGACGGAATTCGACGCCGTCGGGACGCTCGATCACCAGCGTCAGCGGCCCGCCGGTCACCGCATTGCCCTGGCCGTCGCGCAGAAGTGCCGTGAGGTACACGGTCTCGTTGGAGCGATAGACGCCACGTTCGGCATAGACGAACGCATCCGCGCCGGCCGGAACAGCCCGGCCGGAAACGCCGCGGTCGGAGAGGTCGAACGCGTCGGTTTTCAGGCTGAGGAAAGCATAGTCGGCTTTATCGCCGGTCACCGTCAGCATTGCCGGCGACAGACCCCCCTCGCCGCGCGCAAGGCCGGCCTCGAACAGCACGTGACCGGAGTCGTCGGTCTTGCGGGTGGCCAGAATCTCGTTGTTGCGCGCCACCAGCCGCACCTCTGCTTTGGCGATTGCGTCGGTCGAGGCCAGCGAATTGACGAAGACGTGGATGCCGTCATTGCCGGAGAAAGCCGTCAGGCCGAGATCGGAAACGATGAACCACTGCGTCGCCAGCGAGCCGTCGTCGTCGCTGCCGGGGCCCTTGGCCGCGGCGGTCATGACGTAGACGCCCGGCTGCAGATCGCCGAGGGCCTGGTCGACCGGAAACGCCGTGGTGACGTCCTGGTTGAGCGTGGTCGCCGTCGCCAATTCGCCCGACCAGACCTTCATGCCGCGCTCGCCGCCGAGGCTGGAAAGCTCATACTTGCTCAGCGCCCGCTGAAAATCGCTGTCGATCACCGTATTGACGAGATTACGGTCGCCGATCCGGAACACGTTGACCGACACCGCCAGGGTATTGACGCTGACCAGCGGAATGCCGCGCTGGCCAGTGCGCGGCAGCGCATAGGCCCGCCCGGTAAAGCGCACGAACGGCTTGCGGTCGCGCACATAAATATTGAATTCAGCCGATTTCGGCAGGCTTTCCTTGACGGTGGACGGCAGCCCGGCGCGCAGATTGATGTTGTAGCGCTCGCCGTGCTTGAGGCCATCGACGCACAGTTGCTTGCCTTCCGACGACAGTGCCGGCTTGTCGTTGCCCGCCAGCGCCAGGAACGGCGCGAAGTCGGTGCGCTTGGCAAGGTCCTCGGAGAACTGGAAACAGGCGCGCGGCGATGCGGCGTCGGAATCGACGGTATAGTCCAGCAGCCGGAAGCCATACTGGTCGCGCATCTTTTCATATTGCCCGCGCACGTCGGCGACTTCGCGCAGGTCGAGCGAGAGCCGAAACGCATCGAGCGCCGGGCGCCACAGCTTGCGCTCGGACATGGCGCGGCCGATTACGGCAAGCGCGTCGGCCTCCTCGCCGGCGTTGCCGGCGCGCTGATAGGCGATATAGGCGGCGGTCGAGGCGCGCTCGAGCAGAAAGGTTTGCTCGCTGCTGTTGGCGGGCCGGATCTGGAAAATAGTGCGGGCCAGCCGCAGCCAGTTGGCGCTGTCGTCGGGTGCCGTGGCGGCGATCTGCCCCAGGACTTGCAGGCCGTTGCGGAAATCGCTGCGTTTGAAGGCGGCATCGGCGTCGGTTCGCAAGCTGGCCCCCGACTTGGCGACCGCTCCGGCTTCGCTCTTGATCTGGGCTTCCAGCTTGATCGCCGAATCCGCCAGATCGTCACGTTTGAAGGCCTTATCCGCCGCCTGCGCCGTGACGAGGCCAAGCGCCAGCGTTGCGCAAAGCGTTGCGGCACGAACCAAACCGATCATGATGGAGCTCCCTGCGGACAAGCCGCCCGCGTCTCAAACAGAAATGCGCGAAAAGGTGACGGACTCGTGGCGCTGGAACGGAAACGGAGTAACGAAAAAGTTGTATGCGACATTGCCAAAGAGCTTGGCCGAAGAGCCTGCCGCGCCGGCAGCCAACGGCGGCGGAGCATTGCGTGACGGGCGGGCCGAAGGCAACGGTCCACCGCTTAAGCTTTGTCGTCGGATCGGCAAAAAGGGTTCGGACGGGGCTTGGCCGGAAAGCGGATTTTTCATATTGGCAATGCTATGAAAGCCAAGGTTTCCTGAAGTTACGGTCCCATAGCTCAACTGGATAGAGTAACGGATTTCTACTCCGTGGGTTGCAGGTTCGAATCCTGCTGGGATCGCCAATGATTTCAATGAGATACGGGCTTCATTGGGCAAGTTTGGTGTTGTGGTCTGAAACCAAGGCCCGCCAGAGCGGGATGAGATTAGGTTGGGGCCGTGACGACGGACCATTTTTCTTCTCGTGCCCGGACGCAAGCCGCACGAGCGCTGCGAGCCGGGGCCCATTCTACTTTGCATGGGGTTGTTTTCGCGATTTTGTGTCTGGGCTCCGCGGTGTACCGCCCATAGCGCGTCGAAGACGCGCGTGAACGCGCTTAAGAGGCGCTGCGTTGCGCGCCGGGACACGAGATCGTTAGCGCTTCGCGCTCACGGCGAATCGATCCAACTCCAATACATCATGCTCTAGTGCACGCTCATGTCGGCCTGCTTCAGCCGATCTATAAGCGTTTGCTTCTCGGCGGTGATCCTTGCGGCAAGCGTCGCAGCGATTCGTTCGTGGAGCATCAACAGCTCGTCGATCGACATTGAATCAAGGTCGCTTTG
>DATHHQ010000465.1:0-5917 GCA_035490095.1 Bradyrhizobium sp.
CCAGTTCCTAAGAAATGTTCAAAATGACCTAGGAAGTCGGTTCCATCCCGCCATGACTAAAAAATTGTTCGCCGAGCAACTGAAACGCGCCGAGTTAGCAATACGGATTATCCGAGACCAGGCCGAGTTGCTGATCGAAGCGCGGCAGACGCCCGAGCGCCGCGCCCACAGCCCAGAAAATTCGTCTTCAGCGATCCAAAATAGTTTGCAACACTATCTGCCCGGAACGGACAATCTCGGCAGATCGCTAGCCCAAGCTGTCGGATTTGAATTATAACAGCCGGGCCAATGACGATGCTAAGTTAAGCGATGGAAGAGGCGAGTCCGATGTCAAAACTTCGAGGAACAACGGCACTAATCGTTTCCGCGGTACTCTGCTTAGACATTTCGGTTGCTCAAGCCGGTCCTTGCAGCGAAGACATCGCTCAATTCGAGGCAGCCATACGCCAGTCCGCGGGAAATCCGAACGCGGGATTGACTGCGCCACAGTCGGTTGGCGCGCAACTTGATCGACAGCCAACACCCGATTCTTTGAAACAAGCCCAAGAACGCTTGCAGTCAAAATTCTCGGCGACAATGGCACGCGCCAAACGGCTGGATGCTAAGGGTGATCGCACAGGCTGCACTCGCGCGCTTTCTGCAGCTAAACGAATGTATATTCTTTGAAATGAGAGTTAAAATTTTGAGTGCGTTGGCGAAGAAGAACTCAACATGAAGATTTCCCGTGCAATCTTTTGCCACATCGATGCTTCTGCTCGCGCCATCCATCGCCCTCGCATGCCGGTCGAGGACCCGCCCACAACATCAGAAGCGGACTTATATGCATCGCAGCAAAATAGCATCCCTATTCGATCAATTCATCGGCGGTCGAGAGCAGAGCATTTGGGACCTGAAGTCCAAGCGTCCTCGCAACCTCAGATTTATCGCCAGCTCATATTTGGGTAAGCCCATCCCGGCTGTTAGACCGGGACGGTGAGCGAGTTATAACGAAAGTGGTTGCGGGGATAGGATTTGAACCTATAACCTTCAGGTTATGAGCCTGACGACCGACTGCCGGCATCGAACCGCTAGTCACGAGCGACCTATTCTGGCCGCCGGTCCAACCGCTAGAAAACTTCCCCAGATCAGGACCCAGACTGAAATGATTTTAAGTCTAGGCCAATTCCGACGATACCCTGAAACGCATTTGTTTTGAGCTATCGGGCGCATTAGCGAAAGGTCGCACCATCGGACGAAACCACCGATTGACGCGCTAAGCTTTCCGTCTTTGCGACGCAAGGTAAGCCGCCCTTTCGTGGATGTGCTGGCGGCGGCATGTTGCACGCATGGTTGGTAGCTTCACCACTTCATTGGCCGTGGATCAAGAACCGGCGCGTCTGCGATATCGTCGCACTGATCGACGCCGCGCTGACGCAGGCCCGACGTGTCGGCTCCAATCCGGCGATCACTCCCGCGCCGGTCACTGCGGCGGCTGCTCCGCCAAGCGGGGGGCCGCTTTTTCGTCAACCGACGGTGCAGCATGAGGCCGGTCGATTCGCGCCGCGTCGATCACGCACCCGAACTCCGCGTGCTTTTCTTCCCTCCGGCGAGTGCCGCTGGAGCGCTGGAAAGGCCGCTGGCTGATCGGCATCACTTGGATCGGCGACGACGTGAAGGGCCTCCTGGTGGCCAACAGCAATGCCATCCGGAGCGGCGACGATCGGGTCATTCTCGCCATGGTTTCGAGCGATGCCTCCGGCCGTTAACCCACAAAAATCGCAAATTCCGCCCGGGGAGGACGTTCTTGCCGTGGTCAGGGCGCTTGCCAAACTGCGAGCCCGGATAGATCATGAAGCCGAAATCGCGCGCAGATCAGTTCAAGCCCGCGCGACCGAGCCGAGTGCATGATCCGCGTCGCCATCTACGCCCGCTTTTCCAGCGATCTACAAAACGACAAATCGGTCGATGACCAGATCGCGTTCTGCCGCGATGTCTGCGCTCGCAATGGCATGACTGTGGTGTTGACCTTCGAAGACCGCGCTGTGTCCGCGTCGTCAGCAAAGAATCGTCCCGGCTTCATTGCGCTGATGCGCGCTGCAGCAGCAAAGCTGTTCGACGTCGTCGTTGCCGAAGACATGGATCGCATTTTTCGCGACCAGGCCGATTATCACGCTGCTCGCAAGGAACTCGATTTTCTCGGCATCACCATCCATACCGCGACCGGGAAAGTGACCAAGATCGATGGCGCGCTGCGGGCATTGATGGGCGAAATGTATCTCGAAAACTTGGCGCTGCATGTACGGCGCGGACTCGAGGGCGTGATCCGCGACGGTCGCCACGCCGGCGGACGCGCGTATGGCTATTCCATCGTCCCGGGTTCGCCGGGCGAGCTCGTCATCGACGACGCGCAGGCCGGGATCGTGCAGCGAATCTTCGCGCGCTTTGTTGCCGGCGTCACGCCTCGCGCCATTGCTGCCGAACTCAATGCCGATCGCATTGCGGCGCCGCGCGGCACTAGGTGGAACGCATCTACCATCAATGGCAACAACGCGCGCGGCCACGGCATGCTGCTCAATGAGCTTTATGCCGGCCGTATCGTCTGGAACAAGGTGCGGATGGTCAAGGATCCGACCACGGGCAAACGGATCTCGCGAATCAATGCGAAGGAGCAGCATCGAATTACCGAGGCGCCGCAACTGCGCATCATCGATGATGTGACCTGGAACGCGGCGCAAGCCATTAAGCTGAAGCGCTCGCACCTCGGCGCGACTCAATCCCGCGCGCCACGGCGTCCGCTTTCGGGCTTGCTGCGGTGTGGATCCTGCGGCGGCGGAATGGTGTCGATCGGCAATCGCAAGCGGTCCGCGCGACTGCAATGTGGCACCTACAAGGAGAGTGGGTCCTGCACCAACAGCCGGAAGGTCAACCGCGACGCCATTGAAGCGGCCGTGTTTGCGGGACTGAAAGACGAGCTGTCCAATCCGATTGCGATTACAGAATACATTAAGGCCTATAACGACGAGCGGCGACGGCTTGCACGCGAAGCTGGCGACCAGATGAGCAAGCTGACACGCCGCAATGCCGAGGTCTCACGCGAACTTGAGCGCTTGATCGACGCGGTAACGCAAGGCGTCGACCTCGCCACCTTGGTGCCGAGGATCAAGGCGCTTGAAATCGAGCGCGCCGATATAGACGGCAAGCTGAAATGCGCCAACGCGGCCGATATCGTCACACTGCATCCCGCTGCGATCGAGCAATACCGCGCCGATGTCGAAAGACTGGCCGCCCTTGCCGCCGAGCACAGCGACTTTGTGGAATCGGCGGAACTGATCGAAGCGGTGCGGCGGCTGGTGGCCGGAGTCATCATACACGCCGAACCGTACGGCCGAGGCTTCAACGTCGAAGTGCAGGGACGACTAGCACAATTGACGAATTCGGATTTGTTCCCGAGCCGTTCTGAGGGAGGGGGGATCAGTGGTAGCGGGAGAGCGCTACCGCTTTTCCCCACACGACGCAAACCTGCGATATTTCCTCCGATCGTCCGCCTAAAGTCTGGGAAATCCTGTCACGGTGGGTTCCACCTACTGACAGTCGCTGATGGTGGCCGATTGACGTGGAATTAGCCGAGCCGCAGCAGGACCGACCATCAGTAACTTCGTTCGCAGAACCTGCGACCCCTGCGTCCCGAACGCAAGTAGCAAGCGAAAAGATCAACAAAAACAATGAAGTTTGCTCGTGATTGACCACCATTATCGCCGTTTGTTCACGGGGTTTCGGTGGTCAATCGGTGGCCGACCGCACAGACGTAACCTTTGGAATGCGACACTTGGACGAGTGACGGATTTCTACTCTGTTTGTCTTGGTTCGAATCCTAGTTCCCCAGCCATCCTCCTCATCTCTCATAAAATGTAGCGAATTGAACTACTTAGAATGCCAAAGAAGCATTGTACCCCAACGCGTGACGCCCAACGCCTAATCTAAAGTTAGATGACATACCCTGTGCTTTGACGCCCGCCGTGCTTGCGTACCAGCCGATAGAGCCAGCGCTCCAGGCCGCCGGTCAGCCCGAAATACGCTCGGTCGATGCTGAGCACGAGCGCTTCCTGCAGTACACCGGCGTAGAACCAATCTGGCAGAATCAACTCAAGCCCGAAGGCCCGGCCGTGCGGATCGGCCGTCTCTTTCCATTCATTGATCCAGGAGAAGCGATGCCGCCGACGCTCAGTCGGCTGGCGGATCGACGTCATGATCGTTGTCGATTGCAGCCGGTCGAGTGCTGCTTTGAGACGATCGTAATCGCGGGCGCTGGTGCCACGGCCGACGAAGGTGAGGATTTCGTAAGGCGTCGCCGCCATCAGCCGCGATGTCTTCAGTCCGGCATCGCGGGCTTCGACGATCTGCGACGCCGCCCAGATCAGGACGTCCGCGTCCCAGATGGTCGCCATGCCGGGCTCCGCCACGGCTTCGACACGAATGATGATCTTGCCGGCGCGGAAGTCGATCGGAGCGGTGCCCTTCGATTTAGCGAGCGAGAAGAACGGGTACTCGCCCGGATTCTCAGCGCCAGTGATCGTGCGGGCCGTTCGGGAAGCGAGACGGCAGGGAGGCTTACCGGCGCCCGGCAACTTCCTCGCTCTCTGCACCCGGCATCGGTCATGGTTCCAACACGCCCAGGCGCGCATGCACGACCTGCTTGAGATTCGACAGAATGCCGAGGACATCCTGATCAAGCTCGGCGACGACCGGGTAACCGACCTGGGCGTGCCCTGCGACGACGACTGGTAGCCGGCCTCTGGTGGAGGGTGACAAAAAGGGGCCCATCAGCGTTTCCGAGTGACGCTGATGGATTGTCCTGCGATGCGGAGGGCAGCATTCGTTTTTTCAACGTCTGCAATGCCGTTCGAAAGCCTACTTTACGTAATTGAATGCGCTGGGGCACAACTTCTAAGGAGGCTTCCATGGCCAGAGCTTTGGTAACTCTATGCTGTTTACTCACGATGGGAACGCCTGTGTTCGCGGACAGCGCAGCAGCCTTGTCTGAAGCAGCTCTCACGGGAAACGACGCGAAGGCCGCCATCGCAGAGAATGAGTCGGCTGAAGAAGAGAGTTTTCAAGATCTCGTCCAGACCGTGCAATGGGGTGGACGAACGTGGACTTGCTTTGCACGCAGCCACCGCAGCGGACGCACGTTTTCGGGTCAAAGCCGCAACGCGAATACAGCCCGACGAAGCGCGCTCAATCGGTGCAGGAGTCGAACAAGCAGTTGCTTCATCACGAGATGCCGGTAATTGACTAATCGGAGGGCGCGAGCCCAAAACGCGACGTGGCCGCCTGACGGCGGTCGCGACGTCAGGCCCTGATCGATCGCGGCCTGACGCGCAGGTAGATTGCGACGCGCTTCATGGAGACCTCCCGTGTCCGGAGGCATCACCGGTATAGGCGGAGCACGATCGGGAAACCCTTTGGATACGCCCCTCCCCTCCAATCGGAAGCGAATGGGTTTTCCGCATGGGCTGAACAGGCGCGAGTCAGTTGTGGGTTTGGTTTGAACGCAAAGGCCCGCCTCATCAGGACAATGATTGCTGGCAGCCGGTAAATGTCCGTTGTGCGGGGTCGAACGGACTCTCAGCGACTGCATCGCCACTTCTCAGTGACCCAATGTATGGTCCGGCCGTGTGTTGCAAGAGGTTCGTCGATCTGGTGGTTAGCGGTCTTGCATCAATGTATCCGGTCTCTGGTTGGAGCTGCCTTGCTCCGGACCATCATGGATATCAGCGCGCGTGCGTTCTGATTAGCGGACAGGTCTCGATCGGACCATTTGGGTCACCAGTGTTCGCATGCGCCGGGAAGACCGAACCTCCATCTCGTCTCATCCTCTCGCAGACCTCGGCTGGAAACTGTTGATAGGGTTACGTCATCGCTTGCTCCTCATATCGCG
>DATHHQ010000466.1:0-2727 GCA_035490095.1 Bradyrhizobium sp.
TTGCAGGTAGTTTTTCGCCTCTTGAAGTTCGCTCACCAGACTTTCGATATCTGTGATTGATGTCAGACCGACTGAGCGTATGAGCGAAGCAAGCCCCTGATCACTTTCTTCGTATTCATCCGACGTAGGCCGCCTTGTCGAATTGGCCGGCCTGTAGCTGATTGTCGGTATGGATGACCTTACTGACACTCGCCACATCAGTCGCCTTGAAATTGTTGACACGGGTCGCCGCCGTCGATGGTCGGCGGCAGAAAAGCTGCGGATAGTGGAGGAGAGCTTTTCGGGTCCCCGGCTGGCATCGGCGACGGCGCGCCGACATGGGATTTCCAACCAGCTGCTGTTCGGCTGGCGCAAGGCGTATCGCGAAGGGCAGCTTGGCGACACTCGCGGATTCGTGCCGGCGATGATCGTTGCGGAGCAGCCTGAAAAGCGCAGCGAACCTGGCTGTGGTCGAATCGAGATTGTGAGCGCGAACGGTCGGCGCGTTATTGTCGATTGCGACATAGATGTGGAGACCCTGCTTCGGATCATGCGTGGGCTTGAGACTCTGCCATGATCCCAGTTCCGAGCGGCGTGCGGGTATGGCTGGCGACTGGCCACACTGACATGAGGAAGGGCTTTGCAAGCCTGTCGCTGCAGGTGCAGGAGGTGCTGCGACGCGATCCGCTGAGCGGACAGTTGTTTTGCTTTCGTGGTCGCCGGGGCGATCTTTTGAAGGTGATCTGGCATGACGGCCAAGGAGCCTGCCTGTTTACGAAGCGGTTGGAACGGGGCCGCTTTTTGTGGCCGAGCGCGACCGACGGCGCGGTGACGATCTCCTCGGCCCAGCTCGGTTATCTGCTGTCCGGAATCGATTGGCGCAATCCGCAGGAAACCTGGCGTCCGACTTCGGTGGGATGACGGTTTTGCTTTGACGTTTTTGACGAATATGATTCTGTTGCCGAGTGCCATCGGAATTTGAACCTCTGCCATCCAATCTTGTCGTCGCTCATGCGATGATCCTGGCGGAGCGTAACGCGCGCGTCATGGCTGAGGCCAATGCAGCGGTTGTCAAAGCCGAAGCGGCCAATGCTCAGGCGGACCTATCCAGCAGTGAAGCACTGAACGCCCATCTCAAGCTGGAGATCGAGAAGCTTCGCCGTGAGCTTTATGGCAGCCGCTCGGAGCGCAAGGCGCGGCTGCTGGAGCAGATGGAACTTCAGCTTGAAGATCTGGAGGCGGCAGCGACCGAGGACGAGTTGGCGGCCGAGACAGCGGCGCTCCGGACGCAGACGGTACAGTCGTTCCAGCGCAAGCGGCCTTCACGAAAGCCGTTCCCCGATCATCTCCCGCGCGAGCGCATCGTCATCGCCGCACCAGAAAGCTGTCCCTGCTGCGGCTCGGCGAAGCTGTCGAAGCTGGGCGAGGACATTACCGAAACGCTGGAGGTGATCCCGCGGCAGTGGAAGGTGATTCAGACGGTACGCGAGAAGTTCTCGTGCCGGACATGCGAGACGATCACGCAGCCGCCGGCGCCGTTCCATGTCACTCCGCGCGGCTTCGCCGGACCAAACCTGCTGGCCATGATCCTGTTTGAGAAGTTCGGCCAGCATCAGCCGCTGAACCGCCAGAGCGAACGCTACAGGCGCGAAGGCATCGATCTGAGCGTGTCGACGCTGGCCGACCAGGTTGGCGCCTGCACAACGGCCCTGCAACCGATTCATGCGCTGATCGAGCGCCACGTCCTGGCTGCCGAACGACTGCATGGCGACGATACGACCGTGCCGATCCTGGCCAAGGGCAAGACGGTGACGGGGCGCATCTGGACGTATGTCCGTGACGACCGGCCCTTTGGCGGTCACGCACCGCCGGCGGCGCTCTATTACGCCTCGCGCGATCGAAAGCACGAGCATCCCGTGCAGCATCTTCAAGCCTTCACCGGCATCCTGCAGGCCGACGCCTATAGCGGGTACAACGAGCTCTACGATCCCTCGCGCTCTCAGGGAGCGATTACGGCCGCACTGTGCTGGGCACACGCAAGGCGACAGTTCTTCGAGCTGGCCGATATCGCTGCCAATGCGCGGCGCGGAAAGAACGCAGCGGCGATCTCGCCGGTTGCGTTAGCAGCGGTCAAGCGCATTGACGCGCTATTCGACATCGAGCGCGACATCAACGGCCTGAGCGCCGAAGAGCGTCTGCGCGTACGCCAGGAACAAAGCGCGCCCCTTCTGGCTGCTCTGGAAGCGTGGCTGCGTGAGGAGCACTCTCGCTTGTCGCGCTCGGCCTCTGTCGCCCAGCCGATCGACTACATGCTCAAGCGTTGGGACCGGTTTGCCCGCTTCATCGAAGATGGCAGGGTCTGCCTCACGAACAATGCAGCCGAGCGTGCTCTTCGAGGATTTGCGCTGGGGAGAAAGTCGTGGCTCTTCGCCGGTTCCGAGCGCGGCGCTGACCGGGCGGCGGCCATGACCACGCTGATCATGACGGCCAAGCTCAACGACGTCGATCCGCAGGCATGGCTGACCGATGTGCTCGCTCGCATCGCAGACATGCCGCAGAACCGGATTGCTGAATTGCTGCCATGGAATTGGGACCATCCGAACCTGCAGATGGTCGCTTGAGCTAGGAATTATGCTTTACGCTATCCGCGGTCCTCGGCGAGTGCTTTCTTCCAGAATTCAACCCTCAGACTTGATCCAGCAGTTTGTCAAACGACCGATCGGGTTGGCTCCTGCTGGCTTTTATTTG
>DATHHQ010000467.1:0-3538 GCA_035490095.1 Bradyrhizobium sp.
TGTAGCGACCTGCAATCATCCGCGGTTGGGATCGCAATCATCGGCGGGTCGTGCGCACGCTGATTGCAACTGACGATTCCAGTCCGGCGCGAGATCATCGCAACTGAGCCCAGATTAATTGCAACCGGGATTGCAATCATCGGTCTCCTGCGCACGTTCATTGCAACTGGCGGGCAGGAAAACGGTCGTTTTCTTGCCCGCAGCGTGTGGCTCCCGAAAATGGCTTGAATCGTCGCTTTTCGCGGCATAAAACCCGGTCAATCAATCTAAGGTCAAATTCGCCCTGATTGGATGGGTTTCATTACCCGCGGGGATGCCATGCTGATCGGTTACGCACGCGTCTCGACCGATGATCAAAATCTTGACCTGCAGCGAGACGCGCTGCGGGCGGCGGGCTGCCAAAAAATCTACGAGGATCGAATGAGCGGGGCGAAGGCGGCCCGACCCGGTCTCGCCCAGGCGATGGAGGTGGCGCGCACCAATGACGTGGTGGCTGTCTGGCGGCTTGATCGCCTCGGCCGGTCATTACACGATCTTATCATCCTGGCCCGCACGCTCGATGACGCGGGAATCGGGCTGATGAGCCTCCAGGAGAAGATCGATACCAGTTCGAGTGGAGGAAAGCTGATTTTCCACATGTTTGGAGCGCTCGCGGAATTCGAACGGAACCTGGTCCGTGAGCGAACACAGGCCGGGCTCTCCGCCGCGCGTGCCAGAGGCCGCAAGGGCGGCCGGCCGAAGACACTCGATCCGGCCAAACGGAAACTTGCTGTCCAACTCTACGACGCGAAGCAACACACGATCGCCGAGATCTGCCGGATGATGGGGATTTCGAAGCCGACCCTTTACAATTACCTGTCCGAAGCCCGGTGACATGCGGCGCAAGCGGCCATCGGACGAGACACTGGTGGCTTTGCGAAACCAGCTTGAACAGCTGCCGGAAAGATCGGCGGAGCGGCAGGCACTGGTTCAGAACTGCGCCGATCTGCACGGCGTCTCGACTGACACAATCTACCGGTCGTTGCGCGAACAATTCCGGCCGCGCGCGCTTCATCGCCGGGACCGGGGTGTTCCGCGCAAGCTGTCGCGCAAGGAAATGGAGCATCTCTGTGAGGTCATCGCCGCGGTGAAGCTGCGCACGACGAATCTGAAGCGGCGCCATCTCTCGACCGGTGGCGTGATTGACCTGCTGATCGATCCGGGAATTGAAACGCCAAACGGGCTGCTCAGGATTGAGCCGGACGCGCTGACGCGTTCGACGGTGAACCGCTATCTCCGCGCCTGGGGTATGGACGATCGACATATTCAACAGCCTCCACCCGCTGTTCGGTTTCAGGCCGATAACAGCAACGATTGTTGGCAGTTCGACCTATCGCCGTCCGATCTGAAACAGGTTCCCGCGCCGCTCTGGATCGAGGAAGGCCGAGGAACTCCCACGCTCATGCTGTTCAGCGTGGTCGATGACCGCAGCGGCGCCGCTTATCAGGAATATCGCTGTGTCTATGGCGAGGATGCCGCCTCCGGGCTGCGTTTTCTGTTCAATGCCATGGCATCCAAGGAGGAAGAAGGGCTGGTGCTCCAGGGCATCCCCCGGATGATCTATCTCGATAACGGACCGATCGCGAAATCACGGGTGTTCCGGACGGTCATGGCCCAGCTTGGCATCGACATCCGTACGCACATGCCGAAGGGATCGGACGGCAGGCGCGTGACGGCGCGATCGAAGGGCAAGGTCGAACGTCCGTTTCGGACCGTTAAGGAAGCGCACGAAACGCTCTATCACTTCCATACGCCTCAGAACGAGGCTGAGGCCAATCTTTGGCTGCGACGCTATCTGGTCCGTTACAACAGTCAGCCGCATCGGTCCGAACCCCATTCACGGAGTGAGGATTGGCTGGGCCACCTACCGGCCGGCGGAATCCGTGCCATGTGCGCGTGGGAACGGTTCTGTGCTTTCGCCCGCGAGCCGGAGACCCGCAAGGTTGGCGTCGATGCTCGTGTCCAGGCGGATGGCATCGAGTATGAGGTCGATCCCTCGCTGGCGGGCGAAACGGTCACACTCTGGTGGGGCCTGTTCGATCACGAACTCTATGTCGAGCACCGCGAGCAGCGCTTTGGCCCATTTGGTCCCATCGGGGCGCCGATCCCGCTGCACCGGTATCGCAGTTTCAAGAAGAGCGCCGGCGACGAGAGAATCGACCGGATCGAGGCGCTGGCAGTGAAGCTCGGCTTGCCCCGCTCGGCCCTGGAAGGGCGGGCGCCGCTTCCGCTCGCGACCGCGGCGCCTCCATCAATCCCGTTCGCCGATCCCGACCCGTTCCACGAGTTGCGCTTCACCAGCGTGATCGCGGCCAAGCTGGCGATCGCGGATTATCTGGGCCGCCCCCTCGCCAGGCTGACGAATGAGGACCGTGCCTATATCGACGCGCTACTCAGGGACTCGCTTGAGCGGCGCACCATCATCACCTGCGTCCGCGGGTATTTCAGGGACCAGGCGAAAAAATGACGCGTGGGGAAAAGCCGGACATGCGCACCGAAGTCATGGAATACTATCAGCTCACCCGCTCTTTGCGCGGTGCCGGTTATTACGAGACCGCCCATCACCGGCAGTTGCTCCGGGACGTAAAGCAGGCGGTCTACGATGGCTCTCTGGTGGCGCTGACGGGTGTGGTCGGCGCGGGCAAGACCACGACGCTCCGGCGCCTGCATGAGACACTGACCAAGGAAAACCGTGTGATCCTGTCTCGATCCATCGCCGTCGAGAAGGCACGCGTCACGATCGGCACGTTGATCACCGCGCTTTATTGTGACCTGACGACGGAGAAAGAACTGAAAATCCCGAAGGTGACCGAACTGCGGGACCGCGAAGTGCTGGCCATGGCGTTGAAACGGAAAAAGCCCGTGGTGCTGGTTGTCGAGGAAGCTCATGAACTTCACCACTTCACGCTCGCCGGGCTGAAGCGCCTGACCGAGACGTTCCAGGACGGCGGCGCGAAGCTGTGCGTGCTGTTGGTCGGATGGCCAAAGCTGCGCAACGATCTGCGCAATCCCAACCTCGAAGAAATTGGCAGCCGGACGGCGGTCTTTTCCCTGGAAGGGGTCACTGGCAGCC
Organism: Bradyrhizobium sp.; assembly: GCA_035490095.1. Taxonomy (GTDB): domain Bacteria; phylum Pseudomonadota; class Alphaproteobacteria; order Rhizobiales; family Xanthobacteraceae; genus Bradyrhizobium. The sequence continues at coordinate 3,113 of DATHHQ010000467.1, forward strand.
AGCGCGAATATATCGAATGGCTGATTGGCGCCTGCGTAGCTGAGAACGTGACGACCGACGATGTCATTGATCCGGCGGCGCTCGATCTCCTCGCCTCACGGCTGCGCACACCCTTACAAATCGAGGATCATCTCACGCTCGCGTTGGAGACCGGGTATCAGGCGAGCGAGAAGCCGGTCAGCGAAGCCATTATTGAGTCCGTCCTGTCGAAGCAGATCGACGATCTGGAGCCGACCCTCGCGCGACATGGCTACACGCCGAAGATCCTCGCCGACCTGCTTGGCGCGAAGCCGGCGGAGATCAAGGCGATGTTCCGCCAGACGCTCGAGCAGGATCGGGCCCGTGAACTCAAGGAACAAATGCTCGCGGCGGGACTGCCGGTGTGAGCACCAGCCGTTTGCCCGCCTGACCCTGGGCAAGAAAACG
>DATHHQ010000468.1:0-2607 GCA_035490095.1 Bradyrhizobium sp.
CGCGACCCGCGACCGGCCGGTCGCCGAGAACGGACAGGTCGTGATCCGGCCGATCAACTACCTCGCGCTCTCGTACGATCACCGCATCGTCGACGGCCGCGAGGCGGTGCTGTCGCTGGTGGCGATCAAGGAGGCGCTGGAAGACCCGGCGCGGCTGCTGTTGGATCTCTGAGACCAGGCCGAGAAAGCGGGTTGTCGCAATTGCCGACACTGGCACGATTGTCGGCAAGGGGAGGGAGAACCAGAATGACTATGTCGGGAAAACATATCGTCCATTTATCAATGTCGCTCGCTGGCGTGCTGGCGGCCGGTTTTGTTCAGGCTGAAGGCAGGCTCTATGTTCAGAGTCCTGCTGTGTATGCTCCGGGCGCGAGTTATGTCCAGAGAGTCAAGGATGAATGTGCTGTGGAAGTGAAGCTGGCTGGTCAGGTTCGGAATCAGCTCGGCAAGCATTTTTATGTCATCCCGATCAAGGATGTCGCCGAGGCCGGTGAGGAGAAAGTGGTGGGACTGGCGATCTCCGAGGTATACGGTGTTGGCGGTGGTGGTTGGAGCGGCTCGAAGAGCATTACCGCCCAGGCCAAGTTGCAGCAAGGGGGCAAGGTTATCGGCGTTTTCAAAGATAGGAATTCGTCCAGCGGCGGAGTGCTCGGCCCGTTCCAAGGCACGTGCGCGATACTCGATCGCGCGGCGCAAGGCCTTGCTGAGGATATCGCCAAGTGGCTGATACGGGCCACGCAGGACAAGTCATCCCTTTATTCGACGAAGCCAGACAAGTAATTCATTGAAGAGCATGGATATGAGACTCGGGTCTTCGGTATTTCTTTCCTGCCTTGTCATGGCAAGCCCCAGCACTGCGTTATCGCAGGAGTTCACTGGGCGCGAACATGCCTACGCCATGCTGCTGCTCAGTCAGTCGGACACAGATGTCCGAACCGCGGCGAAGGTTTTGTACAGGGCGGGCTTCGGAAATCAGAACACCTTTGATTTGCTTGCGGAGGTTGCCTGGACCGCCTGCTCGGGAAACCGGACGATGGACGCAGACACACTGTCCTGGCTCGGTAAAACGCTGGGCAACACGGCGCAACCTCGGTACGCCGGACTCCTTGACTATTGCCTCTCCACGATAAAGGACGAGAAGACGAAAAAGTACATGAAAGAGGCCAGGGACAGGATTCCAGGCCCGCCGATGAGCAATGCCTTCGAGGGCGGCAAGATGGATTTGCGTGAAATGCGCGCGCGTGTTGCGAAGCAAAGCGATGTGTTGCGCCCCCGCTCGGCGGACAAATTCTCTGATTTGCATGAGAGCCAGGAAATTGAGGAAATATATTCGACTTTCGGCCTGCCGAATGAAGTAAGCAGGTCCTCCATTCCCGGAGGAAGGGTCGGGCACGGCTTCGTCAAAGTCCGAACGGAGCATACTGCGCTGGTGCTTGCGTACATCAACCTGGGGACTATTCGCTTCATCTACCGCGAAAACGAGAACGATTGGAGACTAGTCGATGCAACGAGTACGACAGGGCTATTTTGGTCGGCTAATGAGGGGCGCTTCGTACCTATTGAAGATCGGATCGCCCATGGCAATGGTTCGCAGCTGCGCGAAATTGCCGAGTATCTGATTGAACGAGGCACTCTCAGCAAGGGTATTTTGGATCGAGTTGCGGATCGACTAAATGAATCCCGCCAAGAACAGAATGAGCAGGTTGCCGATGGCCTTGCGTGGCTGTGCAAGATCATCGCCAAAGGCGGAGACGGGCGATACAAACCATTCCTGCTCGACGTGTCCAACACAGCCGCAAGCAAAAAACTGAGAAGCTACGCCCGTCAGAGCGCCACAAGCCTTTCAGAGGTTTCCGGGGGCCAATACATCCCCGTGTCGGGTCAAGCACATTGAAAGAAAAGCCACTGCATGGCCCAGACATTTGACGTAGTCGTGATCGGCGGCGGGCCGGGAGGCTACGTGGCCGCGATACGCGCCGCGCAGCTCGGCCTGAAGGCCGCCTGCATCGACGACTGGAAAGGCGCGGACGGCAAACCTGCGCTGGGCGGAACCTGCACCAACATCGGCTGCATTCCCTCCAAAGCCTTGCTGCAGTCCTCGGAGAACTTCGAGCAGGCGGGGCACCAGTTCGCCGAGCACGGCGTGCGCGTGAAAGGCCTGGAGCTCGACCTCGCGCAGATGCTCAAGCGCAAGGACCAGGTGGTGAAGGCGAGCAACGACGGGGTCCTGTACCTGTTCAAGAAGAACAAGGTCGCGTTCTTCCACGGACGCGGCAGCTTCGTGAACGCCGGAGCGGAGGGCTGCGAGATTTTAGTCGGCGGCGAGGCGCTGTCGGCGAAGAACGTCATTGTCGCGACCGGGTCGGTTCCGCGCGCGCTTCCGGGTGCGGCGTTCGACGAGAAGCTGATCCTCAGCAACGACGGGGCGCTCGCCATTCCCGAGGTGCCCAAGCGCCTCGGCATCGTCGGTGCCGGCGTGATCGGACTGGAGATGGGCAGCGTATGGCGCAGGCTCGGGTCGGACGTGACGATCCTCGAGGCGTTGCCCGCGTTCCTCGGCGCCGCCGACGAGCAGATCGCGAAGGAGGCCGCGAAGATCTTCGCCAA
>DATHHQ010000469.1:0-2884 GCA_035490095.1 Bradyrhizobium sp.
CCCATGCCTCCCCCTCGCAAGCCGCCGCCGGGACCGCCGCCTCCAGGCTGACGCGGCCGGACCGTCCAAGCGGCCCCGTTAGCGTTACTGAAGAGGCCGGCAAATAGTGCGTGATTTTATCATGCGGCGTATCGAACATGCTTTTCGCGGAACAGGTTTCTGATCACGCGCGGCTGCTTCTGCCGACGATGCAGATGGCGGCGGACAGTCGCCATCATCTCGACCTTGGTGGTTGGTCGGCTCTTGCCCAATGCGTTGGTCTTGACATCCTGATTGAGCAATTCGTCGGGGTTCAACTCGGGACAATAGCCAGGCAAGCGGATCAGCCGAAGACGATGCAGGTTGTCCGCCACGAAGCGTCTGGCAATGGCCGACCTGTGTACTGGATGGCCATCGACGATTAGATAGAGCTTGCCCTTGGCCTGCCGCAGCAGGCGCTTCATGAACTCGATGAACACCGGGTTATGAAACTTGCCCTGAAACACCATGAACGCCAAGGCGCCGCGATTGGTGATCGCCGAGATCATGTTGCAACCAAAGCGTTGCCCGGTGGCGCGCACCACAGGCGTCTGGCCGACAGGGGCATAGCTGGTTCCTGTCACATGGTCGCTGCGCAAGCCCATCTCGTCAGCCCAATAGATCGTCGCCCGCTCGCGTTTGGCGTCAGCGGCCAGCGCCGGATACTCCTCAACCAGCCAGCGCTTGATCGCGCTGTCGTTTCTCTCATAGGCTCGTCGCACCGGCTTCTGCGGCGTCATCCCCCACGCCCTGAGGTAGCGCCCCACCGTCGTCAGCGATACCGCCATCCCGTACTCGCGCTCGATCAGAGTTGCTACACCCGCCCGCGTCCATAAATAAAACGGCAGCTTCAACTGATCGGGCATCTTGCCCACGATCAGCCCGCGTATCCGTGCTGACTGCGCCGCCGTCAGACGGCCCGATCCGGGCAGTCGACCACGACGCCTCAACTTCAGCGCCCGCAGACCGCCAATCTTGGCCAGGCCAACCCACTTGTTCACCGCCCGTAGGCTGACCGCAAACCGTTTCGCCGCTGCACCCTGCTTCAGCCCGCCGCGCACCGCCTTGACCACCAACCGACCCACTTGACCTTGCGTCGCCATATCCAGCTTCCGGCCATCCGTCTTCGCTTCCATGCGATGCATCATACCATACTACGCACTATTATGTGAACTGATCAGTAACTGTAAAGTAGTGTCCACCTTTGCCTTTGGTCCGTATTTTGGCCAAGCCGTACGGAGAATTGCTTGAAGGAGCCGTATTGTTCCCCGTCAGCACCTATGGCGCAGATTTGAGGTTGTGATTTAAGGAGGATTTGGCTCTCGTCGTAGTGACGAAGGAACGAAGATGAGAGCCAACCCCTTAATCGCCAAGAAGCCTGCCGAGCAGGTGTTGAAGGATATCCGGCGGGCGACCCGGCGGCACTTCTCGGCCGAGGACAAGATCCGGATCGTGCTGGAAGGCCTGCGCGGCGATGACAGTATTGCTGAGCTCTGCCGCAAGGAAGGTATCGCCCAGAGCCTGTACTACACCTGGTCGAAGGAGTTCATGGAAGCTGGGAAGCGCCGCCTGGCCGGTGATACCGCCCGTGCCGCCACGACCGACGAGGTCAAGGATCTGCGCCGCGAAGCCAGCGCCTTGAAGGAATGCGTTGCCGATCTGACGCTTGAGAACCGTCTGCTGAAAAAAAGCATGATCTCGGATGGGGGAGACGACGCATGAGATATCCCGCATCCGAGAAGCTCGAGATCATCAGGCTCGTCGAGCAGTCCCACTTGCCGGCCCGGCGAACGCTGGAACAACTGGGCATCCCGCGCCGGACCTTCTGCCGCTGGTATGATCGCTACCTTGATGGCGGCCCCGAAGCGCTGGAAGATCGGCCTTCGGCACCAAGCCGGGTATGGAACCGGATTCCCGCCGAGGTGCACGATCAGATCATCGAACTGGCGTTGGATCAGTCCGAGCTGTCACCACGCGAGCTGGCCGTGCGGTTCACTGACGAGAAGCGGTACTTCGTGTCGGAAGCCACGGTTTACCGCCTGCTGAAGGCCCACGATCTGATCACCAGCGCGGCCTATGTGGTGATCAAGGCGGCTAATGCGTTCCACACCAAAACGACGCGTCCGAACGAGATGTGGCAGACCGACTTTACCTACTTCAAGATCATCGGGTGGGGCTGGATGTACCTCTCGACCGTACTCGACGACTTCTCGCGCTACATCATCAGCTGGAAGTTGTGCAGCACAATGCGGGCGGAGGACGTCACCGACACGCTGGACATGGCGCTGGCGGAATCAGGCTGTGACCAGGCCCATGTCCACCACAGGCCCCGGCTGCTCAGCGATAATGGCCCGAGCTACATCGCGGGCGAACTGGCGGACTACATCGAAGCCCAGCACATGAACCATGTTCGCGGCGCCCCGTTCCATCCGCAGACCCAGGGAAAGATCGAGCGCTGGCACCAGACGCTGAAAAACCGCATCCTGCTGGAGAACTACTTCCTTCCCGGAGACCTCGAACGCCAGATCGCGGCGTTCGTCGAGCACTACAATCACCGGCGTTACCACGAGAGCCTGAACAACGTGACGCCCGCCGATGCCTACTTCGGCAGGGCCGAGGCCATCATCCAACTGCGCGAAAGGATCAAACGGCAGACCATCGAACATCGGCGCTTGCAGCACCGCAAACTCGCCGCCTAACATCAACCCCTGACGAGGCCAACACTCCGATAATCTCCGCCCCGGTCGGCGCCAAATGTTCTGACGACGGACACAGCCGTATGTCCCCGAGGCCGGCCGAGCGACTATTGGGATGGAATCCGGCGTTCAACTGGCGGCAGCGATCCTCGCTGATGCGCCAACTCTCC
>DATHHQ010000470.1:0-5346 GCA_035490095.1 Bradyrhizobium sp.
CCGCATCTTCATCGGCTCCTGCACCAACGGCCGCATCGAGGATCTGCGCGCGGCGGCGAAGGTGGTCGCCGGCAAGACCGTCAACGGCAATCTCAATGCGATGATCGTGCCGGGCTCGGGCCTGGTGAAGGAACAGGCCGAAGCCGAAGGCCTCGACAAGATCTTCATCAAGGCCGGATTCGAGTGGCGCGAGCCGGGCTGCTCGATGTGTCTTGCGATGAATCCAGACAAGCTGTCGCCCGAAGAGCGCTGCGCCTCGACCTCGAACCGCAATTTCGAGGGCCGCCAGGGTTTTAAAGGCCGCACCCACCTGGTCTCGCCGGCGATGGCGGCCGCGGCGGCGATCGCCGGGCATTTTGTCGACATCAGGGAGTGGCGGTAACGCGCCCTTGCCTCAACGTCGAGGCATTCCCGAAGGGAGTCCTTAAGCAGTTGGGAGCAGACTGCGCCGGCGAAGGCGAGGCTTTTCGCAGGAGCGAGCCATGGCCAACAAGCCTGAATTCGTCGATCTGATCAGCGAGGCGACGCACCAGTCGAGGCGCCGGATCGCAAAGCACGTCGATGAGCCCGAGGTCAAGGAGAGGTCGCGTCTCAGTACCTGGCCGCCGGACCGCTGGGTGCAATGGCGGCTGGAGACGCTGACGCCGTGGAAGCTCAAGTCCTGGAAATTCAAGAATTGGGATTGAAGGCCGGCAATATTTACTTACGCAGTTCAGGCGCCCCCTCGGGCGCCTGATTTATTTCAGCAACTCGCAATCCATCAAGGCTCACCAATAGCGATAATGCCGATGGTGGTGGCGCCAGTGATGGTGATGCCACGGGCGATAGCGGCAGATCCTGCGCGGTCCGTAATAGGTCCAGACCACCCGGCAGCGGTGCGGGTGATAGTAATAGGACGGCGCATAATAGAAACGCCGGTGAAAGTGATGCCGGTGCGCGAACCGATGTCCACCGTGGCGAAAGCCGCCGTGGAAGACATGACCTGAACGAAATCCGCCGCCGTGAAAGGCCGCACCGCCGCCATGGAAGCCGCCGCGGCCTCCGCCGTGAAATCCGCCACCATGGTGGCCACCGCCGTGACCGCCGCCATGACCGCCATGGCCACCTCGGACTTCGGTCGTCAGCCCGTCGGAAGCGTGTTTCGCCGCCGGCGCCGAGGCTGGATTGATCGGCGAAAGCGCTTCCGCGCGCTCGCTGGTTGCGGCCGACAGCATCAGCATCGCGGCAGCCGCAAGACCCAAGGAACGGACAAGGCCGCGCCTGGAATCTGGAATCTTCATCATGCGTGAAACTCCCCGGATTAGGCAACGAAAGCCAAGGGAAAGCTAAGGCCGCAAACGGCCTGCCCTCGGCATATTCATTTGCGATCGCCCGCAACATTAAATTAAAGATGACGACGTGAACGCGCCGTGAATGCGCGGGCCGCAATGATGAACGAATGTGTTCGCTGACATACTCGAGCGCGCACCGGCGATGGATGGGAAGTAGCGATGACCGTCTATGTGATTGTGCAGCTCAAGATGACGGACCGTGCCGCGTATGATCGCTATCAGGCACGGTTCTTCGACGTGTTCAAAAAATTCAGCGGGCGGCTGCTGTCGGCCGATGAAAGCCCACGATCGTGGAAGGCGCGTGGGATCGCGACAAGCTGGTGCTGATGTCGTTTCCCGACGAGGCGGGATTTCACGCCTGGGCGGACTCACCGGAATATCTGGAAATCTCGAAGGACCGCACAGCCGGCGCACAAGCCATCGTGCTGCTGGCGAAGGGATTCGTGCCTTAGACCTTTACCACGACGGCCCAAATCCGAAGCCGAGGAAAAACGGCACCGGCGTTTGATACGGATACGGCCGATAATCATAAGGCCGGTCGTAATAATAAGGCCGCTCGTTCGCGCGGTACGCCTGGTGCCTGACATGCCGGGTGCGACGCCGCGCGCTGAGGTCGGTCGCCTCCGACGCTTGACTTGCATGGCTGCCGGCTTTCGAGTTGGTGACGGCGGCACTGCCCGGCGCAACCAGCGCCAGTCCCGCTGCGAGGACGGCGCCTCCAATCCATGTCTTCATGCGAGCGCTCCCCGGACGATCTCATCAGCCACGCAAGACAGGCCCGCGGCTTGCGGGCCCGTCTCAACTCGCACAGAAGCAGCCGGTATTACCAACGGCGCCAGTGGCGATGATGATGCCGATGATAACCCCAGTGACGGTGGTGGCGCCAATGGCGGTGGTGGCGCCAGTGCACTTGGGTGGTGATGTCCTTGGCGTCATCCTGCACCGCGGCGGCGCCGCCGGGACTGGCCAGCGACAATGCCTGAGCGCGCTCGGTTGGAGCAGCCAGGATCAGCAACGCGCCGACGGCAGCAAGCCCCAGAAGTCTTGTCACGTTCATAGATGTATCCTCCTTTGGGTCATGTGTGTCACGCCCGCGCCGCACGGCTGATCGAACAGCCGCCTCGCCGCGATGCAGATTGCAAGATTAGATTGAGGGACGTGAATGAGAACTGAATAGGTGCGCCGCATAGATGAATGCGAATCGCGCGAACCGGTTCCCACCTCGCACGACAACATTTTTTCAGAGAGCAATTTCAAAACCGGTATAGGCTGTCGTCCGTATCTTCTGAACGCTTCCGGTCACAGGAGATCGTCATGACATCGTCTCGAAGAATGGCATCGTCTCGAAAATTGCCACGGATATCGCACGCCGCCTTCGCCACCCCGTTTGCCGCAGCCTGCTTGTTGTGGGCGAACGCGGCCCTCGCGTCCCAGGGACCCGGCGGCAGTCCGGGCACCGCGAGCAGCTTCACGCAACTCGCAATGGCGATTATCGTCTATGGGACGTCGGCGCTGGTGGTCGGCATCGGACTGATCGGTGCGGCGCGCCGGCGTTGAGCGCGCGCAATACTCTAGCCGCGACGCCAATAGCAGTTCATGTGAGGCACGATCACCGTACCGCTCGGCCGGTATTCCTGAACGTAAGTCGCGGTGCAGTCCCGCACGGCGTTGGGACCGGGGTTATAGCGGGGCCAGACATCCGGTTCCCACTCGTAACGCGGATAGATCGGCAGGCGTCGTAGCGGCCGCCGGCGCTGCGCCGACACCTCAGTGGCCATCGGCTGTGACGCCTGCGCCGGGATCCCCGACGGCGCCGTTTCGGCCCTGGTTTCGGCCTGGGCTCCAGCCGCGGGCAGCGCAAAGCTACCCGTAAAAAACAGCAATATTGCCGCAGTCCCGATCCGCCTCATAACGCCCACCCAAAGCTGTTGCGAACCGCACGGTCTCCGATTGCCGCGCCAACGTCAACTGCACGCGAGGTGCAATATTCAAACCTGTAGGCACCGATGCCGAACACGCGCTAGAAAGCCGCAATGTGGACTGAAGCGAAAGCGCCCTCGCTTGCCGAAATGGAAGCCATGGCGCACGAGGTTTTCGATCGTCTGCCGAAGGGCTTTCGCGATCTGTGCGAGGGCGTGATCATCCGCGTCGACGATTTCCCGACCGACGAGGTGCTCGATGAGATGGAGGCCGCCAGCGAATTCGACCTGCTCGGCCTGTTTCAGGGCATCGGCCTGCCGTTCCGCAGCAATGACGACATCGCCCGGCTGCCCAATATGGTCTGGCTCTACCGCCGACCGATCCTGGACTACTGGGCCGAACATGACGAGACGCTTGGCCATATCGTCCGCCACGTGCTGATTCACGAGATCGGCCACCATTTCGGCCTTTCCGACGCCGACATGGAGGCGATCGAGGCGCAGGAAGGCTAGCATTGTCGCAATTTGGACTTTAATGCCGGCCGCATTCACGATAAACTAAGGGCTTGACGGCTTTCGATAATCCCAACCCGAGAAGTGCGATCGATGGACAAGTTCACCACGCTGGAGGGCGTCGCGGCGCCGCTGAAGATCATCAATGTCGATACCGACATGGTCATCCCCAAGCAGTATCTCAAAACCATCAAGCGCACCGGCCTTGGCAAGGGGCTGTTCTCGGAACAGCGCTACAAGGATGACGGCAGCGAGAACCCGGATTTCATCCTCAACAAGCCGGCCTATCGCAACGCCAAAATTCTGGTCGCGGGCGACAATTTCGGCTGCGGTTCGAGCCGCGAACACGCGCCGTGGGCGCTGCTGGATTTCGGCATCCGTTGCGTGATCTCGACCTCGTTCGGCGATATCTTCTACAACAACTGCTTCAAGAACGGCATTCTGCCGATCCGCGTCACCCAGGACGACCTCGACAAATTGTTTGACGATGCCGAACGCGGCGCCAATGCGACGCTGAGCATCGATCTCGGCAAACAGGAAATTCGCGGGCCCGACGGCGGCACCGTGAAGTTCGAGATCGACCCGTACCGCAAGCACTGCCTGATGAACGGTCTCGACGACATCGGCCTCACCATGGAGAAGAAGGCCTCGATCGACGCCTATGAGGCAAAGGCAAAGACCGCACGCGCCTGGGCCTGAGCCTTTGCCGTTCTGATTGCATCGGAACCGAGGCTTCTTCACGCGAGCCGGTGTCCACCCCCGGATCAAGTCCGGGGATGGCTTCGCTTGAAAACGCTCCAGAGGTGACATTGCATGCGGCCCGATGTCGTCACCTTCTGGCATGGCCCGCTCGATCGGCTCCGACGGACGTGCCTGAGATCGCAGGTCGCGGCGGGCCACAGGGTCACCGTCTACAGTTTCGAACCGCTCGGGCAACTACCCGACGGCGTCGGCAACGCCGAGGCCGAAGCGATCCTGCCGCATGCTTTCGCGGAAAGGCTGCGTCCGACCGGCCACGATGGCGCATGGCGCGACTGGACCACGCTGCAGTTCAGCGATTTTTTCCGGATGCGGCTGATGGCGCAGAACATGGGCCTGTGGCTCGACGCCGATGTGCTGCTGCTTAAACCAGTCGAGATCGATCCCGCGAAACCCTATTTCGCCTGGGAGCGTCCGCGTCAGCTCGGCAATTCGGTGCTGTATCTGCCATCCAGCGATCCCATCGTGGCGGCGTTCGCCTCACTGATACGGCAAGACGAACTGACGCCGGACTGGCTGGCGCTGCGGCACCACCTGGTTTTCGCATGGCGCAAGCTGCGCGGCTCGCATCGCCTTTCGGATGTTCGGGTCGCGATCTATGGTCCGGCGGCGCTGACCGCGCTCGCCCGCCGCGCCGGAGAACTGCGCTACGCGCTGCCGAAGAAATCATTCTATGCAGTGCACGCTGAACCAAAACTGTTCTTTGAACCCCAGGATTTCTCGGCGCTGATCGCCGATCCCGACATTATCGGGCTGCACATTTCCCCGAAAGGCCGCGGCAACCAGCGCCCCGTTGCCGGCAGCCTGTATGCATGGGCGGCGGA
>DATHHQ010000471.1:0-25414 GCA_035490095.1 Bradyrhizobium sp.
AGGGTGGGCAAAGGCGCGCTTGCGCCGTGCCCACCATCCACATCGTCATTCTTGAAAGGTGGGCACGCGGAGCCTGTCATCGGGCGCGCGTTCGCGCGACCCGGTGGCTTTGCCCACCCTACGAAAATCCCCGATTTCAAACGCGCATTCGCGCCCTCGCGACGCGAAGCGCCCGAGGCGTTGATAAGACGCGACACCCCTGTCAACAAACTGCCTGACGGGCAAATCACTTGACCGCCGCGAGTTCTTGCGCACGAGTATTTCAACCGATTTGATCAGATTTGCCACGAAATCAGGACTGCCACAGCATTCGGCGGAACAGCACAAGCGGGATGATCGCGAGTGCGATGCCGCGCGTCGCTGAGTTCGGACACTAGGGGCTCGGAGCTATGAGAAGCCAACTACGTTTTGTCATGCACCCATATGACGAGGCTGCTCTGATGACGGAGCTGCTGCGCGACCCAGCCGTCCTTCTCATCGATGGTCCGCGCTGGAAGTCGGCCACACCCCCCACAACTCGAAACATCTCCGATGTCGGTGACTACTGCATAATCTGGTCCCCTGAGGACCTGTCAGAGCTTGGTGCAGATTTCATCCCAACGTGCAGCGATTGGTACCTCAGGACAGCGTACGCAACGATTCAATTCCTGAGATGTGAGATCACTGAAACGGTTATAACAGAAGGCCGTCTTGCGATCTCGACCGGCGCTGCGAGCAAGGAGACCGCTGCCAACGTCGAACGTCGATACAAGTTGCTGAGCCGTTCGATCAAGAAAACCTACGTCAACTCCGTCGTCCGGTGGCGCAATCTGGAGCTTCCGGAAGCGCCGGCTGCACCATCAAGGTCTGCGAATCCTAGCGAACCCGACCGATCGCTGTGGGTGGGACCCACTGCGATGACATGGCTTGCTGGCGTTGCTGCTCGACGGATCAAAATCTTCCCCGCCAGTCCCGTGGAAGGAATCATAGGTAAGCAGTCTATCATTGTGGCTGACGATCAAGGGGCTGGATAGCTGCGACCACCAGATTGCTGTTTCCAAAAGGAAAAATGCGCCGCTCCCACAGCCGGCTGATGGCCTTGTCGAAGTGATCCCAAAAGGGGGTGCTCCATGGTGGCGGGCTCAATAGTTACGTCTAATGGACAAATCTGACGAAAGAGTCCTGTAGGGGATTCCCGCCGGCTCGCTGGCATGCGAATCTGTGGGATGCGCACGGGAATCATCGTCACCAGGAGTTCATTCGGTTTCTGAATGCCATCGAAGCCGAGGCCCCGGCCGGCAAGATGATCCACGTGATCCTCGACAATTGCGGCAGTCACAAGCACCCCAAGGTGAAAGTATGGCTCATCCGACATCCGTGGTTCGCGTTCCATTATACGCCGACCTCGGCCTCGTGGCTCAATGCCGTCGAGGGCTTCTTCGAAGCGCACCAAACGCCGCCTCAAGCGCGGCGTCTTCCACTGGCTCGTCGATCTCCAGGCCACTATCAAACGATTCCTCGCCGAGACCAATGACAACTCCAAACCCTTCGTCTGGACCGCAAACCCCGATAACATCATCGCCGCCGCCAGGCGTGGGCATCAGGTACTTGGAGCAATTTCGTAGCGGATGGCCATGAGCCAAAGTTCGGGAGCACTGCCGATCGGGCCCTGTGCCCAAGCCTATTGGTGGCCAGGGAAGATGATTTTGGTTCACCCGCTGGCGCGAACCGAGCCTGGGTTTTACATCAGTGCCGAGCCGTGGATGGCGCTGCCGAGCAATGTCAACCACGCCATCCTGGGATCGGCGATCCGAGAGGTGTTACTGGCCTTCCAGCCAAATGTCCCGGTACCGGACTATCGATCTCCGGCGTGGAAGGCGCTGCGACTGGCGCGAATCCATGCGGTCGGTGTCAGGTCTGAGCGGCAATTCATGAACGGCAGCAAGCTCGTGGGAATATCGACGGTCGGACAAAATCTGCGTTTCACCCCCACCCGCAACGGGGGAAGCACCGGCCCTAATAGGGGATATCGAGACCTCCCTGAAAGCATAATCGAAGCTCCACTGACGATCGACACAAAGGGGCTTGGCTTAAAGGTTATCGACGCATGGACACGCTGCGCCTGATGTCTGTCTCAGGATAGCAAGTGTCAGATTCGCTCCACTAGCCTCGGATACAGCTTCACTCTGAGTGAAGGCAAGAAGTCTGCCTTTGGGGCGAAGCAGACATGCTGTACTGTTGCCTTCAAACGAATAAGGGATCAGCCCTGCGATCACATCGCGCGCCCAACGGGTAATGGCGCGGGCCGGCGAAGCCCCGGATTTTTCGTCACTCGAGGCGCGGGTGAAGGAAACCCAGACCGAGGTGCGCCGGGTGTTTCTGCCGTTACTTGGATGCGACTAGACTTCAGCTTTTGACCCAACTCGGACCTCGCCCGCGGCGGCCTTCCCTAAAACGCAGGTCGATCTCATGTTTTTCTGCCGAACGAAAAACAATCCCAAACCATCGCGTAATTCATCGAAAGTCGATTGAGTTATTGCGCGCGCCAAGGAGGAGCCTGACGATGACCATCACCATTACCGCCTTTGAACGGTCACCCGATGGCGGCAAGGGACTGGCGCGTGATACGCGCGTTCGCTGGGCGCTTGAAGAAGTCGGCCAGCCCTACGAGGTTCGCCTTGTTTCGTTCCGTGCGATGAAGGAACCCGCGCATCTGGCGCTTCATCCTTTCGGCCAGATTCCAACCTATGAGGAAGGCGATCTCGCCGTGTTCGAGACAGGGGCGATCGTGTTCCATATCGCCGAGCGCCATGCGGGCCTGCTGCCGGACGATGCCGATGCGCGGGCGCGCGCGATCACATGGATATTTGCCGCGCTCAATACGGTGGAGCCGGCGATCCTTGAACTCGCAACCGCCAGGCTTCTGGAGGGCGATAAGCCCTGGAGTAAGGCGCGCCTGCCTCTGGTCGAGGATCGCGTCCGCGACCGGTTGAAGCAACTTTCCGCTCGCCTTGGCAGTGCCGACTGGCTCGATGGTGGGTTCAGCGCGGGCGACCTGATGATGGTGTCGGTGCTGCTCAGGCTGAAATTATCGGGCATTCTGGACGAATATCCGAACCTCGCCGCCTATGTCGCCCGCGGCGAAGCGCGGCCCGCCTACAAGCGGGCTTTCGCCGCTCAATTGGCGGTTAACACCGGCAAGTCACCGGCCGGCTGATTGTGGTCCGTCCTCGGCTGGAAGTCGTCATTCGAGTTTTTCGTTCAGTTTATGGGTCCTGACCCTGGACTTCAGCTTTTGACCCAACTCGGACCTCGCCCGCGGTGGCCTTCCCTAAAACGCAGGTCGATCTCATGTTTTTCTGCCGAACGAAAACAATCCCAAACCATCGCGTAATTCATCGAAAGTCGATTGAGTTATTGCGCGCGCTTTAGATGTGCCGGAACGTAGCACATCGAGCACATGGCCAAGATCATTTGACACAGCCGCGCGACGTTCGCGGATCGGTTGCAGCAGCTCTTGCAACACGTCTTCAAGGTGGCGCTTGATCATTACGTCGCCGATTCCTCCGCGCCGGTAGCGCTCTTTCAATTCGTCGACGGCGGCGCGGTCGGTGTCGAACGCATCAAGGTATGCAAAGACGACATTGCCTTCAACGATTCCGGGATCGGATGCGCGCAGGTGGTTCGGGTCGGTGTACATGCGATTTACGAAAGCGCGAATCTCATCAGGCGTGGCGGAAAGCGAAATCGCGTTACCCTGAGACTTGCTCATTTTCGTTTTTCCATCGACGCCGGGCAGTCGCCCCGTCGAGGAAATTAGCGGTTTTGCTTCCAACAATAGTTCACGACCGATCTGTCGATTGATCCGACGAACAATTTCATTCGTCTGCTCGATCATCGGAGCTTGATCCAGCCCTACCGGCACGACCGTTGCCTTGAACGCGGTGATATCTGCTGCCTGGGCCACCGGATAGCACAGGAAGCCCGCCGGAATGCCACGTTCAAAGCCCCGCATCTGAATTTCATCCCTGATAGTCGGATTGCGCTCCAATCGAGCGACGGAAACAAAATTGAGATAGAGCTGCGTAAGTTCGGCAAGCGCGGGCAATGCGGATTGGACGCAAATTGTCGTTTCCCTCGGATCGATGCCGACGGCAAGGTAATCAAGCGCCACTTCCATCACGTTGCGGCGCACCTTTTCGGGATTCTCAATATTGTCAGTCAAAGCCTGTGCATCGGCCAGCAAAACGAACTGCTGATGGGTGTGCTGAAGGGCAACCCGGCTTCTTAGCGAGCCTGCATAGTGGCCAAGGTGAAGAGGACCAGTGGTGCGATCACCGGTTAGAATGATTGGTCGCGCAGTCTCAACAAACATATGGCTTCTCCTGTTGGAGCCGCCGCGATTGGAGACTTGTCGGAAAGACGACCTTGGCTCACCCGATCACGGCGGCGAAGGTCGTTGAAATGGTAACGCCATGCCGCTCCTTAAGAGGAGCGCCACCAAACTGCTTTGAGCGGGATGCATTTGGACGTCATACGTGAAGCATGCCATCGATGCCCAGGCGCGGCAAGGCGATTGTTGACGGCGCGCATCTCAAGATTTGTCCATGTGCCTTTCGGATCATCGTCATCAAACGTTTAGTCCGCTTCTGGCACAAACCGGCGGTTGGAACATGGGCAGAGCATGTCCGCTCTGCCCCGGTACATCAGACATCAACTTGTTCTGCTATTACCAAAGCATCACTTCGACGCCGAGATATCTACCGTGCTTTCGATTTTGGTGTGGCCAGGCAACGGCTGGACGGCTCTTCGCAGGGAAATGACCTCAAAACTACGGGCCCTGAGGTGTGCTATTTTTGCGGCGAGCCATTATTTTGATTTTGCGGCGGGCTGTTTTGTTCGTTGGCCTGCATCCAGGTCGGCGTCCGCAATGACGAATTGTCGAGGTGATTGACAAGCCACACGCCTCCCAGGGCGATAACTCCCGCTAAAAATACGTGGGGTAACGTTTGAACGAGCACGCCCAGAAGGCCCGCGAATGCAGCCAAGATCGCCGCGCCTGCTTCCAAAAGCTGCCAGCCTGCCCTGTAAAGCGCCCAGAGCACTCCGGCCAGGATCAGGATCAGCAGAACCTGCTTCAGCAGCGGCCAGTCCTGCCATGGCACGGCCATGAGCTTGCTGATCTGGTCGACGGACCAGACCCAGATCAGTTCGACGAAATGGAAGATCGCAGAAATTCCTTGTTGCAAGAATTTCAAGAGCTGATCGAACATCTGTTTCATGGCCGTGACTCCGGCGTTTGAACTGCCTTTCGAGTATCCAAAGGCAACGTGGAAACGGGCGTTGGGTTCCCGCCACGCGAATACCTGGACGGGATCTCTTACGATCTCCCAGGCGGTCAACAGCAAGCTCCACCTGCACTATCGGCCACGGTGGGCATCGTTGATTCATCTATGATATTCGCCTGTGTCTCGGTCGCGGAAATGCTGCAAATCCCGAGCCTTAAAAATCCCGAGCCTTTGCAAATAATCACGAATGGCCTCCGATCGTGTGGAACTCCGGTGCGGGAAGTGCGTTCCTTGGCGTGCGGAGCGTCGCACTGCTGCGTTGAGTCCGTTGGCGGCGTGCAAGTCGCCGTTGTTGCAGGTCGCGGTTGCGGCGTGGGGGTGCGATCCTTGAGTTACCGAGCAGAAATCAGCCGCGCGTCGCCGACCGCCATCGTGATGGTGATGGACCAGTCCGCGTCGATGAATCATCGGTTGAAAAGCGGACAGAGCAAGGCCGCCTTTCTGGCGGATGTGCTCAATAAGACACTCTACACGCTCATTACCAGCTGCTCCAAGGCCGAAGGCGTCCGCGACTACTTTCACGTGGGGGTAGTCGCCTATGGCGGGGAGGAGGCTCGCAACGGCTTTCAAGGAGCGTTGGACGGCGAGGCATTGTACGCCGTCTCGCGCCTCGCCGAAGCTCCGCTGCGGGTCGAGACCCGCGCCAAGAAGGTCGCCGGACCTAACGGCGATGTGGTGGAGCAGTCGGTGCGATTTCCCATCTGGTTCGAGCCGCGCAGCCACGGCAAGACGGCGATGTGCGCCGGACTCAATGCGGCGATCGGGATGCTGGAGCAATGGCGCGATGCGCACCCGTCCGCCTATCCGCCCACGGTCTTGCACGTGACCGACGGCCATCCTTCCGACGGCAATCCGGAGCCCATTGCCGATCGACTCAAAAGTCTTGCGACCGACGACGGCGCCTGCCTCCTGTTCAATCTCCATGTCGACGCGGGCGACGGCGAACCGCTGATCTTCCCGAATGACGAGCGTGTCCTCAAGGATCGCTTCGGCAAGTCGTTGTTTCGGATGTCGAGTCTGCTCCCGCCGCACGCCGTGGAGGCCGCGGCCGCCAAGGGTTATGACGTTCGCCCCGGCGCCCGCGGATTCGTGTTCAACGCCGGAATCGAAGCCATCGCAGACTTTTTTGACATCGGAACCCGGCCGGCCGTCGCCGCCGACCGCTGACCAACCTAAATCGAGGGGGATACCGTGCCTTACCAAGCCGAAATCAGCAGGGACAATCCGACCTGCTTTCTGTTCGTCATCGATCAATCCGGATCCATGGATGAAATAACCGAGACCGGCCGCTCGAAGGCGGACTTCGTCGCCGATGTCCTGAACAAGACGCTCTACACGCTGATCACCACGTGCTCGAAGGCCGACGGCGTGCGCAACTATTTCGACGTCGGCGTGATTGCCTATGGCGGAACGGAGGTCGTGAGCGGCTTCGGCGGCGCGCTATCGGGTGGCATCGTGCACCCGATCAGCGCCATCAGCGAAAACACGCTTCGCGTCGAGGAGCGGCAAAAGAAGGTGGACGACGGCGCCGGCGGCATCCTCGAACTGAAGACCAAGTTTCCGGTCTGGTTCGACCCGAAAAGCGTGGGCGGCACCCCGATGCGGGCGGCCCTCGAGATGACCCGGCAGACGGTGGCGAATTGGTGCGAAGCTCACCCCGCTTCCTACCCGCCGACCGTTCTTCACGTGACCGACGGTCAATCGACCGACGGCACGCCCGAGGAAATGGCAGACGGGCTGCGGCGGATTGCGACCAAAGACGGCCAGGCGCTGCTGTTCAACCTGCACGTAACCACCCAGGGCGGGCCGGAAATCCTGTTTCCAACCTCCGAAACCGATCTCAACGACGAGCACTCGCGATTGCTGCTGCGGATGTCCAGTCCGTTGCCGCCACATCTTGCCCAGTTCGCCGACGACAAGGGCTATGCGATCGCAGACGGATCGCGTGGCTTCATCTTCAACGGCGATCCCCAATGCATCGTGGATTTCTTTGAGATCGGCACCCGGCCCAAGCTGGTAGCCGATCGGTGAGCATTCCGGAGGTGCGGCAGAAATCCCGCTTGCCGTTGGCGCTCAGCATCCCGAAAACTGAAGACAGCCGCAACGAGGACGGCTTCTACCGCTCGGCCAAAGGCGTCTATGCGCTGAGCGACGGCGCGTCGGTGTCCTTTGACTCCGCGTCATGGGCGCGCATTCTGGTACGCCATTACGCGCGCAACCCGGAATTCACCCACGAGTGGCTATCGGGCGCAATCGCCGAGTTTCGCAAGTTGTACGATCGCGAAAACCTGCCATGGATGCAGCAGGCATCCTACGACAGGGGCAGTTTCGCCACGCTGCTCGGCGTTCGCATTGTTGACGAAGGAGGACTGATCCAGATCCTCGCAATTGGCGACAGCCTGGCCGTGCTGTGCGACGGGGATTGCATCAAGGCAACGTTTCCTTTCACCGCCGCATCCGCCTTCACTCGGTCGCCGCAGCTGCTATGTACCAATCCGGTGGGAAATGCCTTCCTGGACAAGGTGGATTTCGCATACGACCTCGTCGCCGACTGGACCTTCGCCGGGCTGAAGCAGCCGGCGCTGCTATGCATGACCGACGCCCTCGGTCATTGGCTGCTTTCGCAGCGCGATCGCAACTCGTCTCCGATCAGCGCGCTGCGCAAGGTACAAACGCCACGGGCGTTCGCCCGCTTCGTGCACGAGGAGCGCGCGGCCGGCCGCATGAAGCGCGACGACACCACGCTGATCGCACTGTGGTAGGCGAGCCATGTCGTATCCTCAGATCACCGATTACCATGAAGCCATCCAACATCCGGCGCAGGCCTTCATCGACCCGGATTTGAAGCAGGGCGCCGTCGCGGAAAACAATCTCGGCCTGCCGCTGGTGATGTCGGGCGGGTTTGCTCTGACCTATGCGGTCACCACCCCGCGCAGAAAATGCGCGGTGCGTTGCTTTCACCGCGAGATTCCGGCGATCCAGCAGAAGTACGACGCGACCTCGAAGAAGTTGCGCTCGCTTGCCATCGGATGCTTCGTCGATTTCGATTTCCAGCAATCGGGGATCAGCGTCCGCCAGCGGGTCTTTCCGATCGTGCGGATGGATTGGGTCGAGGGCGACACCCTGGGTATCTGGCTGGACAAGAATTTCAACAATCCTCCCGCGCTCGAGAAGGCTCGCACCGATTTTGTCGCCATTGCGCGTTTTCTCGAGCGGGAGGGAATCGCGCACGGCGACATTCAGAACGGCAATGTGATGGTGGCCGATGGCGAGATCAAGCTGATCGATTACGATGGCATGTTCGTGCCCGGTATGCATCCCGGCAACGGCAGCGAGACCGGGCACAGGCACTTCCAGCATCCCGGCCGGCGTGTCTCCAATTTCGGTCCCGGGATGGACCGATTCAGCTTCATTGCGCTCGATCTCAGCTTGAGAGCCCTGATTGAGGACAGATCGATATACTCGAAATTCCGCGAGGGCGGGGAGACCATCATCTTCAAGGCCAACGACTTCGCGGAGCCGCAGAATAGCGAAATCTTCCGACGTCTATTGGCGATGCCGAAGCTGAAGGGGCAGGCGCGCAGCTTTGCCGCAATCTGCGAAGCCCCCCTCGCGGCGGTCCCAACCCTTGACGAATTTCTCTCCGGCCGGAACATTCCGGCGGCGAAGGCACCGATCAACGCAACGCTCGCATCCGCGACAAAACCGGTGGCGGCCTACATCCCCGCCTACCCAGTCGTCGATGCGCTCAATTTTTCGGCTGCGCTGCAGCGGGTCGGCGACCGGGTCGAGTTGATCGGGCGGATCGTCGAAATCAAGCCGGGATCCCGGAAACAGGGCAAGGGTCGGAGCAAGCGCTATGTCTTCATCAACTTTGGCTCGTGGCGGGGCAATATCGTCAAGATCTCGATCTGGTCCGATGGGCTTGCCAGGTTGAAGGAGCAGCCGTCGGCCAAATGGATCGGCCGTTGGGTCAGCGTTACCGGCCTCATGGACGTGCCTTATGAAACCAAGCTCTACAAGCACTTGAGCATCACGGTGCAGGAAGAAGGGCAGATCCAGTGGCTCGATGACGCGCAAGCCGGCTTCCGGCTGGCAAGCATCGCGATGGCACCGCCGCCCCGCGATCGCGGTTTGACGGGCGCAGCTTCCGCCGCAAGTCCAGTGGCCGCGTCGCCGCCCGCCGCTGCGAAGCCGAAGACCCTGCGGCCCCGCAGTCAGGGTACCGCGCGCGGCCACAAGCGCGCTGGCCGGCAACAGCCGATTCCGGCTACAGCCATCGCGGTCCCCGCTCAACAAGGGATCCAATCGCCAAGGCACTTCTTGGCCGCGATTCCTCAGTGGATGTGGGCGATCGCGACCATCATCGCTCTGCTCACGTTGATTCGAACGTATGCGTAGGCGCGCTGCGCTTTAAGCTTTCTTCAAGGCCTCGATGGCATCCCGGACATCGGGATCGAGTCCGGCGCCACCGGCGTCGAGATGCGCCAAAATCTTGGAACGCATCCTGGGATCCCAGAATTTCCGGATGTGCTCGGTGATTCCCGGCACCGCCTTGTCATGGCCCTGGCTCTGAAAGAACTTGCCGATTTGATTGGCCATATGGATCAGGCGGTCAGGCGACATGAACGGCTCCTTGCGCAGCGGCTCCCCGGGCAGCGACATCAGCTTTAATGCGGTGGGAATGGGTGAAGACTTCAAATCCGTCGCTGCGCGCAATCGCGGCCAGGGTAATGCCGGCGGCGTCCGCCATCCGTACCGCCAGTGCGGTCGGGGCGGAGACCGCGACCATCAGCGGCGCGCCGATGGTCGCCGTCTTCTGCACCATTTCGACCGAGACCCGGCTGGTCAGCAACACCATGCCGTCGCTGGCGCGGACCTGCGCCAGCGCCAGCGCGCCGGCCAGCTTGTCCAGCGCATTGTGGCGGCCGACATCCTCGCGCAGCGCGACGATGCCGCGCGCCGGCATCCAGAGCGCCGCAGCGTGCACCGCACGGGTTTCGGTATTGATCGCCTGCAGCGACGGGATGCTCTGGATCGCGGCCGTGATCTCGCGCGGCGAAAACGATCGGCCCTCTCCGACGATAGCGGCGGGGCGAATGGCTTCCGCAATTGAATCGATGCCGCATATGCCGCAGCCGGTTGGTCCTGCGATGTGCCGCCGCCGCTCGCCGAGCCGATCGGCTTTCGATTGCGCCAGCCACATCCGCAATTCGATGCCGTCCTCGAGCTGCACGATATCAAGCGACTCGATATCCTCGGGGGATCGGACGATGCCTTCGCTGAGGCTGAATCCGACGGCGAAATCCCCGAGGTTTTGAGGTGTGCCCATCATGACGGCGTAGGTGCCGCCGTTATAGGTCAGCGCAATCGCGGTCTCCTCCGGAATGGCGCGCTTGCCTTCGGCCGGGCTGCCGCCGCGCCAGACCTGACGATCAACTGTGCGGACCGGATCGTGCACCGGCTACTCCGCGGCTTCTACGACCGGCGCGATCCGGCGCGAGTGACGGGCTTGCTCGTCATAGGCCTTTTGCCATTCCGATGGCCCGTTCGACGGCGAAATCTGCACCGCCGTGACCTTGTATTCCGGGCAGTTGGTGGCCCAGTCGGAATACTCCGTGGTGATGACGTTGGCCTGCGTGTCCGGATGGTGGAACGTGGTGTAGACCACCCCCGGCGCAACGCGCTCGGTGATCAGCGCCCGCAAGGTGGTTTCGCCGGCCCGGCTCGCGAGCCTGACCCAGTCGCCATCGCGTACGCCGCGCTGCTCGGCGTCATGGGGATGCATTTCCAGCCGGTCCTCTTCGTGCCAGATGATATTGTCGGTGCGGCGCGTCTGCGCGCCAACATTGTACTGGCTGAGAATGCGCCCCGTCGTGAGCAACAGCGGATAACGCGGACCGGTGCGCTCGTCGGTGGCGACGTATTCCGTGACCACGAACTTGCCCTTGCCGCGCACAAAACCATCGATGTGCATGACGGGTGTGCCCAGCGGCATCTTCTCGTTGCAGGGCCATTGCACCGAGCCGAGCTCGTCGAGTCTCGCATAGGATACGCCGCTGAAGGTCGGCGTGAGCGCTGCGATCTCATCCATGATCTCGGAAGGATGGTCGTAGTGCATGTCATAGCCCATCGCCTTGGCCAGGCGGATCGTCACTTCCCAGTCGGCCAACCCGTTGCGCGGCGTCATCACCTTGCGGACGCGCTGGATGCGCCGTTCGGCGTTGGTGAAGGTGCCGTCCTTCTCAAGGAAGGTCGATCCCGGCAGGAACACGTGGGCGTAGTTCGCGGTCTCATTGAGGAAGAGATCGTGGACGATGACGCATTCCATCGCCGACAGGGCCGCGACCACGTGCTTGGTGTTGGGATCGGATTGCAGGATGTCTTCGCCCTGCACATAGATCCCCATGAAGGTGCCCTCGATTGCGGCATCGAACATGTTGGGGATGCGCAAGCCCGGTTCCTTGTTGAGCTTGACGTTCCACATCGCCTCGAACTGTTCGCGCACCGCATCGCCGGAGATGTGCCGATAGCCGGGCAGCTCGTGCGGGAACGAGCCCATGTCGCAAGCGCCCTGCACGTTGTTCTGTCCGCGCAGCGGGTTCACGCCGACACCGGGACGGCCGATATTGCCGGTCGCCATCGCCAGATTGGCGATCGCGATCACGGTGGTGGAACCCTGGCTGTGCTCGGTAACGCCGAGCCCGTAATAGATCGCGCCATTGCCGCCGGTGGCGAACAGCCGCGCCGCGCCGCGCAGTTCTTTCGGATCGACGCCGGTCACGATCGCGGTCGCCTCCGGGCTGTTCTTCGGCAATGCCACGAATGCAGCCCAATCCTCGAACTCGCTCCAGTCGCAGCGCTCGCGCACGAAGGCCTCATCGACGAGACCCTCGGTGACGATGACATGGGCCAGTGCGGTGAGCACGGCGACGTTGGTGCCGGGCAGTAGTGGCAGATGGTGTTGCGCCTCGACATGGGTGGAGCGGACGATGTCGGTGCGGCGCGGGTCGATGACGATCAGTTTGGCGCCGGCGCGCAGCCGCTTCTTCATGCGCGAGGCAAACACCGGATGCGCATCGGTCGGATTGGCGCCGATAATCAACACCACGTCGGTGTGCTCGACCGAGTCGAAATCCTGGGTGCCGGCCGACGTTCCGAACGTGGTGGCAAGGCCGTAACCGGTCGGGGAGTGGCAGACCCGGGCGCAGGTATCGACGTTATTGTTGCCGAAGCCGGCGCGGATCAGCTTCTGCACCAGATAGGTTTCTTCGTTGGTGCAGCGCGATGAAGTGATGCCACCCACGGAATCGCGACCGTATCTGGTCTGGATACGCTTGAACTCGGCAGCCGCGTAGGCAAACGCTTCATCCCACGACACTTCGCGCCAGGGGGCGGTGATTTTTTCGCGGATCATCGGATTGAGGATGCGCTCCTTATGCGTGGTGTAGCCCCACGCGAAGCGGCCCTTGACGCAGGAATGACCGCGATTGGCCTTGCCGTCCTTGTAAGGCACCATGCGCACGACTTCCTCGCCGCGCATTTCCGCCTTGAAGGCGCAACCGACGCCGCAATAGGCGCAGGTGGTCACCACGGAATGCTCGGGCTGGCCGATTTCAATGACGGACTTTTCCGTGAGTGTCGCGGTCGGGCAGGCCTGCACGCAGGCGCCGCAAGACACGCATTCGGAGCCGAGAAAACTCTCGCCCATGCCGGGTGAGACCCGGCTGTCGAAGCCGCGCCCGGAAATGGTCAGCGCGAAAGTGCCTTGCACTTCCTCGCAGGCGCGCACGCAACGCGAGCAGACGATGCACTTGGATGGATCGTACGTGAAATACGGATTGGATTCGTCCTTCGGCATCCAGGCGGCGTTGGCAGCACCATTGGACTTGGCGAAAACGTGGTTCTCGCCCTCATAGCCATAGCGCACGTCGCGCAAGCCGACCGCGCCCGCCATGTCCTGCAATTCGCAGTCGCCATTGGCGGCGCAGGTCAGACAGTCCAGCGGGTGGTCGGAGATGTAGAGCTCCATCACGCCTTTGCGGAGCTTCTTCAGGCGATCGGTCTGGGTGTGGACCACGAGGCCAGGCAGCGCGGGCGTGGTGCAGGAAGCCGGGGTGCCGGCGCGGCCTTCGATCTCGATCAGGCACATGCGGCAGGATCCGAACGCGTCCACCATGTCGGTGGCGCAGAGCTTTGGGATCTGCGTGCCGGCTTCCATCGCCGCACGCATGATCGAGGTGCCCTCCGGCACGGTAACGCTCTGGCCGTCGATGGTCAGCGTTATCATGGCCTCGGATGTGGAGCGCGGTGTACCGAAATCGGTTTCCTGAATCAGCGACATGGCGATCGTCCTTTATTCCGCAGCTTGCAGGCGCGGCGGTGCCGCAGAAAAATCTTCCCGGAAATGTTTGAGCGCGCTCATCACGGGGTAGGGCGTGAAGCCGCCCAAGGCGCAGAGCGAGCCAAATTTCATGGTGTTGCAGAGGTCTTCGACGACGGCGATATTTTCCGGAACGCGGTCGCCGGCGCGGATCTTGTCGATGGTCTCGACGCCGCGGGTCGAGCCGATCCGGCAGGGCGTGCACTTGCCGCAGGACTCGATGGCGCAGAACTCCATCGCGAAACGCGCCTGCTTCGACATGTCGACGCTGTCGTCGAACACCACGATGCCGCCATGGCCGATCAGGCCGTCGCGCGCTGCGAAGGCTTCGTAGTCGAACGGGGTGTCGAACAAGGCGCGCGGGAAGTATGCGCCAAGCGGGCCGCCAACCTGCACCGCACGCACCGGGCGCCCGGTCAATGTGCCGCCGCCGACATCATCGACGAGTTCGCCGAGGGTGATGCCGAACGCGGCCTCGAACAGTCCGCCGTATCTGATATTGCCAGCGAGCTGGATCGGCATCGTGCCGCGCGAGCGGCCCATGCCGAAATCGGCATAGGCCTTGGCGCCGCCGGCCAGGATGAAGGGAATCGCCGCGAATGACAGCACGTTGTTGATCACGGTCGGTTTGCCGAACAGCCCCTTATGCGCGGGCAAGGGCGGCTTGGCGCGGACAATGCCGCGGCGGCCTTGGAGGCTCTCCAGCAGCGCGGTTTCCTCGCCGCAGACATAGGCGCCGGCGCCGACCCGGACTTCGAGATCGAAGCTGTGACCGGAGCCGCCGATGCGTGGGCCGAGATAGCCGGCCCGCTTCGCCGCGGCTATGGCTGCGTTCATGGCCTCGACGGCGTGCGGATATTCCGAGCGGATGTAGATGTAGCCCTTGGTGGCGCCGACCGCGATTGCCGCGATCGTCATGCCCTCGATCACCACAAAGGGATCGCCCTCCATGATCATGCGGTCGGCGAAAGTGCCGCTGTCGCCTTCGTCGGCATTGCAGACGATGTATTTCCGCTCGGCGCTGATCTGCGCCACGGTCTTCCATTTGATCCCGGTCGGAAAACCGGCGCCGCCACGGCCGCGCAGTCCGGAAGTCGTGACATCGGCGAGGATGGCGTCCGGACCGAGCGCCAGGGCGCGCTCCAGGCCCCTGTAGCCGTCATGGGCGCGATAATCCGCAACCGAGCGCGGATCGACCGCGCCACAACGCGCGAAGGTCAGGCGGGTCTGCCGCTTCAGCCAGGGGATCTCGTCTGCGACGCCAAGCCGCAGCGGATGCGCGCCGCCTGATATCATCGCATCAAGCACCGAACTGGCGTCAAACTCGGTCACCGGACCGAACGCGACACGGCCCTGCGGTGTTGCGACCTCGATCATCGGCTCCAGCCAATACAGCCCGCGCGAGCCGGTTCTGATGATCTCGATTTCAGTGCCGCGCTTGCGAGCAGCCAGCCCCAGCACCAGCGCGACTTCATCGGCCCCGACGGCAACCGCGCCGGCATCTCGTGACACAAAAATGCGAAGGGTCATCGCTGCGCCTCCGCGACCAGCGCGTCGATGCGCGCTTCGTTCAGCCGTCCGACCACGCGGCCGTCGAGCATCGCAGAGGGCGCGGTCGCACAGAGACCGAGGCAATAGATCGGCTCCAGCGTCACCCGCTCGTCGGCCGTGGTGTTTCCAAGGGCAATGCCGAGCTTCGCTTCCGCGCGTGCCGCCAGCGCGTCGCCGCCGGCAGCCTGACAGGCTTCGGCGCGGCACAGCTTCAGCACATGCCGGCCTGCGGGCTCGCGGCGGAAATCATGGTAGAAGGTGAACACGCCATGGACCTCGGCGCGGGACAGGTTCAACGCCGATGCGATCATGGGAATTGCCGGCTCCGGCACGTAGCCGAATGCCTCCTGCAGGGCGTGCAGGATCACCAGCGTCGCGCCTTCGAGGTGGGTGTGCTGAGCGATGATCTCGGCGCCGCGCGCGGCATCCCATGGTTCGTAAATCGACGTCATCCGCGCGCCTTCGCTTAAGCGTGAGTTGAAGCGCGAATGAGACTTGGAATTTGTTTAAAGATCAATAAAGCTGTCTCATGCTGCGATACGGCAATCCGATCAATAACAGTTCAAAATAGCATGATACGAAAATGGAATGATCCGATCTAACTGCGGCGGCAGCGTTCATGCCACATACCCGTCTCGGGAGCGGCGTGATAGTTTGCCTGACACGACGGTCTTACTGCTCTCATGAGGCTTTCTCCTTGATCGACAAGCTTGAACTTCTGCTGGCCCTGGCAAAAGAGCGGCACTTCGGGCGCGCCGCCGAAGCCTGCGGCGTTACCCAGCCGACGATGTCGACCAGCCTCAAGCAGCTTGAGGAAATGCTCGGTGTCATGCTGGTGCAGCGCGGCTCGCGGTTTCAGGGCTTTACGCCTGAAGGCGAACGCACGCTCGACTGGGCGCGGCGCATCGTCGGCGACACCCGCGCCATGCGGCAGGAAATCAACGGGCTGAAGGACAAGCTGTCCGGCGAGATCCGGATCGCGGCAATCCCCACCGTGCTGGGCATGGTGGCGTCGCTGACAACGCCGTTCCGCGCCCGCCATCCGGATGTGCGGTTTCGCGTCGTGTCCTGCACCTCGGCCGACGTGTTGGGCCTATTGGAAAATCTCGAAGTCGATGCCGGGTTGACCTACATCGAGAACGAGCCGATCGGCAAGGTCCGCACGATTCCGCTCTATAACGAGAGCTATCGCTTGCTGACTTCGCCCGATGCCATGTTCGGCGATCGCGACCAGGTCACCTGGAAGGAAGTAGGGCAGGTGCCGTTGTGCCTCCTGACGCCGGATATGCAGAACAGGCGCATCATCGACCGCGCGCTCCGCTCGGTCGGAGCCGAGGCCACGCCGTCGCTCACCTCGAACTCATTGCTGGTGCTTTATACCCACGTGAAGACCGGGCGCTGGGCCAGCGTCATGCCGGCGAAGCTCGCGGAGACGCTTGGATTGGCGGACGCCGTCCGGAGCATCCCGATTGTCGATCCGGTCGTCACCTATAGTATCGGGCTGGTCATTCCGCAGCGCGACCCGATGACGCCGCTGATCGCGGCACTTGTCCATACCGTCCGCGAAGTCGCGCCGACGCTGGAGTCCTGAGCGGTTTTAGAGCATGATCCGGTGGGTACCGGTTTTTCCGAAAAGATTATGCTCAATCACGAATCTAGAGCGCCTTCGCGCTTCAGAGCGATAGCGCTCTAGGCGGCGACGGCAATCTTCGCCTTGGCCTTGCGCCCGTCGCGGGGCAGCGACACGCAGACGACGGTGCCGGTGCCGAGCCTGGAGCGCAGCCGCATCGTTCCGCCATGCAGATGGGTCAGCGACCTTGCGATGGCGAGCCCCAGTCCCGAGCCGTGATAGGTCTTGGTGAGCTGGCTCTCGACCTGCTCGAACGGTCTGCCGAGCCGCGCGAGCGAATGAGGCGCGATGCCGATGCCGGTGTCGGCAATCATCAGCACGATGGAATCGCGCAGCAGGCGGCTGCGGACGGTCACCTTGCCGCCATCGGGCGTGAACTTGACCGCGTTGGACAACAGGTTGACGATGATCTGCTTGATCGCGCGGCGATCGGCCACCACGGAAATGGTGCCTTCGATATCCGCACTGACCACCAGATTCTTGTCGTCGGCGCGACCCGACACCACACGCAGCGATTCCGCCAGCGTCTTCGACAGATCGAGCGATTCCATATCGAGCTTCATCCGGCCGGCTTCGATCTTCGACATATCCAGGATGTCGTTGATCACTTCGAGCAGATAGTGGCCGCTGGTGAGGATGTCGTGGCAGTATTCCTGATATTTTTCCGAACCGAGCGTTCCAAACATGCCGCTTTCCATGATCTCGGAAAATCCGATGATGGCATTGAGCGGCGTGCGCAGCTCGTGGCTCATGTTGGCGAGGAATTTTGATTTGGTCTGGTTGGCTTCCTCGGCGCGGTTCTTCTCCTCGGAATATTTTTCCGCGAGGTCGGCGAGTTCGAGGGCCTGCTGTTCGAGCGCGGTCTGCGAACGCTTCAGATCGATGACGGTGGCGCGCAGGCGAAGGTCGTTGTCGACCAGTTTCTGTTCATGCTCCTTGATGCGGGTAATGTCGGTGCCCACAGAGACATAACCGCCGTCCTTGGTGCGCCGCTCGCTGATATGCAGCCAGCTGCCGTCGTCGAGTTGCGCCTCGAAGGTGCGCGCGCCCGGCGCCTGGGTGCCGGCGTCATGCAGCCGGGTGCGGACCTCCGGCATTTTGCCGACCTCGATTATGGTCTCATAGGACGTGCCCGGCGTAACCGCCGTATCCGGCAGCTTGTGCAGCCGCTGGAAGTGCGAATTGCAGAGCACCAGGCGATCTTCCGCGTCCCACAGCACGAAAGCTTCCGGGATGGTCTCGATCGCATCGCGCAGCCGCAGGTCGGCCTCCACCGTTTTCTCGGCGAGGCTTTTCTG
Source organism: Bradyrhizobium sp. (assembly GCA_035490095.1). Lineage (GTDB taxonomy): Bacteria > Pseudomonadota > Alphaproteobacteria > Rhizobiales > Xanthobacteraceae > Bradyrhizobium. Next base: position 18,190 of record DATHHQ010000471.1, read on the forward strand.
CTCGGTGATGTCGACGGCAATGCCGATCAGATGCAACCCGGCATCGGCATCGCCGGCGCCCTCGCTGAGCTCGCAGCGGACGCGCAGCCAGATCCAGTGGCCGTCGGTGTGCTGCATGCGGAAAGTCTGGTCGATGTGGTCGATTTCCGAGGAAATAAGCCGATCGGCGACCCCGAACAGATCGATGTCATCGGATTTCACCAGCGCGTTGACCTCGCCGAAGGTCAAGAGGTCGCTGCGGGTGTCGAGGCCCAGCATCGTGAACATCGATTGCGACCAGAAGATTCGGCCGCGCGACAGGTCCCAATCCCACAATCCGCAGCGTCCGCGATTGAGCGCGGTATCGATCCGGCCGCGCACGGCGTCATTGATGAGATCGCCTTCGCGCGCGCGGGTCGATTGCCAGTGGAATGCAAAGCCCAGGATCAGCACGACAAAGCCGGTGGTGGCGGAAAGCGTCACCGACAGGGCCGCGTCCGACCGCCACAGCGAGTCGACCTTTTCCTGGATGACGATGACCTGGCCGGGCAACGATTTGACGACGTGCTGGACCGCCACCGCGCTGTTGCCGCTCGGCAGGATCATATCGGTGATGCCACCTTGCTGACCCGGCGCGGCCAACAATTGTGCCGTGCTGATGATGTCGAGAATCCCGTCGGGCTCGTCGAGGCTTGTTTCGACGGGAACGCGGGCGAGAATGCGCCGGTCCGCGCCGGTGACGATCACATGCCTTCCGGCTGCGACGCCCCACGCCGGAATGAGGCCGGGCACCAGGTCTTGCAGGTGCTCGATGGCTGCCGCGCGGTCCTGTCGAACCGAAGCAATGCGATCAAGACGCTCGGCGAGCAAATCGGAGAGGGCAGCGAGGTCCCGCTTCATGGACGCGCGCTGCTGCCGGTTCTGATCGATCACCTGCACGAAGGCGCCAAGACAAATGGTGATCAGGAACGCAATAATAAGGGTGGGCACGGCGCGGCGAAGCGCAGGCTCCGCTATCAACAGCCGATGATAGGCTGGTTTCGCGATCGACTGCGCCAATCCCTTGATCGAATCGGATTGGACGCAGGCGCTCGCCGCGTGTGCGCGCGCCATGCCTTTGGCCCCTCTTTGCACCTTGCTCGAAAGAACCCCAATCGCTTCCGAATCAAAGCGATTTGAATCCAGTTTTGCCGGGCTGTCGAGAGTCAACGAATCGCGAATGCAAATAAATCTTGTCCACCGCAGAATCGGAACTCGGAAATGGCGTGCAAAGTGAGTCCGAAACGGGAACGCGGCGCGGATTTCGGATTCTACAACGCGTCCGGCGGCTCGGCGTGGCTGATCACGCGTTTGACGGTCGGAAACGCGCGACGCAGCGCGCGCTCGATCGCATCGACGTTCTCGTGAACCTTGATCACGCTCATCGACGGCGCGGCGCGACAATGAAAGTTAACGATCTCGCCGGCGTCGGTGTTGCGGACCCGCACGCTGTGGATGTCATGGATCGCGCCATCGGCGGCGAAGCGCGCCAGCGCGGTCTTGATGGTTTCGACGCGGTCGGGCGCGGCATCGGCGCCGAGCGGCAATTCCGGTTCCAGCGGCTCGATGTGGGTGTCGACCTCGACGTCCTCGCCGAATTCGTCGCGGATGTTCCGCTCCAGCTCGTGGGCGATGTCGTGGGCGGCGTTAAGCGCCATATCGCCGTCGACTTCGAGGTCGATGCTGACCGTCAACTTGCCGCCGAGATCGTGCACCGTGACATGGTGGATGGCGAGCCCGGAATTGCGGGCGATCACCATGATACGTTCGCGGATGCTCTCGTTGTCGCGCGCGACCGGCACGGCCGTGAACGTGAGGTCGGCATCGTCGAGCACGCGACTGACCGCATCCTGCGCCTTGCGCTTGATCTCATCGATGCGGTCGATCGGATAGGTGCGCGGCACCTGCACGATGGCGTCGATGAAGTGCGTCGAGCCGACCATCCGCACCCTTAAGCGTTCGACATCGACCACGCCGGGCACGGCGCTGATCGCGGCGATGGCCTTTTCCGACGCCCCTTGGGGGGCACGGTCGAGCAGTGTTTCTACGGTGGAGCGCGCCAGCCGCAGGCCCAGCATTGCGATCATGACCGCCACGCCGATCGCGGCGGCGGCGTCACCCCAGGCATAACCCAGCCCCGACAGCGCAAGCCCGGCAATGACGGCGATCGAGCCCAGCACGTCGGACGCAAAATGCAGCGCATCGGCGGCCAGCGCCTGGCTTTTGGTGTCGCGCGCGGTGCGATGCAGCGCCCGGGCGCGCCAGAAATTCACCGCGATGTCGATCAGCAGGACGATAAATGGAACCGCCGAGATCGTCGGCGGTGGCGCACCCTCGCGCAGGCGGCTGTAGGATTCGACCAGGATGCCGCCCGCCAGCACATAGAGCATCGCGATGACGCCAAGCGCCGACAAGCTCTCAAACTTGCCGTGGCCGTAATGGTGTTCGTCGTCCGCGGGGCGGTCGGAAACCCGCACCACCAGCCAGGTGATGACGGTCGCGACCACGTCGACCGAAGAGTGCAGCGCTTCGGAAATCAGCGCCAGACTGCCGATGGCGATGCCGACCGCGAATTTGGCCGCCGCCATGCCGGCGCTGGCGAAGATCGAAATCGCCGCGACGCGGGATTTGGCGTTGTGATCGGGATGACTCATGGCCGGGGTTTAGCAGCCGGTCGCGCAACATTAAAGCGCCGATCAAACGCGTCAGTCGCCACTTAATCGCAGTAGCGATTTGTTGCGAATTGTCCCAGCTTTTGGAAATTGCCTTTGCGTGGAGTCCCGCCAACGCTCAGGGATAACCAGCACCGGGAATTTCGACATCGACCACGTCGATGCGGGCAGATGATTTACGTTGCCGGAGCTCTTCGGGCGACGTCGCGGCACTCAGGCAGAACAGTGTTTGCCGCTCCAGGCCGCCGAGAACGCAGGCAATAGCGCGGCGGCCCGGCACTTCAATTCGCTGCAGCTCGCGTCCGTCGCGGTCTACTCGAATGAAGGCATCCTCGTCGAAGGATGCGACCCACACCGCCTGCTCACGATCGAGGCAAATGCCATCGGGAGCCTTCATGCTTCCGAACCGGCGGCGAAAGTTCAAGCCGCCGTCGGCCTCGATGTCGTACTCGGCCAGGCATCCGCCATCCATCTCGGCCACGACGAGCCGGCGATTATCGGCCGAGACCGCAATGCCGTTCGGAAATCGCAATCCATCGGCCACGACGCGCGTCTCGCCGTCGGGCATCACCAGAATGATGCGGCCGACAGGCCCCCGGTCCGGCGGCGGCGGCAAGTCGAAGCCGAGATCCCCGACATAAGCGCGCCCCAGCCCGTCGACGATCATGTCGTCGATCGTACCTGCAGCTATCCGTGACAGGTCGGCGTAGAGCGAAAGCCGGCCGTCCGCGAAAGCCATCAGACGCTTGCGGAACATGGCGTATCGTCGCCGAGCTTCGCGTGCTGTTCACGTTCGCCGGACGGGGTGAGGCTTAGGAGTGTCCGCTCCATGCAGTCGACGAACCAGAGCCGGCCGGCGTGCCAGCGTGGCCCCTCGAAATAGCGCCCCCCGTCGAGCGCTCCAGTAAGCTTGATCGGTGTCATCAATGCAGTCGCTTACCGCCGCAATCCTGGTCGGGATGGCTCATGGCCGAAGTTTATCAGCCCGTCGGGCAACGTTAAAGCGCCGCTCAAAGGCACAACTTTGTCATCGACGAGCGCGAGGCGCTGAAACCGATCCTGACTGGTTAGTACCCAACGTTGACGACCGGGCTCAGCCAAGCATCTCTAGAACGAAATGAGAGTGATGGCGCAGCCGCGCGATAGCAATTGTTCTGGCCCGAGACTAGGAAATAGCGGGGCATAGCGTTGGATCAGCGCCTTCTTTAGCGCGTCGATTGTCGTGATTGTTTCTATCGAGTATGCGAAATGCGCACTCGATACCTCTTCGATGGGAATCCGCTGCATTACTGCTTCGCATACGCCGATTCGATGCCGTCCTGGATCGAGAATCGGAAGTACCTCCTCTTGGTAGCTCTCCGTCCTATAGCCGGATCGTATGATGGGAAGCACTGCGTAACGTTTTCCACGCTCGTTTAGAGTGAATTCCAAATTGAAATGAACATATTTCTCTCGAAGGGTCTCAACTAAATCATAGTCTCGATGGTGCAACCGTATGAGGCCGTCTACTTGAAGGCGCTCGCATAAGTCGATCACGCGAACAGTATGTTCGCCAAGATCATCGATAATACGGGTGTGAAACTTATTGGAGAGAGGCAACTGCTGATCAGACACGACGTTCCCTCGAAAGTACCGCGTTTTATGTCGAACTCCGATAAATTGAAACCATCGCCAACGCGCCAAAAGAACACGCCAGGATGAGCCGCTGATTACAGAGGCATCGCAGCTCTTGCATCGTTAATGGAGGCGTTCAGAGCTGAATTTCCATGTACGAGCTCCAAAGCAAGCAAATTCCGGTGCAGCAGGATGGTTATCTGTAAGTTGCTGTCAATATTGGAACAACAAATTTCGCCTGTTTGTCGGGGTGAGAGGCCACGGACGCGCGATCGTGTAGGGGAGCCTCGCTGGGAAGCTCGTTGTTTTCCAGTTGCGCACAGGCGCGGAAGCTCGACGTTTGGCAGGGGGCGGACATGCATGCAGAATCCGGTTCCAATTGCGAAAAATCGGAAAATTAAGCATACGCATCTTGTGGGCGGAGCGGGCGGCGTCAAGCGCGTGACAAGCCGGAGATCTTGAGCGAAAAAGAATCCGGACAATTGGGTGGCGATTTCGAAGTAGCGCATCTAAAAAGGGGCGAGGGATGGTCGGCCGTCAAAGATTCACCTCAGAACTGACCGATCTTCCCTATGTGCAAGACGGTGGCGTCGTGCGGAGCGGGAGAGTTTTCGACATGCGCGGAATGTTGCCGCATAGTGAAGCCCGGATGCGGATGTGCGTCATGAGGGTCGGCTCGCGCGGGCGGTGGACATACCGGGACTGGGTTAGATGGCGCTTCTTGTGGAAATTCTTTCCCTGGTACGCGCGCGAAATGCGTTATCGTGGAGATTTTTGCCTCGGACAGGGCTGCATGCACTGGTTCTGGGAGAACGCCGAAAAGAAGGAGCGGGGTTATTGTTCGGCAGCGGTCTCGCGGACCCAGCACATGATGTGGGCGAAGGAATTGGAGGAGGGTGACAAATAATCTCCGGGATAGCGAAGCCTTCGCCGGGCGAATAGCTGGGGCGGCTACAGCGTCACGACGATCTTGCCGAGATGCTTGTTGGCTTCCATGTGCTCGAACGCCTTGCCGATATCATCGAATGCAAACACCTTGTCGATCGGCAATTGCAGTTTGCGCGATTCCACCGCAGGCCAGATATCCTTGCGGACTTCGCTGAAAATCTCGCGGATTTCCTCGATCGAGCGGGTCCGGAAGGTGACACCGATATAGTTGATGCGGCGCGCGGCATGCAGGTCGAAGTTGAAATCGGCGTGGGTGCCGCCGAGCCTGCCGACATTGACGATGCGGCCCTTGATTTTGGTGGCCGCCAGATTCTGGCTGGCGACCTTGCCCGAGACCTGATCGACGATGAGGTCGACGCCTGCGCCATCGGTGGCTTTCAGCACCTGATCGACCCAGCCCGGATCGCTGGAATCGACCGCGAGGTCGGCGCCGAATTCCTTGAGCCGCCCGCGCCGCATCGCATCGGTGGAAGATCCGATCACGGTCCTGGCGCCCTTGAGTTTTGCAATTTGCAGCGCCATCAGGCCGACGCCGGAGCTTGCCCCTTGAATCAGGACGGACTGGCCGGGCTGCAAGGCGCCGTTGGTCACGACCGCGTTGTGCATGGTGGCCAGCGCGACGGGCAGGGTGGCTGCGTCCTCGTAGCTCATATTGGCACTGGCAGGAATGTGAAACAGCCGGCCATGATCGGCCAGCGTATATTCCGCAAACGCGGCACTCCCGGAGCCCATCACCCTGTCGCCGGGCTTGACGCCCTTGGCGTCGGGACCGATCTCAGCAACTTCACCCGCCCATTCCATCCCCAGCACGGTGCCGGCGCCGCCGGCGCTGCCGTGCGCATGACCCTTGGTCATGCCGAGGTCGGCCCGGTTGAGGCCGCACGCGCGCACTCGAACCAGCACCTGCACGCCTTTCGGCGAAGGCTTGGCGACATCGGTGATTTCAGCGCCGTTGGCGCCGTAGACATAGCCCTTCATGCGATCATTCTCTGTTGTTGCTGGTCTAGCGCGGGATGACTTTTCTTCGAATCGTCATCCCGCTCTATCTTTTTGTTTGAGCATGATCTTTTCCGGAAAACCGGTACCCACCCATCGGGTCGTGGCCCGAGGGCATGCTTTTCCGGATCATGCTCTAAAGCTGCCTATTCCGCGGCTTGACGGCGGGCTCCGGACATCATGCCTTCGAACCGGCTCTGAATGATGGCTTCCGCGTCGCGCATGATGCGCGACACCAGTTCGGCGCAGGTCGGAATGTCGTGGATCAAGCCTTGCACCTGGCCTGCCGACCAGATGCCTTCGTCGGCGTCGCCGGTGGCGTAAACCATCTTGCCGCGCGCGCCGGCCACGAGATCGCGAACCTGTTCGAAGGTGGCGCCTTCCCTTTCCATGGCGACGACCTGCGTACTGACCGCGTTTTTGGCGACGCGCGAAGTGTTGCGCATGGTCCGGAAAATCAGCTCGGTCTCCCGCTCGTCATTGGCGACGATTTTTTCCTTGATCAGCTGATGGATCGGGCTCTCTTTGGTGCACATGAAACGCGTGCCCATGTTGATGCCTTCGGCGCCCAGCGCCAGTGCCGCCACCAGGCCGCGGCCGTCGCCGAAGCCGCCCGAGGCGATGATCGGAATTTTTACTTTATCGGCGGCTACCGGGATCAGGATCAGGCCGGGGGTATCGTCCTCGCCGGGATGGCCCGCGCACTCAAAACCGTCGATCGAGATCGCATCGACGCCCATGCGCTCCGCCGACAGGGCGTGACGGACGCTGGTGCATTTGTGCACGACCACGATGCCGTGCTTCTTGAATTCGGTGACGTGTTCCTGCGGCTTGTTGCCGGCAGTCTCGACGATCTTGATGCCGCTCTCGATGATGGCCTGACGATATTCCGCATAGGGCGGCGGCTTGATCGAGGGAAGAATGGTCAGATTGACGCCGAACGGCTTGTCGGTCAGGCCGCGGCAGCGCGCGATCTC
>DATHHQ010000472.1:0-3381 GCA_035490095.1 Bradyrhizobium sp.
TTGCCCGATCTCCACCTTCCCCGGCGACACTATCACATGGCCCTCGGGCGAAAACCGGACCCATGACGACAGCACCGGGTTCGCCGCTAGACTGGCCGGCAATTTTGGCACCGAGGGGGACGGCGCGGGTGCTGTCATCGGGCTGCCATCTCGGCCGCGGCGCGCAGCACCGCCCGCACCATGCGGTTATGCGATCCGCAACGGCAAAGATTGCGGTCGAGCGCCGCCCTCACGTCCTTGCTGGCGGGATTTGGATTCCGCATCAAAAGTGCCGCGGCGCTCATCAAGATGCCGGAAACGCAATAGCCGCACTGCAGGGCTTGCTCGGCGATAAACGCACGCTGCAGCGGATGCGGCTTTTCCGCGCTTCCCAGCCCTTCGATGGTCGTGATGTCCTTGTCCGCGACCGACCACAGCGGCGTGTCGCATGCGGCCACCGCGTGATCGCCGACGATGACGTTGCAGGCGCCGCATTCATTGGCGCCGCAGCCGAAATGCGGACCGGTCATGCCGAGCTGCCCGCGCAGGATGTCGAGAAGCGAACAATCGGGGTCGGCGTCGACATCAGTCTCGACGCCATTGAGGCGGAATCGAATACTCGGCATCGAGAATGAAACCTTGCTGCGTGACCTATTGCGGCTTGTCGCCGAACTGTTTGACGACCTCGGCCCATTTCACAATATCGCCGCGCAGATATTTGTCGAATTCTTCCGGGGTCATCGACATCGGAACCGCGCCCTGTTCGGTCCAGAGTTTGACGATGTCCGGCCGCTTGACCGCCGCGTTGACGGCGGCGTTCAGCTTGTCGATAACCGGCTTTGGCGTTCCCGCGGGCGCCATCAATCCGAGCCAGATGGTCGCCTCATATCCGGCGACACCGGCCTCCGAGGCCGTCGGCACGTTTGGCAGCACACTTGAACGCGACTTGCCGGTGGTGGCGAGCGCGCGCACCTGGTTCTCTCCGACATTGGGGGCCATCGCCGGAACCGCGTCGATCATCATCTGCACCTGTCCGCCGATGACGCCGCTGCGCGCCTCGCCGCTGTTGCGGTAGGGGACGTGCACGACATCGATACCGGCCACGGTTTTGAACAGCTCGCCGGCCATGTGATAGGGCGTGCCCTGGCCGGACGAGGCGTAGTTCAGCTTTCCCGGCTGCGATTTGGCAAGTGCGATGAATTCCGCCAGCGTCTTTGCCGCGACCTGCGGGTGCACGACGATGACAAGGTCGGAGTAATTGACCGGCGCGATCGGCGCCAGATCGCGCATCAATTCATATTTGCGCTGCGGCACCAGCGATTCGTTCGCGGTCTGGGTATTCGACATCATCAACAGCGTATAGCCGTCAGGCGGCGACTTGGCGGCCTCGAGCGTGCCGATCACGCCGCCGGCTCCGGTGCGGTTCTCGACCACGAAGGGCTGGCCGAAATTCTCCTGCAGGACGTTGCCGATCAGGCGGGCGGTCACGTCGGCGGGGCCTCCGGCACCAAAGGGAACAATGATCCTGATCGGGCGCGTCGGGTAATCCTGCGCCAGAGATTGCGTTGCAACAAGAGTTGGAGTCACAAGAAGAGCTGCCGCCAGCGCGAGGGCAAACCTTGGGCCCGTCATTTCAAACTCCCGGATATCGATCTTGTTTTGTGTCAGCCAAAGCTAGCCGCGCGCCAAGTCTAGCTGCAATGGGAACGAAGTGTCGACGATAGACTCGATGTGGGCTGTAGGAATAAAAGATAATCTCGGGTGTATCGATATGGCCCGGAACATGCGGGTAGGATGAGCCAATGAAAAATCCAGGGATATCGCGCCGCGGCATGCTGCTCAAGGGATCGGGCGCCCTGCTTGCCGGCGCTGCGTTCTCGACCCGCGTGATGGCGGATGCTCCACCACCGGAGTCGGTCACGCCGGCACTGATCGAAGCGGCGAAGAAGGAAGGCAAGGTCAGCTACTACACTTCGACCGATCTGCCGGTCGCCGAGAAACTGGCGAAGGCGTTCGAGGCGAAATATTCCGGCATTGCGGTCCGCGTCGAGCGCACCGGGGCGGAGCGGGTGTTTCAGCGCATCGGCCAGGAATATGCCAGCAACATCCATGCGGTCGACGTGGTGAATTCGTCGGACGCCGCGCATTTCATCGTCTGGAAACGCAACGGCATCCTGGCGCCCTACGTGCCGGAAGACGTCGCAAAATTCTACCCCACGGAACACAAGGACGTGGACGGCCAGTTTGCGAGCTGGCGCGTCTGGCTCAGCATCATCGCCTACAACACCAGTCTGGTGAAGCCGGACGAGGCGCCGAAGAGTTTTGCCGATCTCTTGGATCCGAAATGGAAGGGCAAGATCGTCAAGGCCCATCCCGGCTACAGCGGCACCATCATGACCGCGACCTATCAGATGCAGCGCGATCTCGGCTGGACCTGGTTCGAACAGCTTGCCAAGCAGAACATCATGCAGGTGCAATCCTCGGCCGATCCACCGAAGAAGCTCGATCTCGGCGAACGGGCCGTCATGGCTGATGGCAACGAATACAATATTTTCCAGATGAAGGAGGCCGGACGCCCGGTCGAGCCGGTTTATGCCAGCGAAGGATCGCCACTGATCATCGGGCCCAACGGGATCTTCAAAGGCTCGCCGAATCCGAACGCGGCAAAACTGTTTCAGTCGTTCTGCTTCAGCCGCGACGCCCAGCAACTCATCATCGATGTCGGCGGCCTGCGCTCGGTGCATCCGCAGACCCAGGAGAAACCGGGGCGCACGCCCCTCAAGGACATCAAGACCATGAAGGACGACGCCGCCGCGGTGGAAGAAGAAGGCGATGCGATCAAGGCCCGTTACACCAAGCTTTTCCGCGTTTGATTCAGCGGTCATCATGACATCCGAACTGCCAAAAATTTCTGTCGCCGAAACGCTTGCGCAAAAAATCGTTGCGCTGAAGGCGGGCGCTCTCCCGGCGGCAACCATACTCAAGTGCGAGGACTTGCTGATCGATGTCGTCGGCTTGTGCGTCACCGCGCGTAACGAGGATTACATTACAAGCGCGCTCGGCGGTTGGGACGATGACGGCCCATGTACGGCGATCGGCCACGAGCGAACCCTGAATGCCTCCGGTGCGGCCTTCGTCAACGGCACCGCGGCGCATGGCGAGGATTTCGACGATACCTTCGAAGGCGGCCCGGTGCATGCCGGCGCGGTGATCGTGCCGGCGGTTTTGGCTGCCTGCGAGAAGCATAATCCCGATGGCCGCATGGCGCTGATCGGGATCGCCGTCGGCACCGAAGTTCTGTGCCGGCTGAGCCTAGTGGTCCCGAAGGCCGTCCACAAGGCCGGTTTTCACCCGACCGCGATCTTCGGCGCCATGGGTGCCGCCGCCGGCGTTGGCGCCGCG
>DATHHQ010000473.1:0-2612 GCA_035490095.1 Bradyrhizobium sp.
GCCGCCGCCATCGCTGGCATGCGCGACAGGAAGAATGCGCGCGGCAACGGCCGCACCGGCACCGCCGGACGAACCTCCCGACGAGTGCGCGAGATTCCAGGGATTACGGGTCGGACCGAACAGCCGGGACTCGGTGGTCGGCATCAAGCCAAATTCCGGACTGGAGCTTTTTCCGAAAATCGCGACACCGGTATCGAGAAAGCGCTGGGCGAGGGTGCCGGTGTGATCAGCGACATTGTCCTTGTAGACGCTGGCGCCCGAGGTCGTCCGCGTGCCCTCAAGAATGTCCAGATCCTTCAGGAGAAACGGCACGCCGGTGAAGGGACCATCCGGAAGGCCCTTGTCGATCTGCGCTTGCGCATAATCGTAATGTTTCACGACCACTGCGTTGATCTGCGGGTCGACCTTGGCGGTGCGGGCAATGGCCTCGTCCAGCATTTCCCGGGCGCTGACCTGTTTTTTCCGGACGAGATCGGCAAGGCCTAACCCGTCATAGCTGCCGTATTCCTTGAAGGCCATATTGATACCTGTGGTGCAAGCAAGAGCCGGCGAAGTCGTTGGCGGAAGCTGGAAGAAATTACAGCCGGTTCAGCCGAGCACGTCCTGATTGATGACGTTCTGCCTGATCGGATCGCCGTCGAGCGCGCTCAGGATATTGCGCGCGGTTTGCACGCTCATCCGGTCGACGGCTTCGCGCGTGACCCCGGCGACGTGCGGTGCCATGATGACATTGGGAAGTTCGAACAGCGAATGGCCTGAAGGCGGTGGCTCCTGCTCGAAAACATCAAGGCCGGCGCCTGCGAGCTTGCCTGATACCAGCGCGTCGTACAGCGCCGGCTCGTCGACGATCCCGCCACGCGCCGTGTTGATCAGATAGCCCGTCTCCTTCATGCGCTTCAAGCGCGCCGCATTGAACATGCCGACGGTCTCCGGCGTCTTCGGGCAGTGGATGCTGACAAAATCGGCGCGCGGCAGCGCCGCATCGAGATCGGCGACCGGCTCGCAGCCCGCCGTCTTGATGTCGGCGGCAGGTTTGTAGGGATCGTAGACGAGAACGTTCATTTCCATGGCAAGACAACGTTTGGCGGTGCGCGTGCCGATCCGGCCGAAGCCGACGATCAGAACCGTCTTGCCGAACAAATCGTAGGGCAGTTTGCCAAGACGATGACTCCAATTGCCGTCCTTGACGATGGAATGCATTTCCACCGCGCGCTTGGCCAGCGTCAGCATCATGAACAGCGCCTGTTCCGCGACCGACGGAGAATTGGCGGTGCCCGCCACCATCAGCGGAATCCTGCGGCGGCTCAGCGCCGGAACATCGACGGCATCGTAGCCGACCCCGATCCGGGTCACCACCTTCATGTCCTTTGACGCCTCAAGCTCCGGCTCGCCGAAACCGGTACCGCCAAGCGCCACGCCGTGAACCGGCGCCTGCGCCTTGAGCATGGCCTCGAAATCTCCTGCGGAGATCATATTGGGAAATTCGACGATTTCGACATCGTCCCGCTCTTTCAATAGAGCTCTTCCCGGTTGCGACATCGATTCCGTGATGAAAATTTTCTTCTTGTTGGTCGCCATTCCCAGTCCTTGCCCAGTTCCTTGCCAGTGCCTTGCCCAGCAAGCCTGGCTTTTCTTGTTATGCGTCCGTCAAATGACGACGCCGGTGACCTCGTTTAGCAGGTGCATATTGTTAAGGTCCACTGCCAATCGAAGCGGCCCGCCATCGCGGGCGCCGGCATTGGGATTAACCCGTCCGCAAATCTCTACGCCTTCGAGCTCCAAATAGATCAGCGTCTCCATGCCCATCGGTTCGGTCACATCCAAAACCGCGTCGAAGGCCTCGACCCCGGGCTCCGGATGCGCTTTCGCTTCGGTGATGTGTTCCGGCCGTAACCCCAACAGCAATTTTTCGTTTCGCGCGACGCTCTGATATCGGGCGGCACGGGCAGGCGGCAGCGGAAAGGCGATACGGTCGGTCAGCCGGATATGCAGTTTGCCGGCGACGTCCTCAAGCCGGCAGGGGATGAAATTCATGGCCGGCGAACCGATGAAGCCGGCGACAAAGCGCGTGGCGGGCTTGTGATAGAGTTCGTTCGGCGTCCCGATCTGTTCGATGCGTCCGTGGTTCATGACCACGACCCTGTCGGCGAGCGTCATCGCTTCAACCTGGTCGTGGGTCACGTAGACGGTTGTGGTGCGGACCTTCTGGTGCACCTTCTTGATTTCGATCCGCATCTGGACCCGGAGCTTGGCGTCGAGGTTGGACAGCGGCTCGTCGAACAGAAAAACCTTGGGGTTTCGAACAATGGCGCGGCCCATCGCGACCCGCTGACGCTGGCCACCCGACAATTGCTTGGGCTTGCGGTCCACCAGTTCGACGATGTCGAGCATGCGGGCGGCTTCGTCGATCCGCGTCTTGATCTCGGCCTTCGGATAGCGTTTCAGCCGCAGTCCGAACGACATGTTTTCCGCCACCGTCATGTGCGGATAAAGCGCGTAATTCTGGAACACCATGGCGATGTCACGGTCTTTCGGTGGCACGTCGTTGACGACGTCGCCCCCGATCATGATGTCGCCGTCGGTGATATCCTCCAGCCCCGCGATCATCCGCA
>DATHHQ010000474.1:0-11235 GCA_035490095.1 Bradyrhizobium sp.
CAGCACGAGTTCGCCGACACCGGCCGGCCAATCACCGCGGCCTTCGCCGGCGCGCCAGGCAACTCCTTCACCGTGTTCGGCGCCACGCCGGCGCGCGATGCCGCCGTGCTCGGTCTGCAGGCTACCACCACCATCGCCACGACGACGCAGGTCTACCTGCGCTATGACGGCGGGGTCGGCGGCGGCACCGACAACCACGCAATCAATGTCGGCGTGCGCTTCAGCTGGTGAAACGGCCGCCATTCCCTCCGACCTCTGGTTGAGGCAGACTCGAGAGTGAAGGCTGTCCACTTCCAAGGTAAAGCGGACATGACGCCGATAGGCTGTCACTTCAGCTCATGACCGAGGCTGTGTGAACGTATGGCCCACCCCGTCTGCAAGGGTTTTAGTAAACTCGGTTGATCAGTCTACACCGACGTATCCGGTCTCAGGGCGAACCCTGGCCAAGATGGAGATCCGCACGTCCTGGTCCTCATAAAACGCTCAGGCTCGCGGTGCCCTATTTCACACAGCAGGTTTCCAGAACGCCGATCGACTGTCAGGCCATCTCACTTCCATCACCCGCAGACTTTCGTCAGCCCTTCGCGCCGGGTCAGCGCGCCTGGCCGATCCCTTAAGCTACAACGCTGCCGCAGCCTTCATGTTGAATTTCTCGCCATGCCGGATCAACGCGCAGGCGATCCGCGCCAGCTCGGCGGCGAGCGCCACTACCACCGTGTTCACATGCGCCCGCGAGAGCAGGCCGCGCAACCACGCGCCCAATGGCGTCTCACCTTTGGATAACGTTGGCAGGGCGGCATGCGCACCGTGAATGAGCATCTTTGCACAGATATCCATTGCCACGTTTGCTGATCCCCAGAAGTTTGGGCTTGCCTCCCGTCGTCACTTGTTTTGGCACCAGCCCCAACCAAGCCGCCAGATCCCGGTCTCGTCGGAATGTCTGGGCGTTGCCGATTGCCGCCGTCAGTGCCGTTGCATTCAGTGGTCCTATGCCTGGAATCGAGGTTAGCAGACGGGTGGGCTCGTCAGAGCGGGCCTGATCTGCGAACTCGTCATCGAAGGCCAACATACGCCGGTCGAGTTCGCGCCACTCGGCACGCAGGTCCTCGACTAGCAACCCGATCCGTGGACTGAGCCGGATCTCTTCCTCGGTCAGTAGCGCATCGACATCACGCTCCAAGCTTGCGCCGTCCCCGGGGCACCACAATGCCCCGCTCCAACAGTGCTGTGCGCAACTGATTAATCAGCGCCGGGCGCCCGCCCACCAGCCGATCCAGGACTGGCATATTGCCATGATCGATACTGGGATCTGGCGCAACATCGGCCAGCGGCTGTGGGCCGTCCGCGAGCACGTCGCGGGAGCACGCGCCGATGCGGCCCCTCAGAACAAGTCGAGCCGGCCGGTCGGCTCCAGACCCTTGCGCCGAAAGCCTTCCCAATCCGTGACCTCGTGTCCCCACACGAACCGACCAGCTGGGTTCGTGCGCGGCGCGCGATAGGTGTTGCCATCGAAGCGGTTGTTGTCCCGTTCGATGACGGCAAAGTTCGGGTCGGTGGGCTTGGTGTCTGAGACGCCGCCGGCACAGGGAGCGCCTGCAAATGTCATGTCGTTGCCGCGTATGATGTTGTCGCGTGTCTTGTACTCCCTGCCGTTCTCGGCACGTCGCCCTTGGTCGATCAGAACAATGCCGCAGCTTCCGGCCGCGACCGTCAGCGTGTTGCCCGTGACCTGCACGTCCTGGGATGCCGCGACGACGATATCCGACGCCCAGAGCCAGCCTCTGCCTCCGACGCCGTTGGAGCGCAGGACGTTGTTGCGAATCACCGCATCGAAGGAAATCTCGTGGAAGATGCCGACATCGTGGTTGTTCTCAACGCGATTGCCCTCGTAGAGCACGTTGCGGCACTCGATGTCGCACCACAAGCCAGGTCCGTTGTTGTCATGGACATGGTTGCCACGAAACGTGACGCCGTCGCTTACGGCGATCTTTGCGCCGCCCGCCTCCCAGGCGGGATCGAAGCCCTTGGTGTTGTTCGACCAGATGTGGTTGTCCTCGATCCGGATACCCTTGCCGTTGCCCACGATACCGATCTGGCCGTTGTGATGGATGTCGCAGTTGCGCACCACGCTGCCCGTCCCGACATCGATCCCGGAGCCGCTGTTGAGGCGCACCTCGCAGTCCTCGATGTGCCAGCCGACGCCCTCGCGCGCATGGACTGCACCCTTCTGCGCCACGCTCGCGTATTTCTCCACGATCACGTTGCTGATCCGCACATCCCTTGCGAAGCTTTCGAACGCAAAGAACCCGACCGTGAGCTCGACCTTGCGCCCGGTCGGGTCGTCGACAACAACGATCAGACCGCGGGCGTAGTCGAGGTAAAATGCGCCGTTTGCCAGTGTCGTCTGGCTGGCGGCACGGACCAGGGGCTTGTCGTCAAAGAAAAGCGCTTCCGGTTGATTGCAATTGGGCGCGCTCGGCAAGCATTCGCCATGTCGGGGAGACGCATACAGTTGCGCTTGAGCGAGCCAAAAGCGACCCTCGCGCCGAAAGTGGGCGACAAGGCGGCTGCCGTTCAGGATGGTGCCGGTCTCGCCGTAGAATCGTTGCCCCGATCGCGGCCGGACCACTTGCACTCTGTGCACACCGCTTTTCAGACAGAACGCTGCACCGTCGCCGGCCTTGTCGATCACCGCCTGGATGGACGTGCCGGGCGCAACGGCAACCGCACCCGACGGGCAAGCGGCCCCCGAAGTGCCGGCGAGCGCAGCCTGCGAAGCAAACAGAAGGCCGCAAAGCACCATCACCCCGCAGGTGACGCGCGGCGCTGCAGTTCCGACCTCGTCCTGCTGAAGGGGCTTCGGCATAACGAGCTCTAGTCCGGCGTCGATGCGAGGTGGTCGGCGAGCCGAAGCGAGAGCGCAACGATGGTCAGCGACGGGTTGGCATAGCCGCCGGTGGGAAAGACCGACCCTCCGGCGATATAGAGGTTGGCCATGTCGTGGACCCGACAGTTCTTGTCCACGACTCCGCGAGCGGGATCGGGGTTCATGCGCGTTGTGCCGAGGTGGTGCCAGTTGCCGAAGACCGCCGGCGGCTGCCTATCGACTCCGACGGTCGAGACCACGGTGCCCACGCCAGCCTCACGGACGGCGTCGCCGAAGATTTCCATGGTCCGTCGGATCGAGTCCCAGTCCAGGCTCGTCAATCGCCAGTCGAGTACCGTCTTCGGGACGCCCAGCCGATCCCGGCGTTGGGCAAGTCTCACCCGAGAGGACATCGTCGGCGCCTGCTCGGCCATTACGTCGATGCCAAAGACCTCCGGTGGGCGCCCCGAGCGCCAGGTCGCGTAGTGGCGGAGGATCTGCGGTGCGCCGATGGCGCTGCGCAGCGCATGCCTCGCCAGCCCCGGTGTCGCCACCCCGAAGTGCAACGATCTGCGGACGACCTGGGCCGATTGCACGGCCGCCGTCATGCCGGAGCGATAAGTAGGTCGTAGACGCAGCACGGCGTTGAGCAGGCGCTCCCTTCGCAAGGTAGAGTCACTCAACCGAAACATGGCTTCGACCATGAGGTTCTCCCCAACGCCCTGGCGCTGGTACAGCCTGAATGCCCTTCGATCGAGCTCCGGATTGGGAATCAGGTATCCTGCCGCGACATCGGGATGCTCCATGAATGAACGGCCCACCAAGTCGCGGCCGTTACCGATGCCGGCGGGCTGGCTATCCCTCGATACCAGCAGCAGGCGGGCGGTCTCCATTGCCCCCGCCGCCAGGACGAACGTCCGCGCCTGAACGGTGAATCGGTTGCCTGCCAACGTCGCACAGTCCATCCGGTTCACGCGCCCACCCTTGTCGGCGAGGTGCACTGCGGTGGCGTGGAGCACGACGTCGACGTTCTTGGCCCGCGCAAGGTCGTCCTCGTAGCGGTGGAATCCGCTTTGCTTGCCGAACTGGAAGATCACCGACTCGACGCGCTCGGGGTCGAGGGGCAGCGGAGTCCCGTAGCCCTTGGCTTCCCATGATCTCGCGTCGTAGGCGAACGGACCCAAGGCGCACAATCGCTGGGCCCTTTGATAGAAGGGCTCGAGCGCAGCCCTATCGATGGGCCAGCCGCCCTCGGGCAAGCCGTCTCGCGCCCCGAAATCAATCGCATCGAGCGGCCGAGCTTGAACGCCGCGCCCATCGTGCCACGCCCGCGACGAGCCGCCGAACGCACGCACCCTCGTGAACCGGAGCGGATAGTAAGGTTGCCCGGCGCTCCGGCCGTTGCTCAGTGCCTGCTCGCTCAGCGAATGCCGTCGCAGCACCGTCGGCAAGTTGCGCAGGGACTTCGTGAAGTCGAGACTTCCTCCTTCGAGAAGCACGACGTGCTCGCGCCGACCGACGAACTCCCGCGCGATCGAGATGCCGGCGATCCCTGCGCCAACGATGCAGATGTCGGCCTGCAGGGTCGAGCCCGCGGCGATGCGTCTGGCGTCAGTAAACACCCACCAGCCTCCGATCGTCGACACGGCGGACGCCGGCACCATGATGCTTCAGCCAAGACCTGAACATGAGCACGGGCCAAAGATGGTCGGCGCGGTCGCGCCGGCCGCTTAGATGTTCGTGCCACATTGCTCGGATCGGACCTGGGTCCAACAGCCCCTCTTGGCGCATGCAACTTGGGTCCAAAAGGTCCTCTGCCCACTCCCTCAAAGGTCCTCTGAGCCACGTGCTCAACGGCAGATGGAAGCCCATCTTCGGCCGCCGATACAATGTTTCGGGAACGTGGCGGTGGAGGACCTGGCGAAGGATGTACTTCCCGGTTTCGCCGCGCACCTTCAGGTGAGACGGCAGAGCCAAGGCGAATTCGACGACGCGATGGTCCGTGAACGGCACCCGCGCCTCCACGCTCACGGCCATGCTCGCACAATCGACCTTCTTGAGCTGCGTGTCCACGAAGCTCGTAACGAGCTCATGAGCGAGCATCCGTTCCAGGAGCTCGAATTCGCCGTTCAGCTCAACGAATGCAAAATCGGCAACCGGTTGCCCGCGATCGTGATCGACAACGAGCCGGTCACCGGCGTCCCACTTGGTGGACAACCGGCGGTACATTTCTTCGTGGGAGGCAGAGTCCATCCAGCGTGCCAGTCGGTGCAGCTTGGCGCCGGGGGTTCGCTCCCGTAGCCGGGAGGGGATCGCCGGCTCGACGAGGCCGAAAACCTTGTCCCATGTCGCCGGCGACATCGCCGTCAGCGCTTGCGCCGCTTGCTTGCGGATTCCTACCGGCAGCCAACCGAGCCGTCGCCACACCCGGGGCAGCCACCGGTGGCGGTGGTAGCCTGCGAACAGCTCGTCGCCTCCATCGCCGGCCAATATGACGGTCGCGCTCTGTCCGGCCAGTCGGTAGGCGACGTGATTGGACACGTAGGAGGGATCGGATTGCGGTTGGTCGGACAACCGAGCCAGCGTAGGGATCAGCTCGATCACGTCGTTTGGCGCCATGTAGAGCTCGGTGTGATCCGAGCCAATGTGGGCGGCGATCTTGCGCGCGGCAGGCGCCTCGTCGAGGTCCGAATCGGGGAAGCCGATCGAGAAGCTTCGGATCGTCCTGGAACTCTCCTGCTGCAGAAGCGAGAGCACCGTCGAGGAGTCAATGCCGCCCGACAGCAAAACCCCCAACGGAACATCGCTGACCGCGCGCAAGCGGACCGCGTCCCTCAGCAAGCTGTCCAGCCTCTCGACGGCCTCGGCTTCGCTTCCCGAGAAGGGATCGCGGTGTCCGATCTCGGCCTTGTCGGTTGCCGACCAGTACACGCGCTCATCGGCCTGCAGCGCCTGGTCGAAGGTCACATAAGTTCCCGGACGGAGGGCACGAACGCCCCGGTAGATCGTGTCCTCGGACCGCTGGTGTATCCCCCGCAGGTACCGATCAAGCCAATCGCGGTCGATTGAAAGTCTCGTGTCCGGATAGACCGAGATCGCCTGCAATTCCGAAGCGAATACGAGCGCGCCATTGACGCGACCGTAGTAGAGAGGCTTCTCGCCGAGCCGATCTCGCACCAGGCATAGCGTTCGCTCGCGGACATCCCAGAGCGCGAACGCGAACATGCCGTTGAACGACTCGAGCGCCTTGTCGAGGCCCCAGGCTTCGATGGCCGCAAGGATCACCTCGGTGTCCGAGTGACCGCGCCAGCGTGGCGCCAGACCCGCCGACTCGAGCGTGCGAGCGACTGCCGCCGAGTTGTAGATCTCACCGTTGTACGTGATCACGTACCGACCCGATGCGGAGTGCATGGGCATATGGCCCTCGGGTGACAGGTCGATGATCGCCAGCCTTCGATTCCCGAGCGCGACTCCTGCAATCGGGTCGACCCAGGCCCCCTCGTCGTTGGGTCCGCGGTGCGCGAGGGTGTTCGTCATATCGATGACATGTCGGCGCATCGATCCGGGATCACGATTACTGCCGGGCTTGAAAAAGCCTGCGATGCCGCACATGAGAAGCTTTCCAGTCTTGACTGTCGATGATCCACCGTTCCATCCGCACGCCGACCAATGCCACACACACGAAATCCGGAAGGGCGCGATGAAGGTAGACTGTTCGCCTTTGGCCGCACTACGGCATTTGGTGATCCGTCGGCGAAATTTTGGAGTACCACTAACGCGTGCCGGCGCATTCCTCTCACGTTGCAAAGTTCTGCTCGACGGTACTTTCATTGCGCAGCGAAAGATCGATTAGGGAGCGCGATCGCCATTGAGCCGGGCGCTTCGTTCGAAGCGACGGTCGAAGGCGCGGCTGCGCCATTGGCTGGTGAGCAGCCACCTCTGAGCGAGCGCCTCGAAGTATGGCGAATGCCTGCCCAGCGCTCCGACCTACGATCGCCCGGACGCACTATTCATGGAAGGCCAGCGTTGACGAAAGTGGTGAGCACGGATCCAAACTTCTACACTTTAAGCGGCCTGGAGATCGATTGATGAGGTCCGCGGATGGAGACAATCAGTTATCAGACAAAATCAACTGACCACCTTGCTCCAAACCCTTTCGTCGAAACCGGTCCCAATCCGTCACGTTATGCCCCCAGGCGAAGCGGGCCAGTCCGCTCATCCGCGGAATCCGATACACATTGCCGTCGAAACTGTTGTTGCCGTCCGTGATGATCGCGAAATTCTCACTATCGAAGCTGACGTCGGAAACGCCGCCGGCGCAAGCGGCGCCCTCGAAAGTTAAATCGTTGTTGTGAACGGTGTTGTTGCGCGTTTTGTATTCGCCGCCGTCCTTGGTCCGACGGCCCTGGTCGATCAGCACGATGCCGCATCCGCCAGCGGTGATAGTCAACGTATTGTTGTTCACCTCCACGTCCTGCGAGGCCGCCACTGCAATTTCCGCGCGCCAGAACCACCCCCGGTACCCCCTGCCATTGTGCCGGACCACGTTGTTGCGTATCACGGCCTTGAATGAAATCTCGTGAAAGATGCCAATATCCTGGTTGTTCTCTACGAGATTGCCGTCATAGACGACGTTGCGGCAGTCGATATCGCACCACAACCCGGGACCGTTGTTATCGTGAACATGATTTCCGCGGAATGTGACCCCATCGCTCAAGGCGATCTTCACGCCACCGGCTTCCCAAGTGAAATCGAAGCCGTAGATGTTGTTCGACCAGATCCTGTTGCTCTCGATCGAGATGTCTCGACCATGGCCTGCGATGCCGATCTGGCCGTTATGATGAATATCGCAGTGGCGCACGCGGCCGCCGGTCCCGATGCCGATCCCAGCCCCGCTGTTCCAGCCTACCTCGCAGTTCTCGATAGTCCATCCGGTGGCTTCGCTCGCGTGGATCGCTCCCTTCTGCGCAACGCTCGCATATTTCTCGACAGTTATGTTCCTGATCAGAACGTTGGCCGCCGTGCTTTCGAACGCAAAGGCGGCGACGGTGGCCTCAACCTTGCGGTTCCTCGGATCATCGGCGAGATAGATCTTCCCGTTGGCATAATCGAAATAGAACTCGTCGCTCTCGAGGCGGTCTTTACCCAGGACCTGCTGCAGCGGCTTGTCGTCAATGAACACGCCTTCAGGCAGATTGCATGCTGGCGCATCGCGTGCACACTCGCCGTGCTTGCGGTCGCGCTGCAATTGGCCGCTTGCCACCCAATATCGTCCCTCGCGACTGAAGTTCGTGAGCAGCTTGCTGCCGTTCAGAACCGAGCGACCCTCACCGTGAAAACTCTGGCCCGTCCGCGGCCGAACCGCCTGCGCTCTATGCATCCCGTTTTTTAGGCAGAACACTGCACCATCGCCGGCACTGTCGACTGCCGCCTGGATGGAAGCGCCGGGTTCGACCGCGATCGCACCCAGCGGACAAGGAGCGTCAGTGACGCCCGCAGTTGCCGCTGCAGCCGTCGCTGGAGAACCGAGGATCAATAGAGTCGATAGCACCGGCCAACATACCGAAATACGCGTGGCGAGCGACCAAAGGTCTGCCCACAGCGAATCCACCGGTCTAGAGTTCATCGTACAGCTCCCGGCAAAATGAAGGGCTGAGCCCGATAGATCATCACAGACCCGACGCCGAAGCCGAACAGGCACCAGAACCAGATGCCCTGCACCGGACCCTCGAGCACGACGTCGAACGTCGCATTGATAACAATCGCCGCGGCATAGCAGCCGATGAACAGGAACAGGTCGGCCCACTGTTTGTGTCCGCGGGCGCGGGCCGTCAGTAGCGCTTTCATCATCATGCCAAACCAGGACACGAGGACGAGCGCCCACAGCACCAGGCCCGGAACCCCGGCGCGTGCCAACAGGGTCATGTAGACGTTATGTGGGCTGCGCGTCAGAGCCCGATTTTCGCCGGTTGCCCCCTTGTCTGGGCCGGCGAAGCCGTCTTCCTCGGCGATATTCAGTCCGAACCCTCTGCCGGTCCAGAAGTTGGGACCATGGATGGTATCCTTAATGATTGTGTCCCACCACTTCTCACGCCACTTCTTGGTTCCTTCTCCTTGCTGCCCGGATTGCCCGATGGTGCTCATGGCATTCTCGACGATCTGGTGTGCGCTGACTGGGCGCTCCCACGACTGCTTGGCCTCGTTGTGTTCGCCAAAGATGGACTCAAGCGTCAGCAGAGCGGCGAATATGGCCAAGCCCACTGCCACGGTCTTAAGCATCAAACGGAGCCGTCCGAGCATGAGCATCGCGAAGGCGATAGGCAGGACGACGGAGAGCATCGCGCCGCGGTTGGTCGCGCTGACAAGAGCCAGCGTGGCGAACCAGACAACGACCCACGCGACCGACACCTTGCGGTAGCCGATCAGGGCGAAAACCATGATGCCCGCCAAATGCGATCCGACCACGCTCGGACCTAAATTCACGATCGGGACCGGACCGTACAGCTGCGGAATGTATTCTTCGCAGTATTTATTGAGCAACAAGCCCACGAATATGGCGGGTAAGCTCGCCAGCATGATCCTGTAGTGGCGAAGCACGAGGTTTATCCGGCGCGCATCCTCGAGCAACAGACCAATGACGATAAAGGCAAAGCCGCCATAAATAACGACGGTGCTGTCGCGCAGGGAATCGAACCCGTACAAGCCAAAGAACGGAAGCGTGCGCGCGAGGACCAGGGCCATCAGCGCGACGAGCAAGACGGCCGGCAGCGTCGCGAGGGCGCCGACAGAAGCGCCGGTCCTGAGAAAGACAATGATTCCGCTGAGAAACGCGATCTCGCCCACGTAAAGCGGCGGGAAACCGAGATAGGCGAAGCCTTTCCCCATCAAAGCATAGCCCAGCAACACGATCGCAAGAAAACCGAGATAGCGGTCGCCCTCGGAACGTCCGCGTCGAGATCCGTCTTGCAGCGCCGTCATCCATTACTCCCCCGGTGGATCACGAGCCTGCCCGGCGGGACATCGTCGATGGCATTGCCGATCGTCGTCAGCCGCGGGCGCGCGTGGGACTTTTCGCGCATCATCAGCCAGCCGATTGCTGCCGCACCCAACAGCGCACGCGCCACGTTGGCAATCAGCAGAGCCAGGCTCGCCCCCACCACCACGCCTAGCGAATCGATGAAGGTCAATGCCAGCACCAGGCATGTGGCGACCGCCACAGCATTGACCACAAGGGCAAGCCTGCCCGATTCGACACCGAGCAACGTCTTGCTGAACATTTCCGCGATGTAGTCGAAAACGCCGGCGACGACGAGAAGCTGCACGCTGAAGACGACGGCGAGATAAGGCGAGGACGCGCCGTAGACCGTGCTGAGAATCAAGCCGGGCATCAACACCCCGGCGGCGCACATGACGAGCAACGGTCCCAGTCCGAACAGGACATAGCCGCTTACCGCCCGTGCCGCGCCGGTGACACCGCCAGACCGGTGCGCTTGCGCAGCGGTCTGTGGAATGGCGTTGCCGATCCCGAGGACAACCGGGTTCATCATGCTGGCGATGTTCATCGCAGCCTGAAACGACGCCGTCGCCGCGGTACCCACGGCGGCCGCCAGTATCCAGGGAAGAAGTTGCACGCGAACGAGAACGAGCTGATAGCTGACGACGGACCATTTGCCGACGGCGATGTAGTCGAGCGCCAATCCCGGCAATTCACGCTTCATCTCCCGACGGTCCGGCCAGGCAAATCGCAGCTTGGAGGCATGCACCAGCGCGCCGGCGGCGAACGTCGCCGACATCGCGTAAAGCGCGAGGGGGAGCGTGACGGAATCGAAGTACAGCAGGATCGCGACTAGCAGCCCCTGCCCGACGTAGGCCACAGCGTCTCCGGCCACCGCCGCGCGGTAGCGAAAGTCGGCGAGCACGAAGCGCCGCAACGTCTCCTGTGCCTGCCAGCACAGATAGCAGAGGCATACCGGCAGCAGAATGGCGAGCCCTCCAAGCAGCATGGCCCCGAGCGCCATGGCCACGACCAAGACCAGGCTCAGAGCAACGGCAAGCACGGCCGTCTTGCCGAGCAGAGCGGCACGCTCATCATCCTTCAAACCGAAAAGGCGAATGGACACCGGATAGGAGATGAAGGAGTAATCGACCGTGCGACCGAGAAAAATGGCGCCGAGGAAGAGCGCAAACTCGCCATAGTCGGATTGGGCCAGTGTGCGGGCGAGCACCACATTGAGCAGGAAGTTGCCGCCGCTTACGACGCACTGATCGACAAGGGTCGCCGATGCCTTCTCGATGAGCCGGTTGATGCCTCGCCAGCGGCCCCCACCGGTCTCCGCCCCGGCCCTGCCGGCAGTCGGAAGCCACGACTT
>DATHHQ010000475.1:0-9795 GCA_035490095.1 Bradyrhizobium sp.
CGCCAGATAGTCGGAGAATCCGCTCAGCCGGTACGGTGCCGGCACCATTTTGTCAGCGCCGAGGATGCGGAAATATTTCGAGATGAGCGGGTTATTGTTGACCGCTCGTCGGATCGCGAAGGCGACCTCTATTGCGTTGGCAACGAGGCCATACCCTTCGAGCTCCATCTGGCGTCGCGAAACGTCGAGACTTGCGATGAGCTGCTGGTTTGGACTGGTCGAGGCGTGTGTGAAGACTGCCTCCTTGAACTGCGCTTCGACCGTGTGGAAGTCGACGTCCTTGACCGACAGCATCGAGCCCTGGCGGATGGCGGACATCGATTTGTGCGTCGAATTGGTCTGGTAGACGCGCAACCGGATCTGACGCGGATCGGGGATCAGCCGGGTCTTGAGCAACACTTCATCCGAAGGGTTCTTGCCGAGTTCGGCTTGTTGTTTCTCATAGGCTGTGACCGATTTCGGATCGCGCATCGAGGCCTCGATGTCGTTGGCGGCGCCCATCGCGGTGCGCTTCCTCAGGAACGGCGAGAAGCGCGCAAAGCCGAACCAGGCTTCATCCCAGAGGAAGATCAGGTCGGGCTTGATGGCGAGGCATTCCTCCATCACCCGGCGGGTGTTGTAGATGTGGCCGTCGAAGGTGCAGTTGGTGAGGTCGAGCATCTTGACCCGGTCTAGCCGGCCATCGGCCTTCGCACCCAGAAGCGCCTGCTTGATCGTCTTTAGCGGCACGGCGCCATACATCGAATATTCCGTCATCGGGAAGGCTTCGACATAGAGCGGCTGAGCGCCCGACAGCACCATGCCGTAGTGATGCGACTTGTGGCAGTTGCGGTCGACGATCGCGATGTCACCCGGCGCAAGTAGCGCCTGGACTGCCATCTTGTTCGACGTCGATGTCCCGTTGGTCACGAAGAAGACGCGATCTGCACCGAGCGCGCGCGCCGCCTTATCCTGCGCCTTCTTGATGTTGCCGGTCGGCTCCAGCAGGCTGTCCAGGCCGCCGGTGGTGGCGCTACTCTCGGCCAGGAACAGGTTCGGGCCATAGAATTCGCCCATGTCGCGAATCCAGTCCGACCTGAAGACTGATTTACCGCGCGCGATCGGCAGCGCATGGAACGTCCCGACCGGGCGCTGTGCATATTTCTTGAGATTGTCGAAGAACGGCGTGTCGTAGCGATCCTGGATACCTTCCAAGATGGAGAGATGGAGTTCCAGAATCTCTTCGACCGAATAGAAGATCCGCCGAGCCACGTCAGCTTCGGGATTTCCAGCCATCTCCTCGACGTCGCGGTTGGACATCAAATAGAGATCGAGTTCGGGGCGCACCCGCTTGATGATATGCGCGAGCCGGAGCGCCGAAGCGTCGGACTCGTCCTTGAGGCCGGCCGCCGCCGTCATCGAGCGGAGCACGGGCGCCCCATGACGCGAGCGCAGCGCAAAGCCTTCGTTGATGACGACGGCTGCAATGTTGGGATTGACCATCGCCGCACAGAAGGCGTCCTCGAGGCTTCCGACGATGACCGGCTCATAGATGAACGCGTCGACGGGACGCCGCAGCCGCCGCCATTCGGTTGCGAGGTTTTGCCAGTTGGTGGCGGCAACGCCCGTCACGATCAGGGTCTCGAAATAGGGTCGGCGCGCCTCGCTGCGGCCGAACGCGGGCGGCAAAAGGTCTAGGACGCCGCCGTTGCCGTCTTCGTTCACACTCCAGTCGCCGGCGTGCTGACGGAACGAGCGGGTCATTAGCGCCTGCACAATCCGGATCGACAGCGCCAATGAGGTCGCGGCATCGCCGGCGGCGGCGCTCTCCTTCAAGGCCGCCATCAGTTGCAGGCCGGGATAGCCGTGAAACTCCTCGATCACCGCGAGGTCGTTGAGCAGGGCCTCATAGTTGGCGCGGTCACCGGTGCCGCCCGCCCAGGCCTTTGCCGCTTCGACCAGGTCGCGCCATTGGTCGGCACGCGCTCCGGGCCCCGAGAAGAACTGATCGATCCGGTGATCCTGAACCTGCGTTTCCTTTGTCATCGCTCTCTCCCGCTCGCGTGTGTCGGCAGGAGCAACGCTGGTGTCGCCGGAACAGCGGAGGCTTGATCCAAATCAAGCCACCTGTCAGCTTGTTGTTTGCTTAGTCGGGATCGAACCTCCTCGTTGCTCGCAACGCAGCAAGGCGATCAAGAGAAATGTCACGGGGATACCGAGGGTCAACGCCGGGACTTGTACGGTCACATACGCACCTATCGCCGCACCGACACCAAAGGCCGCCAGGATCGTCCCGAAAACCATGGGGCGTCTGAAGGGACTCGGATCAGAACACCCTGCAAGAGCGTTGAACAAGCTTTCGATGGCCTGGCGAAGATTGGTCGTTGCCATCACCGAGCTGTAACTCCACGCTTCAACCCGAGGAAAGCTTGCCGCCTGCATCGCGGCGACGAAGGAAATGCCGAGTGTGCCGGCCACGGGATGCCGGTTGTGAAAAATATCGACCACAACCAGGAAGATAATTTCGACGAGGAGGCTGATTGGTGCTGCGCGGGCGCCAGCGAGGCGACGGAGCCAGCAAGCCATGATCACGCCGATAACAAACGCAGTCAGCGACGGAAGCTAGTGCAGGGCCCTCGCCTACTCTCCCTCCATTGTGTTGATCCACAGAAACAGCATGTTCGCGGTCTGCGCATTGGCGAATACGCGGTGAGTGATCCAGCTATAGGCGTCGATATATCGGCCGGCGAGCGCCAGCAGCGCCGCGACGGCGAGGGTTTCCTCGCGATTGAAACCCAGGTCAGTTGCCCGATTTGACGATATGTCCTGATCCATTCGCAACCGACTCTAAAACCGGCACTAGCGGTGACCCGAGCTAGGATCTGCCTGCCCAAACGGCTTGATCTGAATCAAGGGTTTCTCGAGACGCGATCCGACCTTGGAACCGACCTGCCAGGGGGATCGCTCCAATGGACACCATCAAATGGGTTGTTTCGACGGCGCCGGAAATTTTTCTGCTGCTGGCGGTAGCGCTCGGAACGATGTTTGGGCGAATGCGGATTGCAGGATTTTCAATCGGAACCACCGCCTGCACATTGATCGTGGCCGTGATACTTGGGCAACTCGGAAACTTCGTCATCCCTCCTTTGTTCAAGTCGATCTTCTTCAGCCTGTTCGTGTTCACGATCGGCTACAAGTCGGGGCCGGAATTTTTTGCTTCGCTGAGCATCCGGACGCTGACGCAGGTCGGCATGGCCATGGTCGTGGCCCTCACCGGCCTTGCTATCGTTCTCGCCTTCGCCTTTGCCTTTCATTTGGATTCGGGCACAGCTGCCGGTCTTGCGGCCGGCGCTCTCACCCAGTCGTCGGTGATAGGAACGGCGTCGGGCGCGCTTGCGCAGCTTAATCTGCCCGACGATGCCGTGCGTCAGCAGCAGGCGAATATCGCGGCGGGTTATGCCGTGACCTACATTCTTGGCTACATCCTGACCCTGATGTTTGTTCCCTTTGTCGCACCCTGGCTTATGGGCGTCGATCTCAAGGAGGAAGCCGTCAAGCTCGAAGCCGAGCTGTCCGGCGGCAAAGCGCCGAAAAGTGGAAATCTCGGGTACCAGAAATTCAAGGCGCGAGCTTACCTTGTCGCGGTAGCTGCCGGGCAGACGGTTGGTACGATCGAAGATCGTATTGGCCAACGTGTCGTCGTCGAGCGAATCGTCCGTGCTGGCAATGTCGTCGAACCGGACAGGAAGACCATTCTCGAAGCAGGCGATGAAATCGTCCTCGCCGGACCGACAGCGACCCTCGTCCGGGCCGGAGCCTCGATCGGCCCCGAGATTGAAGGCGCCGAGGTGCTGCGTGAAGTCCTGGGCGATACGCTCGGTGTCCTCGTCAATAATCGGGCACTGCATGGCCGGACCTTGCGCGAAATAGCCGATAGCGTCGGTGACGCCGCACGCGGTGTATTTCTGCGGGACCTGGCCCGCATGGGACAGGAAGTTCCGGTCACCCCCGAAACCAGGATCTATTTGGGCGACATCATGACGCTGGTCGGCGCTACCCACGACGTAGAACGGGCAGCGGCGAAAGTCGGCCAGGTGCTGCGCTATGGTGACCGGAGCGATATCGCCTTTCTCGCCGTGGGAATTGCCGCCGGCCTGCTGACGGGACTGCTGAGCTTGAAGATCGGCTCTTTCGCCCTGACGCTCGGTGGCGCCGGCGGCGCCCTGCTCGCTGGCCTCGTGTGCGGCTGGCTGCGGTCGCGCCGGCCGACCGTCGGGAGCTTCCCGCCGGCCGCGCAGCAAACCTTGAGCGATCTCGGACTTGGCGGGTTCATTGCGGCCATCGGGCTTGTCAACGGGCCAGCAGCGCTTGCGGCCATTCAGGCGCACGGCTGGATGCTTCTCGGCATGGGCGTGGTCGTTACGCTGGTTCCGCTAACTGTCGCCACCCTTGTGGCGTATCGCGTCCTCCACATGAACCCCATCATCATCTGTGGTGGACTCGCCGGCGCGATGACGGTGGATGCGGCGATCACCGGATGCTGCGAACGAGCGGACAGTCAGACCCCCGTGCTCGGGGTCGCCGTGCCCTATGCGGTCGGAAACGTACTTCTGACGATCCTCGGCCCCGTGATCGTGGCAATCACCTATACCGGGTGAAGCTGTGACCGCGGACCCCATTGATCCAGATCAACGGTACCGGGTCCCGTCAGGAAAGGCTTTCGTTACCCGGCCCCGGCCGGGTTCGGCAAAACCGGGATGCACGCCATGCTTCGATATCTGGTGCGTGTTCTTATCATCTACACGGCCGTCGTCATGGTGCTGGCGGCTGCGGCCTTCGCTGATGAGCGGCCCTCGGGGCAGACCATCCAGGAGGAAGTCTGGGCAATCCCGGTCATGCTGCCCACGATCGCGTATGTCGTCCGTCCCGTCGGCAAGGGTCCTTTCCCGCTCGTGGTCATGAACCACGGTGTTTCGATGAACCAGAGAGAACGCGGCTTCTTTCCGATCGTCGAATTCAGGGACGCGGCGATGTGGTTCGCACGGAGGGGCTACATGGTTGTTGCGCCCTCCGGCACCGGATATGGCGCAGCCGCACTCGATGACCCGGAGCGCGGCTTGTACTCACTGTTCTTTTCAAAGGTCGGCGGTTGCGACAATCCGAACTTCCGCGATGCCGGACGCGCCGTGGCTCTGATCGACAAGTGGATCATCGAATACATGAGCGACCAAAAGCTGATCGTGCCTGACGATGTCATTGTCGTCGGCCAATCCGCCGGCGGCTGGGCCGCCATCGCGCTGTCGAGCGAGAACCTCCCGGGGGTGCGCGCGATCATTACATTCGCCGCCGGCCGCGGCGGTCGCGTCGGCGGCAAGCCCAACAACAATTGCGCGCCCGACAGATTGGTCGCGGCGACCGGTGAATTCGGACACACCGCTCGCACCCCCATGCTATGGATCTACATCGAGAACGACACATTCTTCGGCCCGGCCTTATCCAAGCGAATGCACGAGGCCTACACTGGGGCCGGCGGAAACGCCGAATATCACCTGCTTCCCCCGTTCGGCAATGACGGACATTTTCTGGTCAGTTCGCCCGATAGCCTTCCGTTGTGGACGCCGCTGGTCGGGGCGTTCCTGGACAAGCACAAATAGACTGACGCCGGCGAGCGATGGAGGCGAGCGATGACAAGGCAACGGTCCTGCCGATACCACGGCCAATCAAGCGTGATGGCTGCACTGTCGGTCCTGACACTGCTGAATTTCGGTATTGGGAATGCTTCCGGGCAACAGGCCGCGAAGCCGGAAGGCAGCCCGGCAAGCGAGAAGCCGGCCGGCCAGGAGTTCGCATTGCGTGGCCAGCGCGCAGCAAGGGAAATCAAGTATTCGGATTGGCGCAAGGTCTGCTTCAAGACTCCCGGAACGAACTTTGTGTGCCGGACATCGATCAGCGGTACGTTCGAGACAGGTCAGTCCGCGGTCCGCATCGATCTGACCGAACGCGAGGGCGACAAGGCCGCGCGGCTGCAACTGTTTCTTCCCGTCGGCCTCTACCTGCAGGCCGGGGTAAAGATCACGATCGACCAAGGCGCCCCCTACCGGCTTCCCTACGTCTGGTGCCTCACCAACACCTGTATTGCTGCCGATCTGGCCGATCCCAAATTGATCAAGGAAATGGAGACAGGCCAGAAGCTTCAGCTCGAGGTTGTGGACTCCAGCGTCTTGACAGTGACCACGACATTGCCAGTCAACCAGTTCGCCGCGGTTCGGCAAGGAACTCCGGCGCAAACGTTCGAGCAAAGTATCGATGAATGATGCGTAGCGTTCGCGACGGTAAACAACCTACGCCGCCCCGGCCGCTACCCTTTCGATCGGCTCGATCAGGGACTTCGCCCCGAACGGCTTTGTAAGATAGGCAATGCAGCCGGATTCGATTGCGGCCACGCGGACGGCGGGATTGTCATTGGCGGTGATGTAAATAACTGGCAAGGAAATGCCCGCCGCTTTGAGGTGATGCCGCAGTTCGATTCCAGATTCGTTGTTCAGGTTGATGTCGAGAACCACGCAACATGCCGAATCGAAATCGCCGTGATTCTGGAACTCTTCGGCGGACGAAAACACGACGCTGTCATAACCGTGCTGACGTAGCAGCCGCTTTAACCCCTTGAGCATCCCAAGGTCATCATCGACCACAAAGACGACATTCCGATTCCGCAAGATAGTTATCCTTGGTCTGTCCATCGCGCCTTGACGGTCTTTCCGAGAGACGATCTGAAACTTGTCGGCGTCCGCCGAAGCCGATCAGGTCGTGGTTTCCTCGACTCACCACACTATTTTGGTAAGCTCTGAGTCTCGCATTTCCTATTGTCCCGTGGGACAATGGAGACGCGCATTCGGTTGATGAGTTTCTTAAGTCGTCTGTCCGGTGCCCGACAGATCTTTCAAAATCCCAGCACGCTCGGCAAGAGAGACCAACTCGGCGAGGGACTGGACTTGCAGCTTCTCCATCACCCGATGGCGATGGGCCTTGATCGTGCGTTCGGTCGCGCCCAATACGTTGGCGACCTGCTTGTTGGTCTTGCCGCGAATGACAAGATCGAAGACCTGGCGCTCGCGCGGCGTCAGCGTCGCGACCTGAGCACGCACGACGTCAAGCTTGCTTCTCTGGCTGCGCGCGGCCTGATGGTGAGCCAAGGCCCGTTCAACTGCACCAAGAAGCTCCTCCGACGATACTGGTTTCGTGAGAAAATCGTCCGCGCCCGCCTTGATGGCCCGCACGCTAGTTGGGACATCCGCGTAGCCAGTGAGAAACACGATCGGCAAGGTCGAGCCGATTTCGCTCAGACGCCCCTGCAGCTCCGGACCGCTCAGTCCCGGTATTCGCACGTCGAGCAGAATGCAACCCAATTCACTTCCGCTCGGCAAACAATCGAGCAAATGCTGGGCCGACGGATAAGTCGCGACCTCGTAACCAGCCTTCTTCAAACGACGTTCGATCGCCGTCCGAAAGGAGGCGTCGTCATCCACAACATGAATAAGCCCCCGCAATGGACACCTCTAGGATAAAGTTAGCGGCAGAGACCAACGAAACACCGCGCCACCTTCATTCTGATTTTCTGTCCAAATACGTCCCTTATACAACCTATAATTGCAGAACTGAAATTAGGTTCGATGACGGCGAGCCCCCACCTTCGCCGTGAAAAATTACGCTGAGATGTCTGCCGAAGTGCCGGCTACATCCCCCAAAATACTCCACCCATCTTTACCCGGACATTGGCCTTTCGGTCATTGTCCGAGAGGACAATGACCCTCGATACAATAGCACACCCCCACACGGTCTGGTTTAACACGATCCTGGCGGGAGCCGCCATTCAATTTGAGGTAGTAGTTAAGGCCGGCCCGCGGGGATGCGAACAAATTGTTTCAAACAGGGAAGGATCCATGTTTGTCAATGTCAACGCCCATCCTGGCAGTAAGCCGAAGCCGCTTGGGCAGCTCGGCGAGCTTTCGCGCGCACGGGTAATCCCGAGCGAATTCAAATACAACAGGGGAACGGAGATCTTTGGAGAGACGGAGCCTGCCGATTATATCTACCAGGTCGCGGACGGTGCGGTTCGCACCCACAAGCTCCTCTCCGACGGCCGCCGCCAGATCGGCGCATTCCACCTGGCCGGCGACATTTTTGGGTTGGAGAACGGTGCGGCCCACCGGTTTACCGCGGAAGCGATCGTCGATACCACAGTACGGCTGATGAAACGATGCAGTCTGGAGCACGTTGCGGAAACCGACGCGCTGGTGGCGCTCGATCTCCTCAATATGACAACGAGCAACCTCCGGCATGCCGAGGACCACATGCTGCTGCTGGGGCGCAAGACCTCGCTCGAGCGCGTGGCCGCATTCCTGCTCGAGATGGATCCCCGCCTGACGGCCGCCGGAGTGATGGCCCTTCCGATGACTCGCCGCGATATCGCCGACTATCTGGGCCTGACGCTCGAAACGGTATCCCGGGCGCTGTCACATCTTCACGGCATGGGTATTCTCGGCTTTCTCGGCCAGACCCAGCGGCAAATCGTGCTGCTGGACCGCATGCGATTGGCTGAGCTGGACCTTTAGCGCGAAGCTAGATCGCGACTTCACCTCCCGACAGCCCGCCGAACCAGGCGCCAAAATAACCGGCGTAAAGAGCCGGCGATTCGAGATTCATCGAATGCCCAATACCCGGCACCGTGACTAGCCGACAATCTGGCATTGCTGCTGCCATAGTCTTGAGATCGGCAGGAGCAATCCAGCCATCCTTCTCGCCCCACAACACCAGATGCGGATGCCAGATCTCCGCCATGCGCCGCTCCAGGTCGCCGCTCTGCCGCTCCAGATTGAGGTTGAAGGGCGTACCGAGCCAGACGCCCTCGGACACACCGAATGTCTGCTCCAGGATGCGTTCGTAGAACGCCTGGAACTCAGCGAGGCCCTCGCGAAAGCGCGACCTGGTATTTGGCGCAAGGCTCTCGGGTACAAACAGAGAAGGCGCAGCGGTGGCCATGACCGCGCGCGTCACCTCCCGGCTCGTCATCATCATGCGAAACAAGTCGGTCTGCTCGGCATTGAAAGCCATGCCCAGCGGCGTTACCGGATCCAGCGCGAACACCCTTCCAAACCGATCGAGCTGCTTGAGCAGCATGCGTGCCGCGATGATGCCGCCCGTGGAGTGGGTGGCGAGATGGCAGAAGGAAATCTGCAACTCATCGAGGGCGGCCAGCATGTCGAGCGCGTGCTGGCGCATGGAGTAGTTGGAAAAATCGGGCGTTGGCGGCGGCCGGTCGCTTTCGCCGCAGCCGCGCCAGTCGATGCCTATCACACGGACGCCGATAGGAAACAGCGGTGCGGCGAGTTCGACCCAGTCCTTGCTGGCGAGATTGCCGTGGATGAAGACGACGGCGACATCGCCTTCTCCCCATTCTCGCCAGCCGAGCTGGACTTCGCCCGCTCGCACCCTTGCCACCATCAGGCTCCTACTTGTTCAGTCCGGCGGTCGGCGATGCGCCGGGCGGCGTTGGCGCAACGCCGACCGTGGTCTCGCTGGAAGGGCCATTGACCAGACGGTCGATGGCGACCGGCGAATTGACGACGACGTTGCCGAGCTCGACGAAGTCAACGACATCGGTCGGGAATTGCACCGGATTGTCCGTATGGATGAAATGGCCCGTATCGGGGTAGATCTTCACCGTTGGAAGATTGCCCGCGGCCGCCATGCGCTCGATGAACGGAACGATGACACCACCCGCGAGATCCTTCAGCCCGTTCAGGGAGGTCCCCGGGA
>DATHHQ010000476.1:0-10006 GCA_035490095.1 Bradyrhizobium sp.
CTGCGGGAGACCCAGAATTCGCTGATCGAGGCCGAAAAGCTCGCAGCGCTCGGGCGGCTGGTGGCGGGCGTCGCCCACGAAGTCAACAATCCGGTCGGCATCAGCCTGACGGTGGCCTCATCGCTGGAGCGCAAGACGGCACTGTTCGCCGACGAGGTCGGGCGCGGCAATCTCAAGCGATCCAGCCTGAATGAGTTTCTGGAGACCAGCCGCGACGCGGCCTCACAGCTGGTGGCCAATCTCAATCGCGCGGCCGAATTGATCCAGTCGTTCAAACAGGTCGCCGCCGACCGGAACTACTCGGATCAGCGCATCTTCGACCTCGGCGACCTGACCGAGCAGGTCGTGATGAGCCTGCGACCGGGCTTGCGAAAGCACCATCTGACGCTCAGCGTCGACTGCCAGCCCAATCTGACCATGAACTCCTATCCCGGGCCCTACGGCCAGGTGCTCACCAATCTGTTCCTCAATTCGGTGGCGCATGCCTTTCCGGACGGCAAGCCCGGCGCCGTCGATATCCAGGTTCGGGAGTCCGGCAAGGACAACGTCGAAATCATCTTCTCCGACAACGGCTGCGGCATGAGCCTCGACGTCCGGCGCCGCGCGTTCGATCCGTTCTTCACGACGCGTCGCGACCAGGGCGGTACCGGGTTAGGCCTGCATATCGTCTACAGTATCGTGACCAACCGTCTCGGCGGCCGGCTCGACCTCGATTCCGAGCCCGGCGGAGGTACGCGGATCCAGATGATCCTTCCCCGGGTCGCGCCGCTGGAGCAAGCCGCGGAATAGCCTGTCACCCGGTGTCACATGGCTCGCTTATTCGAGTTCGGCCAGCTTGCGCAGCGTCGCCTTGAAGATCTGGCTGGCCTTGCCCACCAGAGCGGTTCCATCCATGACAGCCGCCGTATCGGTAAAGGTGCCGGAGACGCCGACGCCGACCGGACTGGGCCCGCCGAACAGCGGATTGGCATCGGGACTGCTGGTATGGCGCTGGACCAGAACCTCGCCCTTGAAGGTATCTCCCTTCGACGTGTAGCTGCCGGTGTAAAACAGATAGGCATCGCCGCCGAATATTTTGCCATCCCGGAACATGATCACACCGCTGCCCTTGCCTGACCGACCGTCCTGCAGGCTGACGTGGATCGAATACAGACCGTTCTTCATGATGTCCCGGGTACGACATCCATCCCAGCGGTGTCGATCTGTTGTTATGCCAAAGCAGAGCACACAGCGTCAACGCAACAGGTTGGCTGCACGTTCCTCAGCGACCGGATTTTCTGGAACCCGCCATGTTTTATGACAGTGAGATGACAGCGGCATCGGCTTTCCCGGAGTTGGCCCACGAAATGCATGGACATCCCTGCACTGGCCGGGTGCTGGAGCAGGCGACAGGTGAGCGACTGGATCGATTTCGGCGACGATGCGCCGTATTTATGGACTGACGAAGTTCGGGGAAATAAGAGCCCGGAGAATTCGCAACTGGCCCGCGCGGGGCGTCAGAAGGCGCCGCTGACGATCGGCTTTGCGGCGCTGCTGCTGGCGCTGGCGTCCCATCTCGGGCATGCGCGCGATCTCGATGGCCGTTATGCCAACTCGCCATTGAAGCAATGGTTTGACAGTCTCAGAAGCGGCAAGGGCCCGTGCTGCTCGGATGCCGACGGCTCAGCGCTGGCCGATGTCGATTGGGAATCGAAAGGCGGGCGCTATCGCGTGCGGCTCGATGGCGAATGGATCGATGTGCCCGACGAAGCCGTGATTACCGAGCCGAACCGCATCGGCCGAACCATGGTATGGCCGTTGCGGGGCTATCTCGGGCTGACCATCCGCTGCTTCATGCCGGGCAGCATGACCTAGCCGCGCCTCTCACGCGTATTTCTTGTCGCGCTCCAGGAGCTCGACCGAGATGCCCTGCGGGCCGCGGATGAAGCAGATACGGACGCCCGGCCGAATCGTCGTCGGCTCCTTGGTGAATTCGACGCCCTTGGCCTTGATCTCGGCGGCCACCGCATCGATGTCCTTCACCGTCAACCCGAAATGATCGAGCCCCTGATAGGGCGTCACCGGCGGCGTGTGGACGCCGTCGCCCGCCGTGACCGGCGCGATGAACACGTTGGCGCCGCCGAGCTTGACGTCGATCCGCCCGGGGCCGCGGACGATGACGCCGCCGAGGATATCCTCAAGCCAGGCTGCAGTCGCCTCCGGATCCGGACTGCGCAAATGGATATGATCCCAGGTGACGATCGGCATCGTTGCTCTCCCCTTGTTTTTTTTGCGCCTCGCTTGCCGCGACGCTCCACGGTCGGCCGCGCATTCAGCTGCGCGGCAATTTTAACCGTCGCGTTCGCGCATGGCCACCCCCTCGATCTGTCGACGGGCCCAACTCGGCGTTGCATTCCAAGATTGTTGCATTCACACGCAACCATTTCCGTCTTCAGCGATTGATGATAGGATAAACCGACGGAACCGCGAAATCGGCAGTCGTGTGGAAGGCCGTGCGGTGTAATGCCCGCGCGGCTTTTTTACTGCGGGTGCAATAGGTCAATAGTTTCGCCGTCTCGATGGCATGACAATGAACACCGGGCTGCATTGCATCGAAGTGACAGGGCTAGGCGGGCTCGCGAGGCTCACCGGGATTGGCGGCGATTCTTCAGGCCGGCCTGAGCAAGGCGGGGCCGGAACTTCAAGGACAGGATTTGTCTGGTTGACGGCGGCCCTGATGATCGGGTTCGGGGCATGGACGTATCTCTCCGAGGATGCCAGCAACACCGCCGAGCCGCTGCAGCTGGCAGCTGCCGCGGCGCCCGAACCGGCGTCACCGCCCGCCACCGGCGCCAAACCGGACCCCGAGCTCAATACGGCGGCCACGCCGGTGGAGGCGCCAGCGGAAGCGGCTGCGGAAATCCCTCCCGTCGATGGGCTCAAGATTTCATCGCAATCCTGGCGCAGGGGCGGGCTGGGTTCGAAAGCGCTGGTGACGTTCACGCTCCGCAACGGCAATGATTACGCGGTAAGAGACATCGAGATTACCTGCGCCTTTAACCGCAGGGACGGAAGCCATTTGACCGACCGCACGCGCGTCATTCGTGACACGGTCAACATGAAGAGCCGCAGGACCTTTGCCCGCATGCATGTCGGCTTCATCAATGTTAACGCCAATAAAGCGAAGTGCTCGCTGGTGACCGCCAGCCGCCTGTAGGTAGGGTTACCGTCCGGGAGGCGGTAACATCGTTGTGACGAGGGCCCGGCAGCCCTAGGAACCAATCGCGCCATACCCAATTAAGGGTGTGGTCGGCGCGCCCGCGCGGACGGAGCGAACCTGAAATGCCCGTGGTGCGATATTTTGTTCTGGTCGGCGGAGTTCTGCTGGCGCTGTTGTTTCTCTCGAATGAAGTTCTGCCGCAGTTGCCGGTTGCGGAGAGGGTGGCGGAGTCGGGCCCCGACAGATCTGTCATCAGGATCAGCTCCGACCGGAAATGGCCGGAGCGCGTTGTTTTCGATACCAACATGCCGACGATCGTTCCTGCGGTCGCTCCCGCGCTGGTTGCGAAGGCGGAGGCCGCTGGCCCGGCCCCCGCAGCGGTGGCCGAAGTCTCGGCTCAGGCGCGCGGGCTGCAGGCATTTGCGCAGCTCAAGCCGTCCGAACCAAGCAAGCCGGAGCCGAAACCGCAACATAAACGCAAGGTCGCAAAAACCCGCGTTGCCCCTCCAATGGTGGTGGTCGCGCAACAGCCCCGATTTGGCTTTTTTGGCAACGACACCTGGTAAGCCGCGGTTGTTGATAAGCCGCGGTCCGCAATGGG
The DNA here is from genome assembly GCA_035490095.1 of Bradyrhizobium sp. Lineage (GTDB taxonomy): Bacteria > Pseudomonadota > Alphaproteobacteria > Rhizobiales > Xanthobacteraceae > Bradyrhizobium. The sequence continues at coordinate 3,801 of DATHHQ010000476.1, forward strand.
CCGTGGCGAGCTGACGCGCCACCTACGGGATCGCCTGGCGCCGTCCATCTTTCGTGGCTGTCATCCCGCTCCCAGACAATTGAACATACGTATTTTCAGCGTCGCTCACGAGCGCGAGCGCTCCACCTCGCTCCGAGGTTGAGAGCTTCACGGAAGGCCGTCCGTTTTGATCGATCAACCGCAATATCGCCGTTTCGGGATACGAGCGGGTTTGATCGGCCGGGTGCAGATTGATCGCTGCGCGCGTTCTGCCCTGGTCGTCAACGATCTCGAGGGCGCGACCACGAAGCACTGACCCTTCGACATTCGTCCACACCCGGAGGCCCTGCAAGCCGATGTGAACCCGGGTCTGTGCCAACAGAAACACCAGCAGCCCGAGATTGATCACGGTGAGAACGACAAGCAGTCGCTGAGTCTTCATGGGTTTTCCTCCTGGGCCGATCGCACCGGTGTTGGGAAATTCATTCGGACGGCATCTACTGACCCGTGCTGGGCCGCCAGATCACGAGGACTTGCGCCAGGACCGATCGGCGGCATTTGCCGGCGATAGCGCATTCCGAGCTGGCGCGCCACGGTCGATGAAGATGGGCAGTATTGTTTTGCCATGGCGCCATGATTACGACGCCGAAAACATGATCGAGGCGACGTTGCGCTGCGGCCGCCATCATACGCGGCCAGCATATCGGCTGCGACACCCTCGCAAATCGGCGGCGCGTTGCGGCCAGATGGCGTTCGATTGCACTCAAACAACCAATGCAACTTTTCCGGTCATTGTGCAGTGCCGACAATCGTGCGCGCTGCGAAGCGCCCTGAGCGTTCAAGCAGGCGCTGTCGTTGTAGCCGCGATCCCGCGGCGCCACATCCGCTTGGCCCTTGCTGCAAATGTGCGAAATGAAAAATCCATTTTGCGACCCAGCATTCGCCATCAGAACGAACGTTTCTCCTGACCATACTACCTGCGTTGCGCTTGCGCGATCTGACACCTGCTTTCTTGTATCGCAGGTGCCAGCGCAGACAGCTGAGCGAATCGTCCGACGGATGACGATGGGAGCATTCGTGATCCGGAATAAGGGGCGATTCGATGCGTACCGATCACGCCGCGATGCGCGGATGTCATGGAGCGGCGTATGACCTCGGGCGTGCCGGATTGAAGATTATGAAGCCGGTGTTATTTGCCGGATGTTTGATTGTCAGCTTGCCTCTGACGTCCACGACCGCAACCGCTCATGTGAAATGGTTCGTCAATTGCAACGTCTCCGACAATCCTTTGCCGGTTCAGGCGGTCTTCACAGCAACTTTTCTTCTGTTCTTCACGCTGTTCCTCATCCTGCTCTATCTCGGTTGCACTGCCGAGCGGACAGCGCTCGGTGCGAGCATCTCGCAACTGCTGGATCGTTATGCGGCGCCGCTGCATCGTCGTTCGGATGACCTTCTGCGCTCGGCGGCCGCGGTCTCTTTTGCGCTGTTATGGGCTGATGGCGGACTCATTGTCACCCCAGAACTCAAAGCCAGCAGCGTCTGGCTGTCTGCAATTCAGCTGCTGATACCGATGTACATGTTCGGGCGGGCGACGCTCCCGGCTGCGGGCGCCGGGATCATCGTGCTTTACGGATATGGTGTCGCAACCTACGGCCTGTTCCACATGCTGGATTATCCCGTGTTCGTCGGCCTCGGCGTCTTCTTCGCGCTTTCCGTGTCGCAGAATACCAAGCTTCTGGCTTTTCGTTTTGACTTCCTGCGGTGGACCGTCGCTTGCACCTTGCTATGGCCGTCGATGGAGAAATTCCTGTACCCAGGTTGGGTCGCGCCGATCGCGATAGCGCATCCCGAACTAACTCTGGGCTTTGATGTCAGCACCGTTGTGACCGCGGCGGGTGTCGTGGAATTCGGCCTGTCCTTCGCGCTGTTCTGGACGCCGCTGGTCCGTCGTCTCGCCGCGCTCGCCCTCATAGCGCTGCTGACCGCCGCGACGTTCGACTTCGGCAAGGTGGACGGGATCGGCCATCTGATGATTATCGCCATTCTCATGGTGGTCTTTGCGCATCCCGGTGGCACGCACGACCGTTGTCACCCAGTGTTTGCGCCACTGGCGAGCGGCATTACTTTGGCGGCCGTCATCTTTCTCTACACCGGCGGTCACGCGCTTTACTATGGATCGAACGGCGCATCGGTTGTCCCGCTCGTGAGCGGTGCTGCATTGCTGACGCTGATCCTTCTCTGCGTCCCGGGACGCGCGCAGTCGCTATTGCGGATCGCGGTCACGGGGGGCCTGTCGCGATGGCGGGTCAGCGGCAACGCCGGCAACGAACGGCGTGATGGGCCATACGTTTCTTCGGCGAGCGCCTGGGCGAGTTCCTCCGATGTCGCTCCCAGGCGCTGGCGACAGAACGCTTCGGCGGAATCAGTGGGCTCAGCTCGGAGGCTCGCGTCACCCCGAAACATTCGGCCACAGTATGATGAGCGTGAATTCGGAGCGTAAGCCTTTCTCAATGCCCGAATTTTTCGGGGGCGGCATTGCTTTGGCGACCGTCGCCCTGATCGCATTCGGTGGCCTGCGTGTTACTCAGCCACAGAATTCGTTGCCCGCGCCTATACGTTATGAGCCCGTATCGATCCGATCATCGGAGGCGTTGGCCAAATTATCGATCGAGCGGCCACGCGAGTTGCCCGACGTCGCCGGAGCGACGCGCGATGTGCAATCGCCCGATATCCGCTTGGGTACGGGAAACTCGACGCCCATCGAGTCGAATGGCGCGAAGGCGCTGCGCCCGCCCGTCGCGGATCGCTCAGAGGCTCCTACCGCCGGGCGGCCCGTTGGACTTGGCATCCAACAACACGGGATCGTGGGGGACTCGCTGGGAGTTACCGATGTCATATGGGGTTCGCCGTTGTCTAATCCGCTTCGCGACTCTCGGCTTGCCAATAGTCAGCGACGTAATGTGCCCGACCCGCCAGGCGTACGCGCCGATTCCAACTTTATCGGGAGCTGGACGGACGATATCGGCCGGTGCCGGACTGGTCGTAAGGCGCCACTCGTCATCAGCTCCCGCGCGGCGAAGACGGCCAACGGCGAATGTAATTTCGGGTTCGTCGCGCGAGAGGCTGCAAATCGGTGGCGGGTTACGGCCATATGCGCCGGTGAGGGACGTTTTTGGCGAGCCAATATCGCCCTGAAGCTCATGGAGCCGAATCTGACATGGTCAAGCGAGCGAGGAACTGAAACGTACGTGCGATGCAAGCGCCGATGGCGATCCGGCAGATTATAGGTAAGCGGATCGTGTTCGACTGCACTGAAACGATCGACTCTGCCATTCTGCGACTTGTCGCATGATATCGTAGAATGGTGCGCCACGGCCGATGAAGATGGGCACTATTGTTTCGCCGTGGCGCTATGATGCCGGGGCCTTCCACGCGCCACAATTGATAATTTTACGCCTGCCTGCGATCTTGCGCTGCGCCCAGAGTCGTAATGTTTTGCGGATGCCGAACGCGGACGCAGACACGGTGTACGATCCTCGAAGGGTGTCGCAGCCGTCCATGTCAGAATGTCGTCTCAGATATCGTGGCTATCATAGGTAGCCCGGGCCGAACCGTTGTTCTGGCCGTCCATCATTCGTGTGCTGCACACCTGAAAGGCGCGATGCCTCGGAATTGAGCGCCGCGTTGCGGCGGATCGGGAATCGCAGCACGGAAGGTCCATCCCGGGAGCGTCAGCAACGGAATCGTGGAGCAGCAGGATTCAGGCGTCCGCGCCGTTTGGTCTACGCTTTGCCAGTCCCTGAGCAGGTTGCCGAGGACGATAGAAATGGCTGAGAGCCTCGCGATCTTAAGAGCTTCAGCGTTGCCGCAATCATCGAGGGATATGACATGATCAACCGCAGGGACATGATGTTGGGTGGGCTGGCCGGCGCTGCGGCGCTCGGCTTCGGGCGGATTAATCCCGATTTTCTGATGAACTCCGCTTTCGCAGCCGAAGGCAAGACGCTGCGCTTCCTTGGTGCGGAGGCGCTTACCGGCAACTGGGATCCGACCACTCACACCAATCTCGGCCAGCTTATTGTCGAGGGATTCGTCTTCGGGTACCTGACGCGGGCGCCGATGAAGCCGGAAAAGCCGGATGAACTGGTGTTCGAGCTTGCTGAATCGATGACGCCGATCGACGCCTCCACGATGGAAGTCAAGCTGCGCAAAGGCGTCAAGTTCCATGACGGCTCGCCGTTCACGGCCGCGGACGTCAAGGCCACTTACGAATATGGCTGCCAGCCCGACCGTCCGGCGCAATGGTATCCGGGCCCGGTCACGGTCGACGTGGTCGATGACTTCACCTGCCGCATCAACACCAAGGCGCCGGGCTATCCGGCAACGCTCTACTATTATCTTTCGTCCTTCCTCCCGATCCTGTCGGCAAAGGACGTTGCCAATAAAGCGCAATTGTCGGCGCGCATGAATGGCACCGGGCCGTATAAATATGTCGAGCAGAAGGGCGATACCACGTTCCTGACCGCGAATCCGGGCTTCTTCCTCGGCGCGCCGAAGATCCCGGGCCTCGAGTATCGTTTCGTCGGCGACACGACCACTCGAACGCTTTCGCTTCTGAACGGCGAGGCCGACATCATCGAGCGGCTCGAGCAGGAACAGGTCGAGACCATTGCGAAGGACCCGCGCTTCAACATCCACAAGGCGGTGTCGGTCGAGAACAAGTACCTCTTCTTCCGCTGTTCGAAAAAGCCGTTTGACGATCCACGGATACGCCTGGCGGCATGCTACTCGATCGACCGCAAGCAGGTCCTCGACGTGCTCGGCGTTTCGGGCACCTCGTCGAAGGCGCATATTTCGCCGGTCAAGTTCGGTTACACCGAAGTCGCCGATTATCCGGAATTTGATCCGGACAAGGCGCAGAAGCTTCTCGCGGAAGCGGGCTTCCCCAAGGGAAAGGGGCTGCCCGAGTTGACCTATTACACATCGGTCGGCTTCTATCCGAAGACGAAGGAATATGCCGAACTGATCACCGGCATGCTTCAGGAGCAGGGATTCAAGGTGAATCTCCAGACACTGGAAGTCGCGGCCTGGGGTAATCTGCTGTACGACAAGCCCGGCGGCGGCGAGGGCAACATGATTGACTGCGGCTGGTGCACGGGATCTCCCGAACCCGATCTGGTGCTGCGCACTCACTTCCATTCCTCATCCAAGCGCATTAGCGGAATCGTCGACAAGGAGATTGACGCGGTGCTCGACAAGGAACGCAACGCCACGAGCATCGAGGAGCGCAAGAAGATCCTTCAGACCGAGACGCTTCCGACCATTGCCAGGAAGGCGCCAGCGCTTGCGCTGTTCACCTCGGTCTTCATCCATGCCTACAGCAAGAAGCTGGACGGTCTATACATCTATCCAAATGGCATGCAGGATATGACCAAGGCCACGCTGGCCTGAGGATTGGCCGGCAGGTCGGATCGCCTCCGGCCTGCCGGGCGGCCCGTTTCGATGAAATGCAAGGTGACTCTTCTCGATGTTGATCCTGGAATTCCTGGTCAAACGGATCGCGCAGGGCCTCCTGATCGTCTTCATCACCTCGCTGATCATCTTCACATTGCTGCGCGTGGTTCCCGGCGATCCGGTGCGCCTGATTGTCGGCGGCATGGCGCCGCCCGACGTCGTCGAGAAGGTGGCAACAAAGATGGGGCTGCGCGATCCGATTGTCGTGCAGTACGGCCGCTACATGCGGGGTCTGCTGCAAGGCGATCTCGGGCAGTCATATCTGCGCCCGCGCAGCGGCATGATCGCTACCGGCGGCCAATATATCGACCCGACCAAGTCCGACATGGCGCCGGTGATCGATCAAATTCTCGAACGTCTGCCGTTCACATTGCAGTTGGGCGGCATGGCGCTGCTGTTCGCATTACTGATCGCGTTCCCGATCGGGATCGCCGGCGGGCTGCATCAGCACGGCTGGCAGAACGCGTTGGCCTTCGGCGTGCAGTCGCTGTTCGTGTCGATCCCCAACTTCTGGCTCGCGATCGTCCTGATCCTGTTCCTGTCGGTCAAGCTCAAGCTGCTGCCGGCGCTCGGCTATCAGGGGTTTTCCTACGTTCTGCTGCCGGCCCTGGTGCTGTCGGTCGAGATTGCGCCTTTCATCATTCGCACGCTGACGACGTCGCTTGGCGAGGTGATGCAGTCGACCTTCATCGACGAGGCGCGGGTCCGCGGCT
>DATHHQ010000477.1:0-13529 GCA_035490095.1 Bradyrhizobium sp.
CTTTGACGGTCTCGACAGCACTGACGGAGTTACATCGTCAACATCATGCCGACTATCAGGGCCAGCCCGACCAGAGCCATGACGAGGCCCACGACGTCGCGCCAGCTTCCGGGACGGTAGTCGCCCGGCTCAGGTAAGCCCTCGTGTGTTTGATGCGCCATGTTGATCCCCCGAAGAGCCTCGAGGACACCGTTGCGTGGGAAAGGATATCGCCTTGGACACGTGGGCTAGCGGGCGCATACGGGGTAGCTCGTAGGGCGGATTGGCGCGACGCCACCTTCGGCTATCTTCAAAGCGCATGGCTGACAGCGCTTTCAACCTCGCTCACCCCAACGGCACGCTAAAGGCTGCCAAGACTGTCGACCCGACTGAGATTGCCGCCCGCAACTTCGTATACAGGCTTTTGGATGCTACAGCGGGACAGCCGATGCGGTGGGGGACGTAGCGTAGGATGTACGAGTCACGGATGGCCATTGCGCGGGCGGTTGAGCGCGGATGGGTCATCCTTTGGGGAACTAGCGGCAAGCCGCTGGAACTTAAGGCCGCGGCGGTCGCTCAATCTGTTTCCCAGCTCCTGACACACACCATGCTGCACCCCGCCCCTTACGGTTGAGACGAGACCAAGCCGCCGACAATCTCCCATTCCTCGGACTCGGCGCGGGCATAGAGCGGGCGCCTGTGAGGGGCGGGACGCGCCCACCACGTCCGCCCATCGATCTCCACCAGCACCTGGCCGCCCACCGCCAGCGCCGGCGCCAGCCACAGCGCGGGCTCGCTCGGCAAGCTCGAAAAAGACGGCGGTGCCCAGCCTCATCGCCACCGGCAGCCACAGCATCCAGCGGCTGCGCTCGGCATCGAACTGATCGAGGATCCAGGTGCGTGCGGCCGCCACGCCGTCTTTCTCTGTCGTTGGGCTTTTGCCATGTCTTGGGTAACGTTTTGGGTAACCATCGCCCGATTTCGGGCTGTTCATACCGCTGAAGCCGCGCTGCAAAATCTAGCCGCAGCCATCACGCAACTGCCGGGCCGATAGAACGTTGGATCTGCATGAATATGCTCCCCGTATCTAAGCTCATGGGCGGCCCTACATCGACCAAGTATTGGCACGCCACGGATGTGTGGGACGAGCGACGGGCGAGAACCCTCACAACCTCTGTGTGGAGCGCCCGCGCCAAATACCCGCCGCTGCCCCGGTCTGGAAACGCCTTTGCTGCGGCCCTGCTCGTCGCAATCCCCGGCCTGCTGCTTTGGATGGCTCTACTTTGGGTTCTGGACGGCATTTGTCACATGCTGGCCGCCTAAGTTCTCGGCCATCGCCCAGGCGTTGGAATCTCGCGGTGCGCACTCCGGCAGGCAGATCGACTTGGCAACCTATGCAAGTATCGCGGTTGCTGGCGGCTTAGTGGATTGCCTCTCTGCGGTGTGCCTTCGCGTATCGTAGCCGCAACCGGACGGTCGGTAATGTCACAGCTATCGCACGCGGTCGTCGCGAACACCGTGTCTTAATTCAACGCCGCCGTGCGTCCCAATTACGTGGGAGGCCGACGCCCGCGGCCGGCCCCGCGTTGGGTTGCCCCCGCATTCCAACGCGGGACCACACCGCCAGACTGGTCGGCGGCTTTCACACCGGCAACGGGGAGCAGCACTGGATCATGCCGAGTCCAGATCCCATCGACGTTCACGTCGGACTGCGCATTCGTCAGCGCCGGGTACTCCTCGGCATGAGCATGGAGACCCTCGGGGCCGCCGTTGGCCTGTCGTTTCAAATGGTCCAGAAATACGAAGTCGGGATTAATAGCATCGCTGCGAGCCGCCTGGTCGATGTTGCTAAGGCACTGGACGTTCCGCCGTCGTTTTTCTTCGAGGGCCCTCGCCCAACGGCCAAGGTGGCGTTGTACACACGAGAAACCTTAGAGCTGGTCCACGCATACTTGGCGATTCAAAATCCGACGGTGAGGGAGAGTATTGCCGAGACGATCCGGGCAATTTCTACAGCACCGCTATCGCAGCGCCGCGGTGCCTGAGCGCCCAGGCGTGCGGACCCCTGCCGGCCGTGACCGCTGGGCGCCGGCCCTGGTATCGAGGTTGCTGGCGGCCTGACAGCCCTTGTATCCGCGGCACCACCATCGCCACCCTGTGGTCACGTCGCGCCCGGTAAACCGGTGATAAATCGGTGTCGAGCGCTTGGACGCGATAGAGGTGTCGCATTGAGCCGTTGGTTATCGAGAATTGGAGCATTGGCGCAATGAATAGGCGCGCCCCTGGCGACGATAGGCCTCGTGGGTGCGCTGCTGGCCGACTTAGCCGCGTGGTGGGAAAAGGGCTACTGGGCTTCCAAGCCTATATCCGTGTTGTTGGGACACAACGCGGAGGCGATTCAGGCCGCTGGCCCCGCGCGATTGACGGCAGCGATAGAAGGGGCGCCGTTATGGATAGGTTTGGGCATCGCCGCGGTATGTCTGTTTCTTGTAGGCCGATGGTTAGAGAACCGCTTTGCCGATAGCCACTGAGTCATTGCAGTGCTGGCGTCAGTTTAGCTGGTCCTGGAAGTAAGGGGTTCACGTCAGGAAGCCTGCGACGCCAAGCAGAGCGTGGCGAAGAAGCCCCGGACGAAGCGCCGTGCCGACGGCTGCGTCGCCTCGCCAACCAGATCCGTTGCTGTTGTCCGGGTAGTGATGCGGACTTTCTTGAGACGCGCGCTCGTGACGTGCCAAACCTTCAGAACTGAAAGTAAACGAACTCGCGACGAGTAGACATTTGCGTGAAGGAAACCAAGAAAAGGGTCGCCAGCACCGCTGACCACGCAAGCGTCGGCTGCCAGCGCAGGCGCCAAGGACCGCCTGCGGCGTCATCGCGCCCCGACACGTCGATTAGCGTCTGGGTGTTGGGCATCAGCATCGCCACCATCAGCGCGATGCCCAACACTAGCGCCTTGCCCGTACCGAACACGGGGGCGAGCGCGTCGGAATGCAGCCCGTTCATCCCGGCCAGGCCCTCGACCATCGCCAGCGCGTGGCCAAACGTCGGGCTGCGAAAGAACACCCAGGCGAAGGCCACCGCGGCGAACGTCAACAGCCACGCCGCCGGTCGCGGCAACAGGCGCGATGCCGTGCGCCCAGGCAACGCGCGCCAGCCATGGTTGATCATGAGGTAGAGTCCATGCAACAGGCCCCAGATGACGAAGGTCCACGCCGCGCCATGCCACAATCCGCCCAGCAGCATGGTGACCAGCAGATTGACGTACCGCCTGGCCGGGCCGCGGCGGCTGCCGCCCAGCGGGATATAGAGGTAGTCGCGCAACCAGTTCGACAGGGTGATGTGCCAACGCCGCCAGAAGTCGATGATCGAGGTCGCCTTGTAGGGCGAGTCGAAATTGTAGGGCAGGCGGATGCCGAACATGCGGGCCAAGCCGATCGCCATGTCGGAATAGCCGGAGAAGTCGAAATAGAGTCCCAGCGTATAGGCCAAAAGGCCGACCCAAGCCTGCGACAGGGTCGGCGGTCCGGTCAGGGACTGGTTGAAGATCGGGTCCGACACCGACGACAGCGGATCGGCGATCAGGAGCTTCTTGGCGAGACCCAGGACGAAGAAGGAAAGCCCGGCGGCAAACGCTGCGTGGTTGAAGCGGTAGATGCGCCCATCCTCGAGTTGCGGCAGCAGCTGCCAGTGGTGCACGATCGGACCCGCGATCAGCTGCGGGAAGAACAGCACGAACAGCGCATAGGTCCCGAACGACGGCTGCTCGACCTTGCGGCGCCATGAATCGACCAGGTAGGCAATCTGCTGGAACGTATGGAAGGAGATCGCCAGCGGCAGCACAACGTGCGCGAGCGCCCAGTCTGAGCCGGTGAGGCCGTTGACGTTCTCGACGAAAAAATCGCGGTACTTGAAATAGCCCAGCAGTGCCAGGTTGGCGCCAACCGCGACCGTCAACAAGACCTTGGCTGCGCCCGAGCGGCGTTCTGCAAGCTTCTGGAGCGTACGACCGAACGCGAAATTGACGGCGATGGTGGCGACGATCAGCAGGCCATATTCGAGGTTCCACCACGCATAGAAGGCAAATGACGCGGCCAGCAGAAACCAGCGCGCCGCCCGCCTGTCGTGGCGCGCTATCGTAAAAAACAGGACGAGCGTGCCAGGCAGGAATGCCAGGATGAATTCGTACGAGTTGAACAACATTGCCCACGACCCCGTCGGCCGGCTAGGAGAAATGGTGTGACGACACAATGCTAACGAGAACCTCGCCCGTACAACGGCTGCGCAGCAATCTCGTTGGCCAGAAGAGCCGAGTATTTGACGGCGCTGTCCCATATGTAGTGCACGGCATCGCCATGCCGCAGTGATTCGGTAGCGGACTGCGATCCACGAATGAACAATGTCGAGGGAGCCGTGAGGGCGCTTCGAACGCGCTCCTCAAATGAATTAATAAGCGTTCCCTTCGGATCGTACCGCGCCTGCCATTCCGGCTGGAGGGGCACCGTAGCCACGATCAGTGTGGCGCCCGCCTCCTCAACCACCCTCTCAAGCTCGGCGAGGGCTTCAAAGCATTTGTCGGCCAGCACGGGCTCGGGCAGCCACGTCCGGGGCTGCCGCATGAAAGAGCTGCCGTAATCGTCCATCAGCATCTCGTTTTTCCGCAGCCCTTTGATGCGTAGCACGCTCCGCACGAATTTGTCGGGCTTGGAGTTCGCAAGGTAGATGGGCAACGCTGGCATACCGTTAAAGACGTAGGCCGCTGCGAGAGTTGCTGGGAAGAAGTCCTCCCTGGGCTTGGCGCATTGATCGAAGTCGCGCGGTGCCATCACTGACACCACTGTCCTGACCGTCGGAATACCTTTCAGCAGAAAAGCGGTGTAGGACACGGTCTCGCTTAGGTGAAGATAGCAAGGCGCAGCGTTTAGCGGTCGTTTCGCCAGCCCCGCTTTTTTGAAGGCCGTCATATCAAGATTTCGCCACGTCACCGAAGAGCCCACGGCGATCAGGTCGACATCGCCAAGGTCGTTTTCGGCGAGGAACTTGAATTTTTCGTCGATACAGGCGTTGGCCGTAAGCGGCGGCGGCGGCAGCATGCCCGCTCGGTCGAGCAAGGGGAGGGCAACGCTAACCCCCGCTATGGCAAGCAGGACGAAGGCGAAGAAGCCAATGACAAATTGCCGAGCGCACGCGTGGTTCTGTTTGGTGCTGGGAGGATCAACAGCGCGTGACCATATCTTCATGGCGCGTCGTACAAGTTGACGGTGCTAAGTATTTGGGCTCCGTGGTGTGGGCTGCGGGGAGCGATGCTTAGGACGTTCAAGCCAGCATCGCGACCAAATGGATTCGATCTCAACCGTGACCTTGGACAGGTGACGGTCGCGCATGGGCGCTGTGAAGCGGCCGCAACGACAAACATTGGTTTTCTCGGTCCGCAAGTGAGACGCGCGACAAACGGTCGGGCAGGTCAGTCAGTTGCGTTGTCCGGCGGATCGGCGGCCGGAATAGCCACCCGGATTTTCACCGGGCTCCAAGCCCATGCACATATAGGAACCTAGAGCCGTTCACAAAACAAGGGGGCAAGAGTAATGTCACAGTATGGCCATAGCCTCAGAGTCAAAATCTAACTCTTGGAGCGTTGTCTAGGGTTGGGAGTCACCCGCCTATCGGCAGAGGGCTAATCGATTCCACGGGCAGAAAAACGGCCCTGGCGTCGATCTCGGCTGCGCGAGACACGATCGAGCCTGTCAAGGCGCTCCAGCAGTCGCGTAACAGTGGTTGGTGCCATTTGCTGCCCGCTGCCGTTGGTATCCCTCGCGCGTTCAACTCTCGCGCGATGGCCTTGCCCGAGACAAAGCCCGCTGTCCGGACTTCAAGAATTGTCGAGCGCAAGGCTTCAGCTCGCATGTCCGCGACTCGCTTCACTGCAAGGCTATTGTCGGTTCCACCATGTTTCGACGTGAGTTGGCGGAGGCGCGTAAGCAGCCTCCTCATGGAGCTGCGATGCCACCGACCGCCGAGGGCACCTGTTATCCCCCTTCGATTCAACATGCGAGGCGGGCAAAGGCTGGGAGGCGTGCAAGGCCTACTGCAAGCCCGACGCTACCTTCTCCGCTCAGGCGGAGCCGCTCGCCGATGTACGGACCCTGCAGGCATACGCCGATTGGATGCAGGGCCTGATGAAGATGCTGCCGGACGGCCGCTATGATCTGAAAGCTTTCGCCACGGATGATAAGCGCGCCAACGTGACCGCCTATGCGATATTCTCCGGCACCCATACCGGCCAGGGTGGACCACCGCCAACCGGCAAGCGCACGAGTTCTGACTACGTCTATTCAATGGACTTCGATGGCGACAAAATCCGCCACATGACGAAGATCTGGAATGCGGGCTGGGCGATGAAGGAACTCGGCTGGGCCTGAGCCGCCATCGGGGACTGAGGAGAAGAGCCCGCGGAGTTAAAAGTTGACACAATGTCCGTCTTCTAGGGTCTGGAGTACCTACCAGCCGAGGGCTAAATCGATTCTGCGGACAGAAAAAAGGCCCTAAAGTCGATACCGTGGCGATCTAAGATTCCTCGGCGATATTGCCTTCGGCGGCGAAAGCAGTTCGCGACGAAGGCTCCAGCCTCTTCAGGCGGTTCAGTATTCGATTAACGCTGGCCTTGTTTCATCTGCCGCCGCGTGCCGTGGCTACCTCTCGCAGGTTCAACTCGCGCGCGATGACCCTAGCGGGGAGGCCTGCTTTTCGAAGTTTATGAATTGTCTGGGCCAAGGCCTCAGCTCGCACATCCGCGGCCTTCTTGACTGCCAGTCCCTTGACGCCGTTGCCGGCCAACCCGAGGCGCCTCAACACCCTTGCTTTGGAATTGCGATGCCAGTCACCGCCACGGGCGGCTGGTATCCCCCTTCGGTTCAAGTCATCCGTCAGCGCATGTTGGGAGACGAAGCCTGCCACCATAAGCTGTCGAATGGTCGACGCCAAAGCAATGGCGCGAGCGGTTGCCGCCCGCCCGGGTCGCCCTTATTGCCCGGTGTAATCGCGTTGCACCTGCGGGTAGACCCATGCACCCCCCCACGTGTAGTCGTAGGCCATGTTGAAATCGAGCCAGCTTTCCGTGTTGTACTGCTGTGAGCTCGACCGCACCTCCGCATGTGCCGTCACAAGCTGATGCGGTGCGATGGCCTTGAAGGCGTTTGCCATGGCGCGCACTGCATTCGTCTTTCCCTCGGCATTACTGTCCCCAGCCATAATCCAGGCGATGTTCTGATGTTTCCGGTAGCGGCTGGCGAGGTATCGGCCCCAGGCTGCTGCATTGCGCTCGTTGATGTGTCGCTCGTAGTCTTCGCCCTTCGAGCCGAACCATGCTGGCGAGAGCACGAGGTAGAATCCCGCGTCGGTCGCCTGACTAATCACTTGATCGGCGTGCTTCATGTACGCCTCATTCACGGACGCAACGTCGAGGAGCTTGCCGTCGGGGAACGGACGGTTGCCGTTGATGTCAGGTGCATTGTCGACATTGCCCGCAGGTGGCGTACCGGCCGGTAAAACCATGACTTGTAGCGTGTTAAATCCGCGTGCCTTGCGATTATCGAGATACGCGCGGATGTCGGGCGGCCTCCCCCTCCAGATCATCCACCACGGCGTGTCTGCCTGATAGAAAAACGGCTTGTTGTTTCTGTCGATGAAGTGACGACCGTTGCTGCTGACTTTTAGCGGAAAGCTGGCAGAACCCGCTGATACAGGCGAGCTCGCGCCGCTCGTCTCGAGCACGAGAACCCAATCGCTATGGCCAATCGCATTCTTGCCCGGCGTCGTGAAGCTGCGGCTGCCGCTGTTGGCCAGCCTCACGGAGATCGCCGTGAATCGTCCGTTGGTCGGGTCAAACCAGCGCGCCGTCACCGGACCCGAGAGCTGGTTCATGTTGATGGTTACCATGCGACCGGTCGGGACATAGGCGATCACCAGGCTTCCATCGCTTGCGCGCGCGGTAGCCGCATAGTCGACGCCGGCGCCGGCACCGTCGGTCATTACCGCACCGCTCAGGTCAGGAGCGAGCCGGTGCCAAGGGCGTATCGTGAAAAGATCGCTGACATGCTTCATCTGCGCGGCGCTCACGTAGTTCATGGCAGCGGGATCTGCCCAGTCATACACGCCTTTTGCACCGTAGGCATGGCCGGCGGCGCCCGAAAGTACCGCCCAATACGCCTGTTTGCGTATGGTGAAGTCGTGCGGCTGCGGTCCCCATTCGCCGTCGTAGTGGCTCTCGCCGAGAACGACCGGCTTCACGGGGATGGTAGTAGGGCGCTGGGCGTCCCGTGCAGCGGCGTGCTCGATGCAGGCCACTGCGATAAGGAATGCAATTGTCGACCGTCGTTTCATGTTTTACCCGCTATCGTAACGCTGTTTGCCCCCGGAAAAGGCCTGCCGCACTTTGCCATCGAGCATCTAAACAGATTTCGAATGGGGACTGTCGTGGCCATGTCGGGGCGATGCCTTGACCGCTCAAATGTGCTCAATTGCTTTCGTGGGAACGACATATCGGCCGCCCAAATGGATCAAGCCGCAGCTCACGCGCCTCGCCGATGAAGCGCCGGCTGGTTCGGACTGGCTGCATGAGATCAAATACGACGGCTACCGCATGCATGCACGCCTGGACCACGGCAAGGTCCAGCTCCTGACGCGCAGCGGCCTCGATTGGTCAAATCTGTATCCCTACACCGTGTCAGCCCTTCGCGCGCTGCGGGCAAAGACGGCCTACATCGACGGCGAACTCTGCGCGCTACGCACTGACGGCGTGCCATCGTTCGGTCTGTTGCAGGCCGCCATGGATCAGGGACGAACGAACAGCCTAGTCTTCTTCGCTTTCGACCTCTCTATCTGGACGGCAAGAGCACTGCGGCGCTGCCGTTGATCGAACGCAAGCAACGCCTGCATCCGCTCTTCGCCCAGGCGGCTCTCCTGGATTGCACTTCACCGACCACGTCGTGGGCAATGGCCCCGGCGTCCGCAAGCATGCTTGCGAGATGGGTCTCGAGGGCGTCATCTCGAAACGGCTCGAGCAGCCCTACATGCCTGGCAATCGCGGCCTGTGGCTCGAGTCCAAGTGCCTGAATCGAGAGGAGTTCGTGGTCGTCGGCTGGACCGACCCCGAGGGAAGCCGGCGGCACATCGGCGCCTTGCTCCTCGGCTACTACACCGAAGATGGACGCCTGCACTATGCTGGTCGCGCCGGCACCGGCATGAACGATCGAGAACTGAAGCGCCTGGCCGGAGTGCTGGCGCCGCGCAGGTGCCCAAGATGCCGCTGGCCGAGCCGCCGCCTCGCGATAGCCGGTTCGGGTCTCCTCTTAAGCTCTCAAAAGTGCATTGGGTGCGGCCGGAAGTGGTCGGGGGGCGGCTGACCAGGCGGGCGCCATCGTGTTGGCGCGGCCGACCAAGTCGCTCGGGCTCTATCGCCAAATGGTGGGGCGGGGCCGCCCATTCCATAGAGGTGCTGCATCGCTGTCTCGCCGGTCCGGACGCTTCGGAGCAGTTCGCCCCACGACCGCCAGTGCCGCTCACCGCCGAACAGCAGGGCGCGATTGCGCAGCGAGCCCGGCACGGCGGTGCGCAACTGGGCGCCCAGCGCCGTCAGCGCAAACTGGCCCGGTTCGACCTCGTCGAGTAAGCCCAGGCTTGCTAGCGCGCGCAGTAGGCGATGGAGCGAGGGAGCATGCGTCCCGCTTTGCTGTGCCAACGCCTCAGCAGTTTTCGCGCTATCCGCGAGCGGGTCAGCGACGCCAAGCTCGGCCGGGACGTGGACCACCTGTGATCCCATGAAGCCGTTGATCAGCAACATCAATGGTGCCGACAGTGAGCCTGCTATCTCGCTTGTCGTCGATTGAGACATTGCGCTCCCTCCCTGTCGTTTAAGTGTAGCCCTCGGCGGTATCCGCAGTGTGCATTCCACCCGACTGGAAGCCGCTCCCGAACCACGTATCGACTGCTTCCTCTCGAAGGACCGGGCTTCTTATTCCTCGATGAGACCGTCGAACAGCTCCCATTGGCGGCCACCGAACCGTTGAAGGCGCATTTGTTTCAAGGGGTTATAGTCGGTCGGGCTCGTGTTCAAAGTGACCCCGGGCAAAAGAGAGGGTGTCCACATGGCTTTGAGATGCGTGGCCACCCGCATCAAGTTTTCGCGGGTCAAATCGTCACTACAGCGGCGCAATACCTCGGCGAAGAGAACGGCATTGCCATATCCATCCAGAGTGAACTGGTCCGAGACGTTCCCGTCCGGATAGTATTTACGCATAAACGCAAGCCACGTTTGATACTCGGGGTCGCTTTCCCATTGCGGATCACTCACTGACTTCGTGGCAGTCACTGAGATCACGCCGATCGATTTTTCGGATCCGGCCGGGCTGAACACCGCGGCAGGCGATGTCGAGACCTGCGCTACGAATCGGGTTGGATGCCAGCCGATGTCGAAGACTTTGCGGATCGCCTGGGCGGCGAATTTTGGTGATGCCGCGATGAGCAGCGTGTCGGCGCCGGAGGCCTTCAGCGCGATGATCTGTGAATCCACGGTAGGATCGAGCAGCTCGTAACTCGCGATCGCTACGATCCTCTCCATGGCTTGTCCACCGAATCGTTCTTTAAGCCCCTCAACATAGTCCTTCCCGAAATCGTCATTCTGATAAAGGATCGCGACGCGGGCCTTCGGATTGTTGCGCAAGATATAGCTGCCGAAGGCCTTGGCCTCCGTGCGCAGCAGTACGACCAACGGCATCGTCCAGGGGAAATGAACGGGATCATTCCAACGCGACGCGCCAGCTTGAATGAAGAGCTGCGGCACGTTGCGCTGGTTAAGGTACTTTTGGACCGCTGTATTGGTCGGCGTGCCGAAACTTCCCATGAGCCCCAGCACTTGCTCCTGCTCTACCAGGCGGCGGGTCTGCTCCAGCGTCTTTGGCGGCGAGAACGCATCGTCGAGTGATATAAGAGAGACGCGGCGGCCGTTGATGCCACCTTGCTCGTTAAGCATGCGGAAATAGGCGAGTTCGGCGTTGCCAATGACGCTCGCTGCCGAAACTGGCCCGCTATAGGGCATGGTCTGGCCGATCTTAATCTCGTTGTCTGTTACACCCGGACCGTGTTTCTTTTGTGCAGCGGCCGGATCGAGGAGCGCCAAATCGAGCACGACCGCCGACGCGCATAGCCATTTCAGTGCCATCATTGTCGACCCTCCCGCTTGGTCTGCGCCTGTTCCGAGCCGCGCTTCCGCCGGCCGGCACCGGGGCGTGCGTGATTGCTGTTGCCCTCGATCAACTTGATTAGGAGATTGATGAAGAGCGCCTGATCGGCAGCCGATAGCGGCGCAAGGATGCGCGCGTTGGCGGCACGTACCCTTTGCCACAGCACTTCGAACGCGAGTTTGCCTTTTGCCGTTATATGAAGTTCACGGGCGCGCCTATCGGTGCCATTGATGCGTCGTTTGACAAGCCTCTTACGTTCCAGCCGGTCAGCGACCAGGCTGGCGCTATTGCGATCGATTCCCACGGCCTCAGCGAGCCGCCACTGCTCTATGCCCGGCACGTCCGCGATGAATACGAGTGCGGCGAATTCAATCTGCACGATATCGGATCCAGCGAGCGCCTCCGCGATAATGGACGCGCAGATCTGCTCGAAACGGCGCGCCAGAGGTGCCGGCGCGGCGCGCATCGGAATGCCGTCCTCACTGAGCTTGAACGTACTCGACCGATAGCGTGCGTCGTTCGCCAGATCGGCGGGGCGCGTTGACCGGTCTGTAGTCTGCTGGCGATCATTCATAAGTATGATGATAATAATTTTGAATATATGATGTCAAGCACGTATCATTTGGAGTTTGAACCGATCTGCGCCAATGACGCGGGGCCGCCCAATCGCAGCAACCGCAAACGATGTGTAGGCAGCCAGCGTCCGCAGTGTTGACGTGGGGCTTACAAAACAGCTCGGGAAACCACTACGCCTGGGAGCCCCGAAAATCTCTGCCGCTGACCGCCTCGGCAGCTGAGCCGCGCTCTTTGGGAGGCGTAGCGCGGTCCGTTTTCGATTTCAGTTTCCACCGCACGACCAAAGACTAATTGCCAACAGCGAGCGCGGCGGCGCGGCTGGAGGCCGAGGCGGCACTGGCGGGCATCACGATATCTGGCGCCGTGCACGACACCATCGCCTGACATCTTTTCCGCGATGGGCCAGATGCGACCGCTTACCCGGAGTCGCCCTCATCTTCGAACCAGTGGCACCTGTCTTGTCTCTCTCAGTCACTGAAGCTTTGCTCCATCTCTTTCGGAAATACGATACTGAAGGATCTCAAGGCGTCACTCGATCCATCGCCATGATCAAACCTCAGGATTGTTTCCCAGATTTCAGCTTCATGTCCATCCCAGGTCCGGAACGTATGGTCGGCCATTGGCTTTGCCAGGATCGTCGGAATGTCCTCTTGCAGACAGTATCCTTGTTGTAGATAGACCCTCAGGACGTAAATATAGTTTTCCTCTTCGGTAATGCGCCCAATGAGATCGTGAATGATGTTTTGATGGATGCAAGAGACCGAGCCTTTTAGGCGATCACCCTTGTAGCCGATCAACTCATTGCCCATCGCCGGGCATGACACCGACAAGGCGGCAGCTATCAGGCTTACCCTAGGCCGGGCACGCTTGAGGCCTAGCCTGATGGCATGACGGTTTCTCACCTGACGGCGGACGAGGATGCCGACAAACAGCGAGACGCGCCTGCGGCGCGCGTCAGCTTCACGACGCGTTGCCGAGAAGTTTGGCCTTCGAAAGCGAGGATTGAGTCGGACATGCCCGTCTCCTTGGCAGTAGAACTCTGTTGCATGTCGCGTTGGTCCAGGGGAGTTGCGGCAGACGGCGCCCGGGGTTGCGCCGAGGTTGCGAACCGTCCCCGGCGCGCGCAAAACTACGGCATGGCGATCGCCGACTTTGCACTCAAGTTGGGTCTGGTGCTGAAGACCTTCAACCTGAGCCGTGGCCGGCTAGCGCAGACTGTCGGGGTCGACAAGTCGGTGGTGAGCCGCTGGGCATCGGGCGTGCAGGTGCCGTCCGACCACAATCTGTCCCTGCTAACGGAAGCGGTTGCCCACCGCCGGCCGGGC
The DNA here is from genome assembly GCA_035490095.1 of Bradyrhizobium sp. GTDB lineage: Bacteria > Pseudomonadota > Alphaproteobacteria > Rhizobiales > Xanthobacteraceae > Bradyrhizobium. The sequence continues at coordinate 13,115 of DATHHQ010000477.1, forward strand.
TTCGAGCGGCTCGACTGGGATCTTGACGCAGAGGGCTTCGCGACCAAGCTCGACGTTCTCGATGCCGGCGCGTCGCGCCTTGCCCTGCCCGATAAGCCGTCAATCGCCGTCCTGCCATTCCAGAACATGAGCGGCGACCCCGAGCAGGCTTTCTTTGCCGACGGGTTGACCGACGACCTGATCACGGGCTTGTCGCGTGTCTCGTGGCTGTTCGTGATCGCCCGCAACTCGTCCTTCTCGTTTCGCGGCGAGAAGCTCGATGAACGGACTATCGGCGAGCGGCTGGGCGTGCGCTATCTCGTCGAAGGCAGCGTGCGCCGGGCCGGCCAGCGCCTGCGGTTGACGGCACAGCTGGTCGAGGCGGCAACGGGCAACCACTTGTGGTCAGACCGCTACGAGGGATCGCTGGAGGACG
>DATHHQ010000478.1:0-8236 GCA_035490095.1 Bradyrhizobium sp.
TGCCGACACGCCCATCATCTCCGAGCCGCGCCAGGCGACCGGGCGGACATAGGCATCCGGCAGGTTGTTCTTGTCGATGACCAGCTGCTTGGCGGCGTCGATCTCGGCGACCGACCACGGAATCTCGAAATCCAGGATGCGCCCGGAATTCTTCAGCCGCTCCGAATGCTCGGTGCCCTTGAAGATCTTGCCGCCATAGGCGCGCTCGCCCTCGAACACGCAGCTGGCGTAATGCAGCCCGTGGGTCAGGACATGGACGTTGGCGTCGCCCCATGGCACCAGCTTGCCATCGTACCAGATGACGCCATCGATTTTATCGAACGAAACTCCCATGGGCTTTCTCCCGGATTGGCGCAGCTGGTGCGCCCGCGCGCCGTGGCGCTGTTTAATACGGCTGGCCTTCACCTGCACCAGCTCTGTAGCCGGTTTCCATCATCACATCTCCAAGGAGATGCTTTTGTGGAAGGCGGAAGTCCAGTATGTTTGCCGAAATGCCGCTCGACAACGCACGGTAGACAAATTCCCGGCTTTCGCCGCCATTGCTAGCTTTCTCCTGCCGTCATTATCGGCGGCCAACGACTTAATATTTCGTCGCCGCTGATAATTTTGTAACATTGAACCCAAGATACGTCAATATGGCTGACATAAATTTCTCAGGCCCATCGCCCGACCATGATTCGCGGGCCACCGAAGGGCGCTCCCCCAACCCCCGGCCCGGCGATTTGCGCTGGGATATCATCGAGCTGTTGTTCTTCGCCTACCGCGATTTCGTCGGTGACGCCGATCATGAGCTGGAGGCTTTCGGGTTCGGACGGGCGCATCACCGTGTCATGCATTTCGTCCACCGTTATCCCGGCTTGAAGGTGGCCGATTTGCTGGACGTGCTGCGCATTACCAAGCAATCGCTGGGACGGGTTCTCAAGCAGTTGCTCGACGAAGGGTATATCGTGCAGAAAACCGGCAATAACGACCGGCGGCAGCGCCTTCTTTTTGCCACCGCAAAGGGTGAGGCGCTGGTCGGCAAGCTCGCGGGCCTCCAGACCGACCGCATCAACCACGCGCTGAGTGACATCGGGCCACCGGGCGCGGACATTGTCCGGCAGTTCCTGCGGGCGATGATCGATCAGGACGATCCCGACAAGGTGCTGCAAACGATCCTTAGCCCCCCCAACGCAACCGCAAAGGAGTGATCGTGGCCCAGGCTGCAACCCTCGTCCGAAGGCCGACGCAACCGGCCGACGACGCCCCGCACCTGCTGCTGGTCGACGACGATCGCCGCATCCGCGATCTGTTGTCGCGGTTTCTCTGCGGCGAAGGCTACCGCGTCACCACGGCGCTGAGCGCCAGCGACGCCCGCGCCAAGCTGCTCGGCCTGCATTTCGATCTCTTGATCCTCGACGTGATGATGCCCGGCGAAACCGGGTTCGATCTCGCCCGCTTCATCCGCACATCCTCGTCGGTGCCGATCATCATGCTGACGGCGCGGCATGAAGCCGAGAGCCGGATCGAGGGATTGCAAATCGGCGCCGACGATTATGTCGCCAAGCCGTTCGAGCCGCGCGAACTGGTGTTGCGGATCGGCAATATCCTCAAGCGCGCCGCGCCGCCGCCGGTGGAGACGCTGGAACAGGCCGCGTTTGGACCCTACGTCTATCACCTCGACCGCGGCGAACTGCGCCAGGGCGACGAGGCCATTCATCTCACCGATCGCGAACGCGAGATGCTGCGCATTCTCGCCGTCGCGCGCGGCGAGACCGTGCCGCGCAGCGCGCTCACCGGCGACGGCACCGTCAACGAGCGTGCGGTGGACGTGCAGATCAACCGTCTGCGGCGCAAGATCGAACGCGATCCCGCCAACCCGCTGTTCCTGCAGGCGGTGCGCGGCATCGGCTATCGCCTTGTCGCCTCGCCTTGAGGTATTTCCAATGAACCTTGCCTGATGAGCACGCTCGACACCGGCCTTACGATGATCCGCACCGCCGCGGGCCGCGTCTCGGCGGCCAACGGCTGGATGGGCAACGCGTTCAAGGGCTGGATGCCGACCGGGCTCTATGCCCGCGCGCTGCTGATCATGATCGTGCCGATGGTGATCCTGCAGACGGTGGTCGCGTTCGTGTTCATGGAGCGGCACTGGAACACGGTGACGCGGCGGCTGTCGGCCGCGGTGGTGCAGGACGTCGCCGGCCTGATCGACGTCTACAAGGGTTATCCGCAGGACAAGGACCGCGCGCAGTTGCGCCGCATCGCGCAACGGCTGCAGCTGGTGGTGGATTTCCTGCCCGTCGGCGACCTGCCCCCGCCCGGCCCCAAGCCGTTCTTCTCGCTGCTCGACCAGACGCTTTCGGTGCAGCTTGGCCGGCAGATCGGCAAGCCGTTCTGGATCGATACCGTCGGCCGCTCCAACCTGGTGGAAATCCGCATTCAGCTTGACGACGCCGTCATGCGCATCTTCGCCCAGCGCAGCGCGGCCTATGCCTCGAATTCGGAGATCTTCCTGTTCTGGATGGTGGGCACGTCGTCGATTCTGCTGATCGTGTCGGTGTTGTTCCTGCGCAACCAGATCAAGCCGATCCTGCGCCTTGCCGACGCCGCCGAAAGCTTCGGCAAGGGCCGCGAAGCGCCAAACTTCCGCCCTCGCGGGGCGCGGGAAGTGCGCCGCGCCGCGCAGGCCTTCCTCCAGATGAAATCTCGCATCGAGCGCTCGATCGAACAGCGCACCGCGATGCTGGCCGGCGTGTCGCACGACCTGCGCACCATCCTGACCCGGTTCAAGCTCGAACTGGAGTTGATCGGCGACAGTCCGGAAGTCGACGGCATGCGCAAGGATGTCGATGAGATGTCCGGCATGCTGGAGGACTATCTCGCCTTCGCGCGCGGCGACAGCGGCGAGCACGCGCAGCCGACCGACATGACGCTGGCGCTGGAGGAATTGCGCAGTGACGCCGAGCGCAACGGCCATGCCGCGACCGTGGCGTTTCGCGGCCTGCCGGTGGTGACGGTGAAGCCGGCGTCGTTCAAGCGCTGCCTCGCCAATCTGGTTTCCAACGCGGCGCGGCACGCCAACGCGATTTCGATCACCGGCCACCGCGATCACCGTTATTTGACCGTGACGATCGACGACGACGGACCGGGCATTCCGCCTGGCATGCGCGAGGAGGTGTTCAAGCCGTTCCTGCGGCTGGACGGCGCCCGCAACCAGGACGAAGGCGGCACCGGGCTCGGCCTTGCGATCGCCCGCGACATCGCGCGCTCGCATGGCGGCGACATCACGCTCGGGGACAGTCCGATGGGCGGGCTTCGCGCGACGGTGCGGGTGCCGGTGTAGGGGCGTGTTCCGATACCGTGTCGTGGCCATCCTTCGAGACGGCGCTTCGCGCCTCCTCAGGATGAGGACCTCATGGTGAGGAGCGCGGCAACCGCGCGTCTCGAACCATGCAGCCGTCCGAAGCGCTATCAGCGAACGCCGTCAGTTCGATTTCGGCATGTTCGATTTCGGTATCAAGGCTTTCAGCTTTTCCATGTCCTTGACGTTCATCTTGACGCCTCCGGGCATCACGATGTCGCCGGCCTTCTGGTCGGGCTTGCAGGCCCCTAACCACTTCGCCTCGATCGTCGTCGTCGAGTCGCGCGGCAGATTGGCCGAGCCACCCTCGTTGTGCGATTTCGACTTGACCGTGTAGGCGGAATTGAAATCGCCGGTGATGTCGGAATGCGAGGTGATCGACATGCCGCCGACGTTGCAAACGGAATCGGTGACGTAACCGGTCGCGGTCTTCTGGATATCCTGCTTGGAACACATGTCCTTCGCCATCGGCGAGAACGTCGAGCTCATCTCCTTGTCGGTGCTCTCGTCGGTGCAATGCTGCATGGTCATCTCCGGCATCGGAGAACCGGTCCGCACCACCTTCATTTCCCACAGGCCCGCCTTGCGAATAGGCATTTCGACCGCGCGGGCATCAAGCACCGGCAACAGCGCCAGCAGACAGATCGTCAGACAAATGGAAAGAAACAGCCGCGTCATGCTCCGCACTCCCAGCGAATTAGGTTCGGTTGGATGGGATGGCCGGCTCAGTATCTGGTGCGCAGCGGCCGTTCAGTGCCGCCATACGGCACCCAGCGGCAGGCGAACGAAATGTAGCCGCCATATTGTCGGTCAACGGCGAGGAATTTCGCTACTTTGCCATAAGTCCCGCAGTGGTCGACGGCGAGCTGACGGACATCCGTCTGGGTCGCCAGCGGATAGGCGATAATGCCGCCGGTGTCGTTGCCCTTGAACGGCGGCACGGTATCGAACCACGGCAGCCCGGAATCGGCCCGCGCCGGCGCGCACGCCAGCACCCCGCATATGGCAACGAGGCACGCGGCTCCAGTCATTCGCATCGCAGACTCCATTTTGTTGGCCGACACCTTAAAGCGCAACCATGGCCAAGAAAAGAACGGCGGATGGTCCGACACGGACTTATCGGCAGGGTGTTGCCGCGTTGCACTTGACCGCGTGCGGGCTTCGCGGCACCGTCCGCCAGTTGGATCACCGGCGGACTGCCCATGCGCGACCTCATCACATCGTTGAAAAAACTCGGTCTTGCGGCCGGGACCGGTATCCTGTTCGGACTGCTGGCATTCGGCCACACCGCCGATGCAGCCAATCCGGCAGAGCTGAATTTCGGCCTGTTCGGCCCGCGCTATGACGGGCGCGTGAAAGAGTGCGAAGCCGCGCTGGGGACCATCACCTCGCAGTTCGAGGAGAAGGAAAGCAAGTTCTGGAATTCCGCGCTGCAGATCACAGCCTATGGCCGGGTCCATGAAACGGCGTTCCGGCCCTGGCAGTCCGACAATATTCCGCGCCGCTACTGCAGCGCCGATGTCATGCTGAGCGACGGCAAGCTGCGCTCCGTGCACTATTCGATCATCGAGGACGGCGGTTTTGCCGGCTTCGGCCAGGGCGTCGAATGGTGCGTGACCGGGCTTGATCGCAACTGGGCCTATAGTCCCGGCTGCAAGGCCGCCCGGCCCTGATTTCCAAGCCCGGCCTCCGCTGTTCTCGACTTTCCTATTTTGTTCTTGAAATGTTCCAGCCTCCTGCTAGGCTGCCACGCAGTCTGGATATAGGGGCGTAGGCATGTCTGATTTTCCGCGGGTTTCGGCTTCGAAGGCTTGGGCTTTGAAGGCCTGGATTTCACGGTCGTTGATCTCGCTCGGCTTGCTGGCGTTCGCGGCGCTGGCTGGCGCCGGGACGGTGTCAGCGCAGGATCGCCGGCAAAATGCACCCGGCGAGTTCGATTTCTACGTGCTGTCGCTGTCATGGTCGCCTTCGTTCTGCGAGGCGGCATCGGAGCGCGGCGGCAGCGGACGTTCGCAGATCCAGTGCGGCGGGCGGCCGTTTTCCTTCGTGGTGCACGGGTTGTGGCCCCAATACGAGCACGGCTTTCCCGATTATTGCCAGCGGCCATCGCCCCGGCTCGATCGCAATATCATGTCGTCGATGCTGGATCTGATGCCGGCGCCCGGGCTGATCTTTGCCGAGTGGGACAAGCACGGCACCTGTTCGGGACTGGGCGCGCGGGCCTACTTCGAGACCATCCGCAAGGCCCGCTCCGCCGTCAAAATACCCGAAGAATATCTGCAATTGTCGGAGCCGAAGACCGTTGCGCCGGCCGAAATCGAGGACGCCTTCATCAAGGCCAATCCCGGGCTGAGCAGCGCTGCGATCGCGGTGACCTGCGACAAGACCCGGCTCAGCGAAGTGCGGATCTGCATGGGCAAGGATCTGCAATTCCGCGCCTGCGAGGAAATCGATCGCCGCGCCTGCCGACGCGACCAGGTGGAGATGCCACCGGTCCGGGGCGGGTAAGGGCGTTTCAGCCGTCACTGCGCGGAACGCACGCGACGAAGCAATCCAGTCGCCGTCATTCCGGGGCGATGCGGAGCATCGAACCCGGAATCTCGAGATTCCCCGATGTGCAATTGCACATCTGAGGTCTGGTGCTAACGCACCATCCCGGAATGACGTGGGTTACTTTGGCCGCCTGATGTCGTAACCGTCATGCATGAACTACCGTCACGCCTTCCATGCCGGCGGCTTTGCCGACGTTATCAAGCACATCGTGCTGGTGCGCATTCTCACCTATCTGCAGGACAAGCAGGCTCCGTTTCGCGTCATCGACACCCATGCCGGCGCAGGGGTCTACGATCTCACCAGCGATGAAGCGCTGCGCGGCGGCGAATGGCTCACCGGCGTCGCCCGGGTGATGCAGGCGCGATTTTCGGAAACCACCCTGCCGCTGGTCGCGCCCTATCTCGACATCGTCAGGGCCTTCAACCCGCAGCGCGAACTCAGGGCCTATCCCGGATCGCCGCTGATCGCGCGGGCGCTGCTGCGGCCGCAGGATCGCCTCACCGCCTGCGAAGTCGAACCGAAAGCGCGCAAGCGCCTGATCGACGCGCTGCGGCGCGACACCCAGGCGCGCGTCGTCGACCTCGATGGCTGGGTGGCGTTGCCGGCCTTCGTGCCGCCGAACGAGCGGCGCGGCCTGGTGCTGATCGATCCGCCTTACGAGCAGAAGGACGAGTTCGAGCGGATCGCCGCGGGCTTCTCCGATGCCTTCACGAAGTGGCCCACCGGCAGCTATTTGCTGTGGTACCCGGTGAAGAGCCGCCGTGCCAGCGACAATCTCGCGCGGCATGTCGCCGAGGTGGTGGGCACCGGCGCCCCCCCGGGAAAATGTCTGCGTCTGGAATTCAGCGTCGCGCCGCAGGCCGCCGGCGCCGCCCTGAACTCGGCGGGCCTGCTGATCGTCAACCCGCCATGGACGCTGGCTGGCGAACTCAAGGCAATCCTTCCCGAACTGGAAAAGCCACTCGGTCAGGGCGGCGCCGGCCGGTTCAGACTTGAGACGCCCAAGCCCTAAGAGCCCAAGCAGGCCAGGCCTTGCGTGTGGGCGACCCCGCACGAACTCCGGGAAAATTACCATTTGAACGTAGGCAATTTGCACGGAACCGTATTATGCTTAAAGCCATTAGGACTGGCTTTACGTTCCGCTTCCGCGAATGGTAGCGGCGGAGTGACAAGGCCTCAAATATTTTAAAAGGCGGATCGGCGAGTTGCCATGTCCGCTCAAGTGGCCAAGCTTTCCGGCAGCGAATGTCCGGTCGGCCGACACGCTGATGGCGTAGCGGCGGAGCAATACGGGATAGGAGTTTTCCCGATGGCCAATACTGGGACGGTCAAGTTCTTCAACGGAGAACGTGGCTACGGCTTCATCAAGCCCGATGACGGCGGCCGCGACGTGTTCGTGCACATCACCGCGGTGGAACGAGCGGGATTGAAGGATCTGACCGAAGGTCAGCGCATCACCTTCGAGGTCGAACCGGACAAGAAGGGCAAAGGCCCCAAGGCGGTCAATCTGGTGGTTGCGTAAAAAAAATCCCGGCCGCGAACGGCCGGGAGGTTGTGACAGGATGATCTTCTTGTTGCACTTTAGAAGTGATAGTTGATGCCGGCGCGCAGCGTTCCGAAATGGTAACCGTTGGGTAAGCCGGTGATGGTGAAGTTGTTGCTCGACAGATTGACGTAGAGATATTCGACCTTGGCGGTCCAGCCCGGGGCGAAGCCGAACTCGGCGCCGACACCCGCGGTCCAGCCCGCGTTGGCGTGGGATTCCGACAGGCCGAATGTCTCGCCGCGCAATTCGCCGAACGCCAGACCGCCGGTGCCATAGAACAAAATGTTGTTGTCGAATGTATAGCCGATCCGGCCGCGCACCGTGCCGAACCATGGATTCGAAAACTTCCAGGGCGCAAATGTTTGGTCGGCGCCGGTAGCCTGGATGTCGCCTTCGACGCCGAACACCCATGACGGATTCAATCTCCAATTGTAGCCGGCCTGGACGCCGCCCACAAAACCAGACGGCTTGGTCGGATTGTTATCGACGGAGCCCCAAGCGTAGCCGATATTGCCGCCGAGGTAGGGGCCCAACCAGCAATCTGCGAGCCGCGGCTGGACGTTGGGGTAGTAGGCTGGGGCCGGCGCCCCGCCCCCGTAGCGCGGCAATCCGTAATCGGCAGCCGGTGCCGAACCGGCGAAACCCGCGGCCGTCAATGCCACAACGGCGAAGGCAATTTTGCTCATCGTACTCTCCACTGCCGTGACCGCAGGCCGGTTCGTGCGCAGATGGCCGCTGCGCGCAACCCGAACCCACACCACATGGTTACGGAACTGCACCTTTTTCTGATAAGG
>DATHHQ010000479.1:0-2043 GCA_035490095.1 Bradyrhizobium sp.
CCGTGGCCGATCGCGGCAACCCGCTCAGCCCAACTTAGCAGCCTTGGAAAGCCATCGAGCGGCGCCGCCAGTTGTCCCAATCTTTGCCGCAGGAACCAAACCGGATGGTAGGCTGCCAGATCGGCAAGGCCAGGGGCAGAGCCTTGCAGGAATGAGCGCCCGTCGGTCAACATCTGGTCCAGCCAATCGAAATGCGCGCGCAACTGATCAAGCGCATTCGGTACCGCCGCCTGCATCGCGGCGGGGTCGATGGTTCGGCCTGAGAACTTCGCACGGTCTTCGAGAAATCCCTCGGGCAACGTGTCGAATCTCTGCGCGAAAACGATGTTCGCAGCCTGGCTGAACGTGGTCTTCTCGGCCCACCAGGCCAGCCCGTCGGCCGCACCACGGCCGGCCGGATAAAAGCTCGGGCTGGGATGCAGGCGCTCGAGTTCGCGCATGATCAGTTGGCTGTCGCAATAGATATCCGCGCCGATCTGCAGCACGGGCGTCTTGCGGAAGCCTCCCGTCAACGCCGTCAGGTCGGGCTTTGGCATCATGGCAGGGATCTCGACCGATCCCCAAGCCAGGCCCTTCAGACCAAGACCGAGACGAACTTTCTCCGAGTAAGGAGAGGTCTCGTAGTGATGCAGGATGATATCGTTCATCGGGATGGCCTTCCTATGGGGTGATGCGGCTCCTTGGTAGCAAGTGCGGGTGGGGGATCGGCAAGCGATGGATTTGGCGGCTCGATTTAGCTCCGCTAAACTTGCACCATGATCAGACGCTTCGCGTTGCTCCAGACGTTCGTTGCCGTGGCGCGCGCCGGCAAGATGAAGCAAGCCGCGCATGAGCTTTCGCTCACCCCGGGGGCGGTCAGTCAACGTATTCGCCAACTCGAGGAGACTGCCGGTCGTCGGCTGTTTTTACGAAATCCGTCGGGCATCGAGCTAAACGCCGCGGGGGAAGCCATGTTTGCCGCGCTTGCCGAGCCCTTTCGGATAATCGAAGCGGTCGATCGCGAACTCGGCGGCGTATCATCGAGCCGCGTGGCAATCAGTACGACGCCGTCTTTCGCGGCGTCCTGGCTGATGCCGCGGCTTGCGATATTCGCGCAAAGCTGTCCGGACATTGAAATTGCCATGGAGACCGGCAGCCGGCCGGTCGATCTGAAGCGAGAGCCGATCGATCTGGCGATTCGTCATGGGTTGGGAAAGTATCCTGGCCTGGAAGCCATCTGGCTCATCGCTCCCGAACTCATCGTCGTCGTAAGCCCTGATCTGCTGAAGAGGCGTGGCCCGCTCAAAGTACCGGCTGATTGCCTGGCATTTCCTTTGCTGCACGACTTCAATCGCCGGGACTGGCCGCTTTGGTTCGAAGCCCATGGCACAGCGGCGCCCAACAGCAGAAAGGGGCCGGCGTTTTCGGATAGCCACCTGATTGTGCGTGCGGCTGTCGCGGGACAAGGATTGGCGCTGGTGCGCGATATTTACGCCGAGGATGCTCTTCGAGCGAAACAACTGGTAAAACCGCTTTCGGTGAACTGGCCCACACAATTCGCATATTATGTGGTCACGACTCCCGAGGCGCTGCAAAAGCCCGCGGTTCGGCGGTTCAAAGATTGGTTGATCGGCGAGGCGCGACAGGAAATCTCGTCGCTCACCTGACAACGTCGGGTCCGGCTTAGCATGCTTGATGTTCCGTTTTCCGCGCCGACCCCGGTGAGCGCCCGGCGGTCAAAACGGCCGGTAACCCCATCACGAATGACATTTCGTTTCATATGGCGATCTTCTCAACCTCGTCCAACGAAATCTCATCGCTTCGCCGGTCATAGAGTTTCGTCGTCCGCGGTGAGGCGTGATTGGCGATCGTCTGCGCGTGTTCGAACAAACCTTTGTTCTTGAGATACGCGGTGATGCCCGTCGCCCGAAACGTGTGGTTGCCGATCTTCGTCGCGATGCCGGCGACGGCCGCGCGGCGCTGGATCATCCGGTAGACATCCTGTTGCCAAAGGGCCTGTATCTCGCCGGTCTTGCGCCCGGTCGACCGAAACAACGGTCCATT
>DATHHQ010000480.1:0-6056 GCA_035490095.1 Bradyrhizobium sp.
TCGAGATCGAGCCTGTGAAGGGCGCAAAGCCGGCGAAGACGGCGACCCGGCCCGGCGGGCTCTACATCATCGGCTCCGAGCGCCACGAATCGCGGCGCATCGACAATCAGTTGCGCGGCCGGTCCGGACGCCAGGGCGATCCCGGGCGTTCGAAATTCTTCCTGTCGCTGGAAGACGACCTGATGCGGATCTTCGGCTCCGACCGGCTCGACAGCATGCTGACGCGGCTCGGCCTCAAGGAAGGCGAGGCCATCATCCATCCCTGGATCAACAAGGCGCTGGAAAAGGCGCAGCAGAAGGTCGAGGCCCGCAACTTCGACATCCGCAAGAATCTGCTGAAGTTCGACAACGTCCAGAACGACCAGCGCAAGGTCATCTTCGATCAGCGCGTCGACCTGATGAAGGACGACAGCGTCGCCGAGACCGTCGCCGACATGCGCCGCGCCTTCGTCGAGGATGTTGTCACCAAGCACGTGCCCGAACATGCCTATGCCGAACAGTGGCACGTGGCCGAGCTGAAGGAAGAATTGAAGCGCGTGCTCGACATCGATCTGCCGGTCGAGGAATGGGCCAAGGAAGAAGGCATCGCCGACGAGGAATTGCTGTCGCGCATCGAGCAGCGTGTCGATGAGCACATGGCGGCCAAGGTGGCGCAGTGGGGCCCCGACGTGATGCGTTACGTCGAGAAGACCATCCTGCTGCAGACCCTCGATCATCTCTGGCGCGAGCATCTGGTGATGCTCGATCATCTGCGTCAGGTGATCGGTTTGCGCGGCTACGGCCAGCGCGATCCGCTGCAGGAGTACAAGTCGGAAGCGTTCAGCCTGTTCGAGGCGATGATCGCGCACTTGCGCGAGGCAGTGACGGCGCAACTGATGCGCGTCGAAATCGTGCCGCCGGAAGATCAGCAGCCGCCATTGCCGCAGATGGAAGCGCACAAATTCGATCCGACCACGGGCGAGGACGAATTGGCGTTCGCCAATGCTTCGCTGGTACCCACGGCCACCGCCGACCGCGATCCGAGGAATCCGGCGAGCTGGGGCAAGATCGGCCGCAACGAGGATTGTCCCTGCGGCTCAGGCAAGAAGTACAAGCACTGCCACGGCAAATATGCGTGATGGCGTAGCTTCGGAAACGTAGGGTGGGCAAAGGCGCTCTTTGCGCCGTGCCCACCATTTTTCTACTTTCTTGCAACTATACATTGGTGGGCACGCGGAGTTTATCATCGGGCGCGCGTTCGCGCGACCCGGTGGCTTTGCCCACCCTACCGTTCGTCGTTTGCGGCCTACTTGAACGCCGAGAAGCGGTTGTCGAACGAATTCGGCGGCAGGATCGGCTGCGAGCCGGCGACCTGGCCATCCCTGGGGGCGGGCGCCGCCGCCGCGGGAGCCGCGGGGGTATCGGAGGGTGACGGCTTCAGCGGCGGGCGAGCCGCGGCAATCTGTTTTGTCTCGGACGCCGCAGGTGTCGATGCTTTGGGATCTGCTTTGGGAGCAGCCGTTTCCGGACGCGGCGGTGGGTTCCGCTTGGCCTCGATGACTTTCGGTTTTGCCGGAATCGGTTGCGCGGTCGCGGTGGTGTCCGCACCGCCGAGGCCGACCTTGCGGGCGAGGCTGCTAAAGAAGCCGTCGGATTGCGCATTCGGCACCGCGGAGGCGACCCGCGTGGCAGGAGTGGGGGCTTGAGCCGGCGCCATTGAGGCCGCCAGAGGCTCTTCCGGGGAGGTAACGGGCCCGCGCGGCGGATTGACGTGCGAGGGGATGGTTCCAGGCGCGCGGGAAAGTGCGACCAGCGACAAGCCCTGTCCGTCGCCGCCTTCCGACAGCCCCGTGCTGCCATCGGGCAGCTTGGAGGCGAACACCCTGTTCATGCCGCCGTCGATGCCGGTGTTGGTCCGGGCGACCGGTGTTCCCTTGGCAATCAGCTGGGCGGTCTCGGCCTGATCTGCCTGCTGTTTGTCGCGCACGGCGTTGGCGACTTCATCCGGGATCACATAAGCGGGGCATTTGGCCGAGGCGTCGAATACCAGATCCTTGGTGGCGTCCGGCGGCTTGGCGGCGTCGAATACGTATTTCTTCTCGCAGAAATCGACCTTCGGCTCCTGCCGCGTCACCTCGAAATGATCGTAGCCTTCCTTGATCATTTTCCAGAACGGCATGTTCGGGTTGTTGCGATGCTTGGCCATGTTCATCGGCGTCATCTTGAACGGATAGGCCTGCAGCTGGAACGCGCGCTGGCCGCCGAAGAAGGATTCGCGCCCCAGCGAATAGATTTCCGCGATCTGCTCGTCCGTCATGGCGTAGCAGCCGCGCGACGAACAGTCGCCATGCACCATCAGCTGCGAGCCGGAGCGTCCCAGCGCCTTGTCGAAGGCATTGGGGTAGCCGGTGTTGAACGAAAGATAATAGGCCGACTGCGGGTTCATCTGGCCGGGCGAGATCGAATAGAAGCCTTCCGGAGCCTGGCGGTCGCCTTCGCGGACCTTGGGCCCGAGGTCACCCGACCAGCGGCAAATCGGATAGGTCTTCAGGAGCACGAAGCGGCCGGAGCGATCCTGCTTCCAGACCTCGAGTTCGGCTTCCTGCTTGAACAGCCGGACCAGCATCGGCGATTGCAGGTCCATGTCCTTTGCCGCCATGTCGGCGACGAGTTTCGGCGGCACCGGCTGGTTGGCCTTGGCGTTATTGGCCAGCGAGATTTCGTCGCTGTTGCAGCCGGCCAGCAGCACACCTGCCGCGAGCGCGGCCGAGGTGATGAGCGCGCGAATCAGCGAGCGACAGATCAATGCAAAGCTCCACACCCACCGGGCAACTTTCGCACCCCAACCATAGCGTTCATGCCCTGAAGCCATTGATTAAAATTGTATCCTTTGGGCCCCTTGCTCGCAAGCCAGCCGGGACACCAAGGCAGTACCGTACCCAGGCATGGTCAATAGACCTTAAATATCGGTGTCTGGGCCTAATTGGGGCCGACATTGCCGATTCCTGAAAAAGCAGGGTTTAGGGGTTGCGCGGCTGTTTTGACGGCCTTTTTCACCCCAAAAGGGCGGTCTCAGCCCAGCTTTCGGCCGATATCGAGGAATTTCTGCCGCCGCTGCTTGCGGATGGTGTCCGGGTCGAGATTGCGCAGATCGTTCAGGGCCTGCTCAATGGCGTCGCCGGTGGCTGCGATCATGGTGTTGGGATCGCGATGCGCGCCGCCCGAAGGCTCCCTCAGAATCGAATCAATCACGCCGAAGCGCAGCATGTCCTGCGCGGTGATCTTCATGCTGGTCGCGGCTTCCTGGGCCTTGGTTCCGTCGCGCCACAGGATCGAGGACGCAGCCTCCGGCGAGATCACGCTGTAGATAGCGTGCTCGAACATCAGCACGCGATTCGCCGTCGTGATGGCGATGGCGCCGCCCGACATGCCTTCGCCGGTGATGATCGCGACATTGGGCACGCCGAGCGACAGGCACGCATCGGTCGAGCGCGCAATCGCCTCGGCCTGTCCGCGCTCCTCGGCGCCAATGCCGGGATAGGCGCCGGCGGAATCCACGATCGACAGCACGGGAATGCCGAATCGATCCGCCATCTCCATCAGGCGGACCGCCTTGCGATAGCCCTCGGGGCGCGCCATGCCGAAATTATGCTTGATGCGGGATTCGGTGGTGGCGCCCTTTTCCTGGCCGATCACGCAGATACTCTCGCCGCGGAAGCGGCCGAACCCGCCCATCAGCGCTTCGTCCTCACCGAACTTGCGGTCGCCCGCGAGCGGCGTGAATTCGGTGATCAGCGCGTTGACGAAATCGGTCAAATGCGGGCGCTGTGGATGCCGCGCCACCAGGGTCTTCTGCCACGGCGTCAGATTGGCGTAGAGATCGCTCAGCGCCTGCGCGGCCTTGTCCTCGATCCGCGAAATCTCTTCCCCGATGTCGCTGCCGGTCGCCGCCAGCGCGCGCAGTTCATCGACCTTGGAATCGAGTTCGGCAACGGGCTTTTCGAAATCGAGATAACTGCGCATGTGATCCGGCATCAAAGCAATATAAGGACGAACGCGGTTTCAGGCGAAGCGGATTTCGGTTCGCGTGAAGAAAGCACGCATCTTCAATGATTTAGCGCGCATTCCAACGCGCGAGCGGGCCTGCTTTGCAAGGTGCGCGCAAAGCAGGCCGCAGGCGGGAAATGGCTCTTTCACGGCAGAAGGCGCAGAAGTCAAGGTGGCAAAGGGCGAGGCTACTTCTCCGCCAGCGGATGCAGGTCACGCACCAGGCTTTTCAGGCGCTCCTCGACCACATGGGTGTAGATCTGCGTGGTCGAGATATCGGTATGGCCAAGCAGCGTCTGCACGATACGCAGATCGGCGCCGTTGTGCAGCAGGTGGCTCGCGAACGCATGCCGCACCACATGCGGACTGACCAGCCGGGGTGCCAGCCCGGCGGCGGCGGCAAGTTCCTTCAGGTCGCGCGCGAAATGCTGCCGTGTCAAATGTCCGCTCTCGCCGAACGAGGGAAACAGCCATTTCGAGGCCGCGGCATTTTTCTTGTCCGCCGGCTTCAGGGCCTCCATCGCGGCAAGGTAATCGGCCATCGCCTGTCGCGAAGCCTCGTTCAGCGGCACCAGCCGTTCCTTGTTGCCCTTGCCGCGCACCACGATCATGCGGGCGTCGCGGCGCGAGGCCGAGAGCGGCAGCGTCACCAGTTCCGAGACCCGAAGGCCGGTGGCATAGAGCACCTCGAGCAGACAATACAGCCGCATGGCGCGAAGCCGTTGCGGCGCAGAGGCTTCCGCCGCTTCTGCCAGCGCCTTTGCGCGCACCAGCAGGCGATCGACGTCGGATATCGACAGCACCTTGGGCAGGCCGCGGCCGCGCTTCGGCCCGGACAGGATCGCGGCAGGATCGTCGCTGCGAAACCGTTCGCTCAGCAGGAAGCGAAACAGGTGCCGCATCGCCGACAACCGGCGCGCCACGCTCGACGACTTGAAGCCGCGCGCATCGAGATCGGCGAGGTAGTCGCGCAGCGCCTGGGTTTCGACGCCGGCAAAGTTCTGGCCGGCACGGCCGAGAAATTCCGAAAAATCCGTGAGGTCGCGGCGATAGGCATCAAGCGTATTGGCGCCGGCGCCCTGTTCCGCTGCCAGCATGTCGAGGAACAGGTTGGTCAGTCTGGCATCTGAGTTCTTGCCGGAACGCATCGCTTGGTGCCCCAATCCAAAGTTCGCCCGCACCGCGCCACCCGGAACGAACTTCGGTTTCAGTGACGCTAGAGGGGACTTATGGTTCTAGTGTGGTTTCGATTTAGATGTGGTTTAGATTCAGAAGTTCTTCAAACCAGCGCAAGCGAAAGCCGAACAGAACCTTCGAACGACCAGACCGGCGTGGGCGCCTATTTCTTGAGGAATCTATCGGCGGGGATGGTGACGGTCATTTCCCGCGGTTTGGGGTTAACGAAATTCGCCAGCGTGAAAATCACGCCATAGACGATTCCGCCGATCACGGCGACGACCGTCAGAAAGCGGAACAGGCTGGGCATCAGCGAGCCTCAGGCGGCGAATTAACCATTGAAATTATGGGGATGGCCGAGCCCGATTACCAACATGTTCGCCCCTCCGTTGCAAGAGTCTCTGGCAACGGCATCGGCGGGGGTAGTATAGGTGGCGCAGAACGCTGCGATCCCGCGGCGACAGAGCTATTCGATGCCTGAGACAGCCTCACCGGCCAGCGCCAGCGCATCCCAGGACGCCGAGATCATGGCGGCGCTGGGAGCACGTTCGGTCGTGCTGGTGGGCATGATGGGCGCCGGCAAATCGACCATCGGGCGGCGGCTGTCGGCGCGGCTGCGGCTGCCGTTTCTCGACGCCGACATCGAGATCGAGGCGGCGGCCGGCATGTCGATACCGGACATTTTCGAAACCCAGGGCGAGCCGTATTTCCGGGACGGCGAGGCGCGGGTGATCGCGCGGCTGCTCGACAGCGGTCCCGCCGTGGTCGCGACCGGCGGCGGCGCATTCATGCGTGAGGAGACCCGCAACCGCATCCGCGACAAGGCCGTTTCGATCTGGCTCAAGGCGGATGCC
>DATHHQ010000481.1:0-8853 GCA_035490095.1 Bradyrhizobium sp.
ATAATCACCAGTGTGAGGATGCCGATGCCGGCGAACACGGTAGCGCCGGTCATCGATCGCATCCGCTCGATCCAGGCGCGGTGATCGTCGACGCTGGCCGAACGCGACGCCTGGGTCACCCGGCTGCGCAGCGCCGCCAGATCCAGCACCGTTCCGGGCTGAACCCGCGCGACAATGACGCGCGGCACCGGCAGATCGTCGAGCGAAAGTCCACTGCCCAGCCATGGTTCCAGCAGTTTGGCGGACTCGCTTTTGGTGAAAGGCCTGATCTCGACGATGCCGGGCTGCCCGCGCATCGCTTCGGCTACCGCTGCCGCATCGCGGTCGATATCGCGCCCGGCCGCGGGGCGCACCTGAATGGTGATTTCGCTCGCGACCTCCGACTGCCACTCTGCCGCAGACGAGCTCACCAACAGCACCGCGCCCGTGGTCATCGATGCGAGGAACGTCATGATGGCGACGACGGCGACCAGCGCCCGACCGGCGATCGAGCCGCGCGGCACGATCGGCGACAGATTGCGCGCGTTCGCGGACAGCCGCGGACGCTCGTGTCCCAGATCCACCAACAGGCCGCGCTCTTCGCCTGGTCTATTCATAGATATGCAACCGTCCATGATGCAGCACCATCCGCCGCGCCTCATACTGATCCATCAGCGTGATGTCGTGGGTTGCGATAACCACCGCGGTGCCGGACTTGTTCAGCTCGATGAACAACCGCAGCAATCGCCGCCCCAGGGTCGGATCGACGTTGCCGGTCGGCTCATCCGCCAGCAACAGCAGCGGCCGCGAGATCACGGCGCGCGCGATCGCCGCGCGCTGCTTCTCGCCCCCGGACAACACCGGCGGGAGGGCATCCATTCGCTCGCCAAGCCCGACCCATTTCAAGAGATCGATAACCTCCTTGCGATAGCTCGATTCCTCGCGCCCCATCACCCGGAATGGCAGCGCCACGTTTTCATACGTAGTCATATGATCGAGCAGGCGGAAGTCCTGCAGCACGATACCTATCCGCTTGCGCAGGTCGGCAACTTCATCCTTGCCGAGCATCGAGACGTCGTGGCCGAACAGATTGACCAGGCCGCGGGTCGGCCGCAGCGACAGGAACAGCAGCCTCAACAGCGAGGTCTTGCCGGCGCCGGACGGTCCGGTGAGGAACTGGAAGGAATGGGCGGGGATCAGGAAACTGAGGTCGCGCAGAATCTCCGGGCCAAGCCCGTAACGCAATCCGACATTTTCGAACCGAACCAAGCTCAGCTCCGTTCGAGGTGGGGCGCGGCCGGAGACCGGGAACCGGAGGCCCGCAGCTCGCTGGTTTCGCAGCGACCGCGAACCCGACAAAATAGTTGTGCTTCGGTTATGGTTTCCGATTCGTTAACGGTCGCCTTGTACCATTCCGGCAGCGTCATTGTGGCGATTGGTTCCATGCACATCATTTGTCCCCATTGTACAACCTCCTATGCCATTGATTTGGCTACCTTGGGCGCGTCTGGCCGCACCGTCCGCTGTTCCCGCTGCAAGGAGGTCTGGCTGGCGCGGCCGGAGGATGCGACCGAGGCTGCCGCTTCGGTGCCTGCGATGGCGGGAGCCGGCGGGCAAACCACGGAGCCGGACGCCGCCGCGGAATGGGACGCTCTCGCGCGCGAAGACGATAGCCAGGACCAGGAGACCCCCGTCGTCGACAGCCCTTCGATATCGAGCGACTGGCCGGTCTCCGTTGACGAGCAAGGTTCGGCTGATCCTAGCGGAACCGACGGGCCGTCGATAGCCCGGCACCACCGTTCCGACACCGAGGCCGGCCCGCAACGCCGCTCCTGGCTGCGGCGGCTGGTGAAACCGCCGGGGCTGCTGCGCGCCGCCGGCAAGCCGTTCGTCAGCCTGCCGACGGTCTGCGCCGCCATGGGCGCGCTGGTGCTGGCGCTGATGATCTGGCGCGTCGATGTGGTGCGGCTGCTGCCGCAGACCGCCACTTTCTACAAAATGGTCGGCCTCGAGGTGAATCTGCGCGGGATCGTGTTCAAGGACGTCAAGATCACCACCGAAACCGTCGAGGGCAAACCGGTGCTGGTGATCGAGGGCGCCATCGTCGGCGAAGCCCGCAAGCCGGTCGAATTGCCGCGGCTGCGCTTCAGCGTCCGCGACGCGCAGGGCGCCGAGATCTATGCCTGGAACGCGGTACTGGAGCAGCCGGTGCTGAAGCCGGGCGAAAGAGCCTGGTTCAAGTCGCGGCTGGCCTCGCCGCCGCCGGAAGGGCGCATTATCGATGTACGCTTCTTCAGCAGGCGGGATATCGTCAGCGGCAACATATGACCAGGCGCCATGCGCCCGCTCGCGAAGGACGATGGACCGATGCCGCGCGTGCTGATCGCCGACGATGAAGACTCGATGCGCACGCTGGTGGCGCGCGCCATTGCCATGGACGGCCACGACACCGTTACCGCGGAAGACGGCGCCGAAGCGCTGGAGATCCTGACCCGCGAACGCGGCGCATTCGATCTGCTGCTGACCGATATCCAGATGCCGGTGATGGACGGCATCGCGCTGGCGCTGGCGGCGGCCCGCGATTTTCCCGAGCTGACGATTTTATTGATGACGGGCTTTGCGGCACAGCGCGAACGCGCCTCGGGCCTCAACGCCATCGTGCATGACGTCATCACCAAGCCGTTTTCAGTGGCCGATATCCGCACCGCCGTGGCCGATGCGCTGGCCGCGGGGAAGAAAGTCTAGCGCAGGCGACGCCAATTAATTCGTCATTGCCGGGCATAGTAGTCCGCCTTGCGCAGACTACGTAAACTTGTCTGCGCTCCCGGCAATCCATCTTGTTCGAAAGACTCTCGTGAAGACGATGGATACGCGGGTCAAGCCCGCGTATGACGCTTATCGCGGCGACGATGCCGACATGAAGAAGCCCTAATAATCCTTCAGCAGCCGCTCGATATAATCGAGTTCGATCTGCGGGCGCTGCGGATCGGCCAGGCGGCGGCGCAGTTCTTCGAGAATCCGGCGCACCCGCTGCACATCGATTTCGCCGGGAATCTTCACCGTCAGATCGTCACCGAATTCGCGCCCGTGCAGCGGCCGGCCGAGCGGATCGTTGCCGTTGGCGCCGCTCTGCTGCCGGCCGGCGCGATTGCCCGGGCTGTCGCCTTGTCCGTCGCCATCGCCCTGCTGCATCGCCTCCGCCAGGCTCTGGGCGCCCTTGCGCAGCGCTTCCAGCGCCTGGCCTTGCGAATCCACGGCGCCGTCGGCGTTGCCTTCGCCGAGCTTGCCGCCGGCGTCGCCCATGGCGGAATCGGCCTCGCCGAGGCCGTCCTCACCGTCGCCCTGGTCGCCTTGCTGACCCTGCTGGCCCTGCTGGCCTTGTTGACCCTTCTCGCCCTTCTCGCCGCGCTGGCCCTGCCCCATGCCGCGCTTGGCCAGCTCCTGCTGCAACCTCTTGAGCCGATCGCGCAGGCCCTGCTGATCCTGCTGCAGATCGCCCATGCCTTGGTCGCCCTGCTTGCCGCGCTGCCGGTCGCGCCGTGCATCCTGGCCCTGCTTGAAGGTCTTGTCGCGCAACTGCTGCTGTTTGCGGATCATGTCGCCGAGTTCGTTCAGCGCCTGCTCCATGTCGCCGTCACCGGACTGGCCGGGCTGCGCCATCTGCAGATTTTCCAGCATCTGCTGCAGCTGTTCGAGCAATTGCTTCGCCGCGTCCTTGTCGCCGGAGCGCGACAGGCGCTCCATGCGGTCGATCATGTTTTTGAGGTCCTGCTGGCTCAACATCTTGGTGTTGGGATCGAGCGGCCGCGCCAGTTGCTGCGGATTGTTGCGCTGCTGCTCGGCGAGCTGACGGATGAAATTGTCCAGTGCCGCGCGCAGGTTCTCCGTGAGCTTCTTGATCTCTTCGTCGCTGGCGCCGCGTTCCAGCGCCTGCTTGAGCGCCTCCTGCGCGGCACGCAGTGCCTTGTCGACGTCGGTGATGTTGCCATCCTCGATGGTCACGGCGAGCGCCCACAGGCTGGCGACGACCTCACGCATCGCGTCGTCGGTACGGGCGGCTTCGAGCTGCCTTGCGACGCTGTACAGCCCGAGATACTGGCCGGCTTCGGGCGTGAACAGGTCAGGCGCGATCATCAGCGCATCCAGCGCGGCATAGACCTGCCCGTTCTGATTGGCGTCGAGCGCGAGATTGCGGCGCTGCTCGATCAGCGCCCGCGCCAGCGGTTTGGTGAACAGCCGCTCCGGAAGCCGCATGTTGAACGGCTCGCTGCGGCCCTCATTGCCGGCCTCGTCCTTTGCCGTCAGGGTCAGCGTGACCTCGGCGCCGGCATAGGGATCCTCACTGAGATCCTTGACGGTCTGCCCGACGCCATTGCGGGTCCGCGCGTTGGGAAGCACCAGCGAAAATCGCGGCGCCTCGAACAAGGGTCTCGGCTCCGCCGCGGGTTTCGGCGCGTCACCGGGGCGGAATGCAAAACGCGCCTGCGCTTCGGTGACGCCGTAGTCATCCTCGATCTTGTAAGACATCTGCAGCGAGCCGCGGGCCTGACGTTCCGGATCTTTCGCCAGCGCAATGGTCGGGTTGCGGTCCGGAATAGCGCTGAACTTCCATTGCGGCTGACCGGAAGGCGCGCGCACATGCGCCGTACCGTCGCCTGATATCGTGAAATGCCGCTCGTTGGTGCCCTTGGGCGCCTGCTCGGTCGGCACCGCCTCGGTCACGGCGCCTCCGGCGACGACATCGAGCGTGCCGCCACTGGAGCGCACAATCAGCCTACTGCCAGCCGGGACCGGCATCGGTCCCGCGACCGGCACAGCGGCTTCCTTGTTGGCCGCCGAAAGAATGATGGGCGGCTTGCCGGTGTAGAGCGGCGGCGTCACCCAGGCATCGACCCTGATATTGGCCGGCGACAGCACGCCATTCCAGTCGAACGCCGCGTAGGTGCGCAGCATGCGCTCGTCGCCCGCGGCAATATAGGCCGCAACCATCAGCACCGCGACCAGCGCGCGCAGCGCCCAGGGATCGTGGATCGGAAGCCGCGGCGACGGCAGGCCGGCGCGGATGCGCTTGATCGACGCCAGCGTGCGCTCGCGTTGCGCCTGCCACAGCGCCAGCGCGACCGGGTCCTGCGTCGCAAGCGTATCGGTGAGCGCGGTTGCCGGGCGATGGCGGATGCCGGTACCACGGTCCAGCCGGTTGAGCGCCGCTTCACGGCTCGGCCAGCGAAACCGGAGCAGCGGAAACACCGCCCCCAGCGCCAAGAACACGAACAGGCCGAGCCCGATCGCGCGCGCCACGAACGGAAGAGCCAGCCACAATCCGGTCCAGGACACCGCCAGAAACAGTCCGGCGACAGTCAACAGGCGCGCCAGAAGCGGCCAGGCCGTCTCCCAGGCGATCGCATATTTCGCCCGCTGCAAGGCCTGCGTCAGCTGCAGCCGAGAAACGGCGTCAGGGTCGCGCCCTGGTTCTGAGGGGTCGGGGGTGGAGCCGCTCAATCAACTCTCCATTTGCCGAACAGCACCCTAGCACAACGGCGGCAATGAGGCACGTCTCGCAATGCACAACCCACACCTCAAAACGCGCATAACACGAAGGCGTGACGACGGCGCGCCGACCTCGTACCGTCCGATACCATCTCACCAAAAGGGAACGCTATGGACCAGAAAACGCACGATAAGGGGCTGGAAATTCGCAAAGCCGTGCTGGGCGAGGCTTACGTCGCCAACGCCCTGAAGAACGCCGATGAATTCAACAAGCCGTTTCAGGAACTGGTTACCGAATATTGCTGGGGGGCGGTGTGGGGCCGGGAGGAACTGCCGCGCAAGATCCGCAGCATGCTCAATCTGGCCATGATCTCGATTCTCAACCGGCCGCATGAATTGCGGGTGCACATCAAGGGAGCCCTGGTCAACGGTGTCACCAAGGACGAGATCCGCGAAATCTTCATGCAGGTGGCGATCTACGCCGGCGTGCCCGCGGGCGTCGACAGTTTTCGCATCGCGCGCGAAGTGTTCGCCGAAATCGACAAGGGCTAACTCATCATGGACATCGGATTCATCGGCCTCGGGAAGATGGGCTTCCCCATGGCCCGCCGCCTGATCGAGGCCAAGCATCAGCTCACCGTGTTCGACCAGCGCCAGGAGGCGGTCGACAGGCTGGTTGCGCTGGGCGCGCAGGCCGCGTCGTCAACGAAGGAGGTCGCCGACCGCGCCGAGACCGTGCTGGCGAGCCTGCCGTCGCTGCAGGCTTCGCTGGAGGTCGCGACCGGCACAGGGGGCGTCATCGAGGGCAAGCGCGTCAGGCGCTTCGTCGATCTCTCCACCGTCGGGTCGCACATGGCGGTGCGGATTCACGATGCCCTGGCCAAGCGCAACATCGTGCAACTCGACAGTCCCGTGAGCGGTGGCGTCGGCGGCGCCGAAAAGGGCACGCTCGCCGTGATGGTGTCGGGCCCGAAAGCGGATTTCGAAGCAGTGAGAACGGCGCTCGACGTCATCGGCAAGGTGTTCTTCATCGGCGAGAAGCCCGGCTCGGCGCAAACCATGAAGCTTGCCAACAACCTGCTGTCGGCCACCGCTGTCGTCGCCACGTCCGAGGCGGTGGTGATGGGCGTCAAATCGGGCCTCGATCCCGCCGTCATGATCGACGTGATCAATGCGGGCTCGGGCATGAACACCGCGAGCCGCGACAAGTTTCCGCGCGCGATCCTGCCGCGCACTTTCGATTTCGGTTTTGCAACCGGGCTGATGGTCAAGGACGTGCGGCTCTGTCTCGAAGAGATGAAAGCGCTGGGGCTGTCGATGGAAGTTGCCGAAGCGGTCGGGCGATTGTGGGAAGTGGTGATTCGCGAAATGGGCGCGGAATCCGATTTCACCTCGGCGATCAAACCGATCGAGCAGGCCGCGGGTGTGGTGGTCGGAGGGAAGACCGCTCACGCCGCCAAGTGAAGGACACGTGCCCCGGATGCGCAGCGCGGCGGACGATGCTTCGCATCGCGTCCGGGACACGAGGCCATCACAGCCACGGCGCGGACTTGTCCATCGCGATCAGGGCGTCGACCTCGATTCGGGGCCGCACCACCGCGTATTGGTCGTCCTTGACCAGCACTTCCGGCACCAGCGCGCGGGTGTTGTAGCTTGAGGCCTGTACTGCGCCGTAGGCGCCGGCCGTCATGACAGCCAGAAGATCGCCGGACCTGGGCTCCGGCATGGTCCGGTCAAGCGCGAGATAGTCGCCGCTTTCGCAAACCGGCCCGACCACGTCGGCGACGATCGAGGCTGCGCCCGGCTCGGCCAGCCGCACCGGCAGCAGGTCGTGATAGGCCTCGTACAAAGTGGGGCGGATCAGGTCGTTCATCGCCGCATCGACGATCACGAAATTCTTGGCTTCGCCGTGCTTCACATAGATCACGCGCGTCACGAGAATGCCGGCGTTGCCGACGATCATCCGCCCGGGCTCGAACATCAGCGTGCAATCCAGACCACGCGTCGCCCGCTTGACGATGGCGGCATAGGCCGCCGGATCGGGCGGCGGCGTCGTATCCGGATGATAGGGGATGCCCAACCCGCCGCCGAAATCGATATGCGAAATGGCGTGACCGTCGGCGCGCAACACCCGGGCGAAGTCCGCGAGCAGGTTGAACGCGGCCTCCAGAGGCCCGAGATCGGTGATCTGGCTGCCGATATGCATGTCGACACCGGTGACCTCGATCCCCGGCAGCTTCGCGGCCCGGGCGTAGACCGCGCGGGCGCGGTCCAGCGGCACGCCGAACTTGTTCTCGGACTTGCCGGTCGAGATTTTGGCGTGGGAACCGGAATCGACGTCGGGATTGACCCGGACCGAGATCCTTGCGATTCGGCCGGTTTCGCTGGCAAGCCGCGAGAGCAGTTCGAGCTCCGGCTCGGATTCGACGTTGATGCAGAGAATGTCCGAAAGCAGCGCCGCGCGCAGTTCGGCTTCGGCCTTGCCGATCCCTGAAAACAAAATCTTGCCGGGCGGAATGCCGGCCGCCAGCGCGCGCTTCAGCTCGCCCCCCGAAACCACATCCGCTCCGGCGCCGAGCTTTGCCAGCGTGCGCAGCACCGATTGATTGGAGTTGGCCTTCATGGCGTAACACACCAATGCCTTCTCGTCGGCGAAGGCCTCGCTGAACACCCGGTAGTGGCGCTCCAGGGTCGCGGTCGAATAGCAATAGAACGGCGTGCCGACCGCATCCGCCAGCTCAGAAAGATTGACCGCCTCGGCGTGAAGTACGCCGCTGCGATAGTCGAAATGGTTCATGGCAGGCTCAGTCGTTCAGGAGCGGGTCGAGAACGAATGGTTTCTTGCGGCCCTTGGGGGCGACTGGCCCCGATTCGGCGCCGTAGGTCGGGTTGAACACGCTTGGCTTGCTCGCGGCCCGGTCGGCCTCGGCATCGGCCTGTTCAGCGGCGGTTGCCTGCGCCGATGCGGCGTTCGGCGGCAGGTCTAGTCCACCCTTGCGTCCGCAGCCGCCGAGCGCGAGCACGGCCGCGCTGAGCAGGATGACGGCCCATCGCGAAGATGTCGGACAGTTCGTACGATTCACGGCAAAATCCCCAATGCGGCGGCACCATACAAAGATTGCCCTGCTCTGGCGAGACCCAGACCATCATGAATTTGCAGCGAGTTTCCCGGGCTCAGCCCAATTTTTGCTCTTTTTCCAGTCGCTTCCGCCACGCCTTGGCCTGGGCGAGGACGTTCTTCGGCGCGGTCCCGCCATAGCTGGTGCGGCTTTTCACCGATGCTTCCACCGAAAGCACGGCCATGACCTCGGCCGTGACCTTCGGCTCGACCGCCTGCATGTCCTTCAAGGGCAGCTCGTGCAGCGGCACGCCCGCCTTCGACGCCAT
>DATHHQ010000482.1:0-24764 GCA_035490095.1 Bradyrhizobium sp.
CAGCGCACCGTATCCTTCGGTGTCGACGGCGTACCTGAAGCTGCCGTCAACTGTCGGAAACACGGCGATGACCATACCCACCTCATGGTCGTCGGCTGCGTTATCGACCTTCTCGCCAATCGCAAACTTCGACATCGAAAACCCCTTCCGGAATCATCGAAAACGAAAAACTGAGTATCCCAGCAAATGGGTTAACATTTCGTTAACAATGAGTCGTTGACCCGTCGATCCCTGATCCTCGGAAAGCGCGCGGGTCTATTCGCTCGTAATCTTCAGTGCTTGAGGTCGTCTTGGGGGACCAAGGCCAGCGGCGGCAATCCATCCGGGATGATCATCCCGCCACCTCACCGAGGCAATCGGCGCTTCTTTCAACTTCATGCTGGCAAACCCGGCATGTGAAAGTCTGCAATTCAAAGTCGTAGCCGAATTTCGGGTGTGGCATGCGTCTCGACAAGCCCATGCGATTTTTGCATTCCGGGCAAATACGGGTGTCGTTCTTGCCAAAGCTGATAGGCATGTCAGCAAACTCGATCTCGGCGATCTCACCAGTCATCCTCGCTGCAAGATGCGCCATCGTATGCCAGTCCATCGCCAACTCTGCCCAATCCTGTTTCGATGTCAGATTGGAGGACTCGCGGGCACGCTCCTCACAGAACAGCGCCTTCAATCGGAATACGTCCGATCGATCGGCGATCGGCGCGCTTTTTGGAATTTGCTGGTGGAGCACCATGAGTGATGTCCTTTGCTCGGAACGAACCAACCCGCTACTGAAAATAGTGTTCCGATTGAAAAGCAGCTATACAGAGAATCTGGGACACCCCGCTGTTTACGCCAGGGCAAATCCGATCGGTTCCACCGAACGCACCTCGATACTTTGCCTGATCACCACCTGGCAAGCCGGTTGTCCGCCTTCGCGCGAGGCCGGGCATTTCTGGAAATGTGATCGGTTTTCGTCCTGTGAATAACGTGCAAAACGATACACCCAGCCGAAACGGGTGTAGGCTATCAGGCCATCAACTCGAGGATGTGACCATGCCTCGCACCATAACCTACCGTGTTGTAGATCGCCCCGACGTCGTTATCGATGAGATTGTGGCCAGCTGCAACGGCGATATGCGTGGCGCATTTAAAGCTCTGCTGCTCGTGAACGAGCAACTTGAATCAGAGCTGAACCAGCTTTACGAGGCAGCTTACGGCTCGCCGACCGAACGGGCGGCAAAGAAATCGCTGCATTAACACTTGTCGCAGCAGCACAGAGATGCGCGGTCTCGGCGCGATGTTCGACCGCGGGGGCCCCTGCTCCATCCGGCATTCGATCAAGCGCCGTCGAACATGCGTGGGCGGCCGAGAGGCATCGCCCGTGCTGCGGTTCATCGTGGTGGAGGTAGGTGAGCGCCGGCGATGGCACCGCCCTCATACCGGAACTGCAACCCGGCGATAGAGAGCGGACCAAGCCTGTCCCCTATTGACCAGACATTGCGCCGCCACGCCGCCATGTTGGACGCGCGTCGTTTCCTCCCGACTTCTCTGCATTGGAAATACCAGCCCCTTCCGTGCAGGGATTTTTTTTGAGCCATAGGGTCAGATAGGCCACTGGGACGGCAAAATGATCAGCAGGATCACGGCAACGGCGATCAGTAATGCAGCCGCCAAGCCGAGCCGGCGCACCGGAAATCGGTCATGTTTCGGATGGCGGTGGATGTAGCGCACGTCCGTCCGAATGTGGCTCTCCCCGAATTCTTTCCATGTCATTGCGTTCGTCCACAACTGAGGCTGCCGCACGCTCGAAGGCCGATTGATGCGAATGCCTACGTGGTGCCCATTGACGGTTTGGAATAAACGGGCACGCTAAAAATTTGCTCCCGTGATCCATTTAATACGGCAATGTGCCGCTTCGGATCGACTGCTGGTTTGTCGAGAGAAACTCCAATAGCGATCACTTTCGCCTTGGCGATAGCGGCGTCATCATTCTTGAATTCTAGTCCTGACGGGTCCACGAGCCTGTGACCGTCTTTGATATCGAAATAATAATGTGGCATCGGCCACCTCCAACTGAGCCAATGTCCAATACCCGCAAGCGTTCCGCCTGCGGCGATCGTTGAGGCCATGTCAGATTTCTGACAGGGAGCAATATTGACCAGTGACTCGGGAACTCGAAGTGGCAGACTGCCTGAATCATCGGCATCACCCCTGCTCTATGCCCGGTCATTCCCGCCCGGATCTGAGCGGAACCATCATCGACAGATCGCCTTGCTTCGTAACCTGTTCAAGAACAAGAAATGGCTGGACGCCCGCGCGTTGGGACATTGAATCAAACATCGTCAGGAAAGAGCGGTTCTCATGGCGGCGGCGGTTAAGGACGTCTTCAATCAAAAACACTTTCTCGCCAAAGTGGGCGGGGGAAAACAGGTATTGGAATTCCACAAAAATCAGCACGTGTTCGAGCAAGGCGATGTCGCCGGTGTGGGCGCGCTTTTAGTTCGCCGGGAGCCGACCACGCACGTTTGAGTCCATCGGATCGCTGGAAATAATCATCGTGTGCGTACGACTGCACTTCGGGCAGTCGAACGTGCGGTATTCGAAACCCGACGGTCCCCCCTCGGTTTTCGAATGACGCATGCGGGGTTCGTGGCACCTTGGGCAGCGGGGCCACTCGATATCGGAAAAGTAGGTTGATGGAACGGGCTTAGATACGGACATAGCGCAACCCTAACCTTAGGCGGGAGCGTTACCGAACTCTCTGTCACCGGAAACTGCCAAGGGCACGCACGGCGATGATCTGACACTCGCACGGCTGGCACGGGTTCTCATGGTCAATATCGCTCGCCTTCGAAAATTAAAGAAGCGTATCTGGGGTCGACCGCATCTATTGCGGCTGCCATCGCAGGAGCCGGGAGGAGAGCTCGTGAGGCTGGTCGCCTTACTCCGGAGGCCGTAATTCGCCGGTGAGAAGCGTTGTTATCTCCGGCAATCGCAGCGGGTCTGGCACATCGCAGTCGATGCAACGGAATTTGCGTCCTCCCGTTCTGACAAGCATAAATTGCATTGGCTTGTTGCATTTTGAACATGCAGGAGGCGGGGGATTCTTGGGCATGGTCGTCTCCAATTCAGGTGCGGTCGTCGCGTTATCGCGATCTATTTGGTCTGCCAGACGGCTCCACCTTAGCGCCATGATCGAAGCTTGATCGCGCCGCTTGAATGAAGCGTCGAGGGTCTTTCCAAGGAGTTGGCTTTTCCTGGCGTAGAGCCTGCACTGTGCTGATGTGATCATGGCTGCTCCCTTCGAGAAGGCGGGAGCATGCAGCACTCTCTGTCACCGATGACTGCCAAGGGCGAACGGTGATGGAATCGCTTTGCACCGGTTTTGTGTTCGGAAAGCGACCGGATGGAACCAGGACGGTTTCAGGGGGTCAAAACAAGCCGGTACCGCTTATTCGAGCGGTTCTGTAAGCAGCCGGAGCCGGAAAAGAGATTTCCCGGATGCATCCGATACGTCCATTCGCCACTCCGGCGTCTCGCTTAGTTGAGCGGCAACGTCACGGGCCATATCGCCAAAGATCATCGTTGCTTCTTCATGGGCAGCGCGCACGTCGGGCAGCTCGACGTTGTGGTCGCTGGAATGATTCCCATGGCGAATGTGGAAGCCAAAGTTCGGCATGCTGCGGTCCTTGTGGCCCCACAACAATATAACGCGGAGAATAGCCGTTTGTTCGCCCGGTTGCCAACTCGAAAGGCTTCGATTCGGCGAACTGGTTGGGGGCCCCAGAACGTTTGGGGTTCCCCAGACTCCGCGCTGCTGGTAACGCGCAGCGCCAGACGCAACAAGGCCGCCGGGTTGGAAACCGGCGGCCTGTAATCGTTGGGCTTGCGGGGCGCTGCGTAGCCGCGCGAAGCGTGGCCCTTGCGATTGCGCTGCCGAGCGTTGCGATGACAATGACAGGCCGTGCCTGCCTTGCCCTGCCTTGCGACGTGCACGAATGCCCGTCGCAGTTTGTCGGACAACGATCAATCCGACGATCGAATGTTAGCCCGACCGGCGGCGATGTGAAGTCTCAAAACGGACAGTTCGTGCAATTTATTCTTCAAAAAAAGACAGCCTCGCTGTCAAAACTTTCAGTTGCGATCCGGCCGGCGCGGTGCCCTTCGATGGTGATTCATTTAGCGGGAAAAGTTCACTCGGTGAGCGCTATAGGGCATACGGTCAACGCAATCCGTGGTAGTGCGACGCCGAGAACGGGGAGCATTATCATGGAACATTTTGCCCATCAGCAAAACCTGGCGCATTGTCGACGGCAGCTTGCCGAGGCTGAGCTTGCCACCTCGAGCGATGAAATACGTCACAGCATGCTGATGAGGCTCTTGGCCGAAGAAGAGGCCCACGGGCTGTTGATTACTGATGACGGTGACCGGGCGCTGAATGCCAAGGGCGACGCCCACTGAACTGGCTTTCACTCGCGATCAACGAACTCGCGGTGGCCTGTCCGGAATCGTTTAGCCGCCAGAGCCCTCGACAGTGTGTGCATCCAGCCACTTCTTGTTCTTGAAGAGCGCGCGAAACAACAGCGCAACTTGCCGATGATGATTTCGCTCGGAGCCTGGCGGAAACGAACGGGCAAGGCGCAGAATGTCGCGCCTATGATCGTTGAGATCCGCCCTGCGGTAGAGCGGCTGGTCTAGCGGCAGTTCACGAGCAACAGACGGCATGGCAGCCACCCATTCGACTCTCAGTCACCGGGTGATGCCGGTGATCGAACCAATCTGCCACTCCAGGTCCGGAGTCGATGATCAATATTGCTCAATTTCGAAGATTATAATGGCGGTGGCTAACGCCGCCGCTGGAAATGAACCTTGCCCTTGCCGCAAAAGAAAAGCCCGCCGGGTTGAGGCGGCGGGCCTTTAATCAATTCTCTCGCGGTGTGAGTTACGAAGTCCGCGATTGGTAGGACGGTACGGCAGACCCCTTAACAAAAGCTGAGAGTTGGTTTTCCTTTTTCCGAAGCGGCGTTAGAACATTGGAAAGCCCGGGCGGGAGATGCAGGCGCGTACCAACGAGGTCGCGCACTGCCCAATGGGATCGCGTTCGCATCGGACGCGTTGTCGCGAAGCTGCGAACCTATCGGCAGACACGGCGCTGTCCGTCGTAGCCCCTGTAGGTTCCGGATGCGGGATCGTAGGTCCGATAGCCCTTGCAGTTGTCTGAGCGCGTGGCGCGCTGGTGCGGCTCGTGCTCAACGCGCTTCTGCAATTTTTCAACCGGTTTATTTGCCGGCTTGCGATCCTCTGGCGCCACGCTTTCCGATTGTCTTGCGGCGGACTTCTGCTCGACAGCCGCGGGCTTCTGCTCCACGGCAGCGGGCTTCTCCTCGACAGCGGCGGGCTTTGCCTCCACAATAGCGGGTTTCTCTTCTACAGCGGCGGGCTTTGCCTGCACGGCTGTGGGTTTCTGCTCCGCAGCAGGTTTGTCCTCCACCGCCGCTCCGCGGTGTCGTTCGATAAACTCCTTGCATTGAATCGGAAAAACGATCTCCCCGGCAGTGGTCATCCCGATCGGCATGCAGCCGCCGGGCGGCACGTCGTCGTTCGCTGATGGTGGTTGCGCTGGAACGGAGCCTGGATTCACAGCGCCGGTTGTCTCAGCGAGAGCTGCGCTGCTCATCACCGAGAGGAGGAGAGCCAATAGCCACTTCATTAGATTCTCTCAATCAACGTTCTGGGGCATGGTCCATCACAATTCGTAACAAACCGGGTCGTCAACTTGTCAACACCGTGACCGGCAGCGCCACGTTCCGGCCTCAATCCCTGACCTGGCGGGTCCGAACGCGCTTCAATGACGCATGATTGAACGCACTTAGGTTAAGTCGGGTGCTTGCCGCCGCGACGCGTCTTCATGACTTACGGCACGCGCGCTTAATACGCACGCCGGTGCCGAAGGTAAATTGCGTAATCAGAATTATAGCCGCGCGTTGGCAGAGGAGCCGTCGCGGTCACGATACGAATGCTGCAACGCAATGAACAAACGCGAGCCGATATGAACTTCGCTGCGAGCGTCCAAGCCCGCTTGACCACGCAAATCCGGAAGCTGCAAGATGCCGGCGATCACGGTCAGGCTTAATCCGTTGCGGTTCTTCCAAGAGAACGGTGAGCGACGATGGGTATCTTCGGGCGGAAGGTCGATGACGATTTCGATGCGCTGATAAATGCGATGGGACGGCTATTGCATGGCAAAGGCGAGGACCTCCAGCGCGCGGTGCTGACCGATATCGTATCGAGGTGGATCATGGGCCATCATCCGTCATTGCGCCGCCAGGCGCTGGCGACGCATGTCCAGGCGGTGCGCGACCTGATCGAATTGAACGAGGAAGCGCTGTCCGCCCGCAACAGAGGCGAGCCGGAGGATTGGTGACGGCATGGCAAGCTTGCACGTGCGCTGATGCTTGCAAAATCCCGCGACGGTCGGCGCTGACGCTCACCGCCATTACTTATCTGACAATGCCGAGCCGATGCTGAGCGCGCCGCAATTTCGGATCATGCGTGGTGTCATTCGAAATCCGATTGAGCGCCCTTTCAGCCGCCAGCGTGAGAGGCGTATCGGTGACGACCGCGCAGGCGCCCTGCCTCCCCACAATTGTGCCCGAATCCAATGGTGTCTCGACACGATTGTTATCGGTGCCGGCAGCGCAATTTGCGCAGCTAAGGAATGCCCCAAATAACGGGCAAGCTACGGCACCCCTGTTGTTGTGAGTGAGGGCAGAATGATTGACACCGGCACGGGCGACAAGGTTGGGCCGACTCTCATCATAAAGCCGCTCACAGAGTGCAGCGCGGGCGAACTTATTCGCCTGACCAGCGGCGCCTGGGCGATTGTGGCGGATGATTCAAAGGCCAGAAGAATTTTCGTCATCTCCGGTGATGACGCGCCTGTCACATTTGTCCTGCCGGAGGACAATAGGGAGTCGTGTCTAAGCTACGGGACCGGATTTCGCGTGGTGTCGGTACATGCGAGCTTTGTCGGGATCCACACCTATGGCCGCGAGGGATTCGATCCGATTGGAAAGCTGATCGTTTCCCGACCGTTCGTAAACGGCGAGCGCACAAGACGCTACTTCGCAGCACCGGCTGACCGGCCTTTGTTTCTTGATCTGGACAGTTTTCAGATCGTTTCGGAACCGCGTGGATATCGCGCGTCGTTTCAGGATTGGGAAGTGTCGATCAGCGGGCCCGGCCCCCATGAGATGGTCACGCTCGTTAAGTCCCCGGTTCGCGGGTCGCGCCCGCGTGCACTCTCTGCCTAGGTCCGGTTTCTTTCAAGCCGCACAGGCCAACGACCTGCCGATTTGCGCCCCCTAGAGCCTTTTCCGTTTCGATAGAATCGAAACGGGGCTCTAGATTCCTGATTTGACAGGTTTTCTTGACGCGAACCGGTTCCGACCCCGGATCAAGTCCGGGGCAGGCTTTCGCTTGAAAGCGTTCTAGCCCTGGCCGTCCCCAAGGCCGTATTCCTCATAAATCGTCAGTGGATCGATAGCGGGAAACAACCTGCACTTTGCCTGGGCGAGATGCAGGGTGACGGTTCCAGGTTGGCAACCGGCGGCCAACAGCTTCCTGATATCCTCCATGTGGGCCTGCGGCTGGTGTTTCGGCGGAAGCTGCTCCAGCGCGACCAGCGCTGTTGCCAGTGCTTCGGTGAAAACCCATTCGTCGTGACCTGTGATTCCCTTTTTTGGCATCAGCCCGTCCCCGCCTCTTGCCAGTCGTTGTCAGCATCGTCTCGCTCCGATCAATTGAGAAGCAAGCCGCCCTATTTTAGGGGGAAGTTGATCTTTTCAAAGGCGGTGTCGTCGCTCGGCAGCACAAGGAGGCCGCGTTCACGGTCGGCCATGTGACGTTTTAATGGGCACGCCGTGGGTTATAGCGGGTCAGCCGGGGGCGACCGCCTCCCAACGCCATGCCTTGGGGTCGTCGCCAGCGGCGGGGCGTCCCGACCAAAGGCCGTCAAACATAAATTTTTGAAAGATGAGCAATATTGACCAGCGAGTCAGGTTCCAGCAACGACATAGTGGATTATCGCCCTGGATCCGGCAGTTATCGGTGACTGGGAGTTCGTAACGCTCTCACCGCAGGGAAGCGCCATGCGCGAATATCAGCCGGTCTCCCCTCCCCACCTCTCGGCGATTGAGCGGCCTCGCTGCCCGGCGTGCGATCACCAGCGAATGCTTCTCTCCAAGATCGAGGCGGGACCCGCTGGCTTCGACCGCCGAACATTTGAGTGCCAGAAGTGCGGTCGTGTTCAAACGTCGACCATATCGAAGGACCCAATGGAATCCAGCGTTCGCGAGTGGCTTGGCGGCGAACTCAAGCCGCCCCAATAAGAACCATGGGCGAAAGGCAGGAAAGCATGATCACGGCCGATAGTCGCGGTCAAAACGCGAGAGCGATGGACGCCCTCGAGGAAGCGCGCGAGATGCCGCCCGGGGCGCGGCGGACCGAGGCGCTCAAGAAGGCGGGCCTGCTCCGCCGAACGGCCGACAGTCAGGGATTGATTTCTGCAAAACGAGGCAGGCCTCGGAAGTAAGCGCACCCAAGAGTCATGTCATGCCTCCGCTCGAAATGCCCTCCACAGCGACGCGCTCGAAAACATTCGATCGCGCGCTTTCGCTGATCGCGGCCATCCTTGTCATCGCCATCATCGTGGTTGTGCGATATTGATCTGAACTCTCGGCCCAGCATCGGACGGTCGCCCCCGTCCGGGGTATCTTTACCCCCCAGCCGGAAGCGCGCACTCGCATGCCGCCCTCTCAATTTTCTGAGACTGAGCAAAATTGACCAGCATCCTGCGCCGGGAGCGGCGCAAACTACGCCATCACCGCTCCGCCAATGGCATTTCATCGGTGACAGAGAGTTCGGTAACGCTCCCGCCGCATTCCACGGGAGGCATCCGTTGCCCGATCCGCAAGCGTCCACCCTATCGCGTCGCGCGGCGGCGCGGCCTCGTTGTCTCAAATGCCAGTCGCGCATGGAAGTCCAGCGTATTACCGCAGCTCGTCCCGGCTTTGAGCACTGGACACTGAGATGCGTCAAATGCGGCCTCATCAACGAGGCTCAGGTCAGCACCAACCCGATGAAGTCCGATGCTCACGGCTGGGTGAACAGCGACCTGAGAGCGCCAGAGTAAGGACGATGACATGACCGAACCGACGCGCAACGATCCGGATCGTCACGATTGGGCTGCCCGGGCAGCCGAGGCTCTGGCAAAGGCAAAAAAATTGCCGCCCGGATCGATGCGATGTGAAGCCATCACAAAAGCCCGACAACTTCGCGTTGCCGCGGAGATGAAAAAGTGGCTGATGACGAAAGAGCCGACAGCATGACGCAAACTGCCCCAGCATTATGTCCGGATCCAGAACTCGCGCCCTCCCCCTGCACAAAATGTGGCGCGGCGGTGCATCTTGCGCGAGTCGAACCAGCAAAACCCGACTTCGACTTGCGCACCTTCGAATGCACCTCGTGCAACAACGTTGATCAATACATTGTCGAATACGGCACGGACGCCGCGTGGGCACTGATCGTCAGATAATCGCTGACGATGGATGCGGCGGGTCATTTCTTGAAAAAAAGCCTGCTCTCGAAAAAACCAAGCCTGGTTTGATGATGCGAGCTCGCCGGTCAGGCGGTGATTTGGCAGTTGTGCCTGCTTCCAGGAAAAACAACGACACTTTCCGGTACAGCCCGGAAACGTGTTCTGTTTTGAACAGACCTTTTCTTCGCCGCTGAATAGCCTGATTCCAGGCGAGTCGGAGGGTCTTCACATGAACCGCAGGGGTGTTGAATTCAGCCTTACCCAGGTAGAGCCCGGGTTGTGGAAATGGGAATTCCAGATCGGCGATACCGTTACGATCGGCAAGACGCAATCGAATCTCATGGGCATGGCGGCCCGCAGAGTTCAACAGCGGATTGACCGTGAGCTTGGAAAGCCACGTGACCTGGCTGCGTGGAAAGTCGAGTAAAGGGCAGCCTCAGTTGCCGTTGATCGTTCAACGCTCGAACGGCACGCTCGACAGCACTGCTCAATAGGCGCAGCCTACTACTCGCCCATGTACCCCTGGAGGTCACAATGGAGCGTTATACCCATCAGCAGAATCTTGCGCACTACCGACGGCTGTTAGCTGAGTCGGAACGTGATCCGGCTCGAAATGAGGTTCAGCATAATTGGCTGTTGAAGCTGCTGGCCGATGAGGAAGCCGAAGACGCCAAGCCGCAAGACCGTCGGCATTAGTTTACGACGGCCATTTGCAGACGCCGTAACATCTTAAGCCAGCTCCCAGCACTACCGTTGCCGGAGACCATTCGAGCGCGCGGCTCAACGGCGCGGTTTTGCGAGGCGGCCCTGATCGATTTAAGGGAGCGGCCAATCTCCGCATATCAAAACGTATCTGCTTTCGCCTGGCTCAAAAATATCATCTGAGCGCGGTCCGGTGTGAGCAACAGCCCGAACGCCCAACCGATCGACCTGCCGAACAGCAATGGCGACAACTGAAGCGCTGCGCAGTGGCATGCGATGGCGGATCAAGCTGCCACCATGTCAGGCGAAACTTTGCGGGCCGATTTCGCCCGGTCGTTTGGCGGAAAATCCAAATTGTTTTGAGAACTGGTCAATATTGCGCAGCGACTCAACAGCCAAAAGATTCATGTCACGCCACCAACGCATCAACATGCGATTGCAAGTGTAACGATTGTACAAATGTCACAGCGCCAAAAAAAACTGTGACGATGAGCAATTTTGAACAGCGCGTTATGAGCCGTTTCGCTCATCTCATTTTTTCTAAACTTGGAGGGTCTGATGCATACAAAAGACATTCTTGCTGACGCATTGCGCAACGCGGGCCTGCCGATAATGGCGGCACGCGCCGCTGAGGGGTACTATCACGACTATCTGTCGCCGCTTGCGATGCCCGAAAAGATGCTCTGCGACGAGCTGATGGACGCCGGCACGTCCGCCGCTCTCGCGCTTTGCGAACGCGTAAAGCAAGGGGACTATGACGCCAGCGAAGAAGAAGAAGAAGCGTGGGCGGCAAGCCCGGAAGGTGTGGCGGCCATGCAGGCGTTTGCTGCGCGATTCATGCAAAAGAGAGCCTAGAGCATGATCCGGAAAAGCATGCCCTTGGGCCACGACCCGATGGGTGGGTGCCGGTTTTCCGAAAAGATCATGCTCAAACAAAAAGATAGAGCGGGATGACGATTCGAAGAAAAGTCATCCCGCTCTAGAGAGGAAACGCTGCAATCCAGCCGACGTTTGCGAAACTTCCAACTGGGTGAAGGCGGCGGTTCTACCGCTCCCCTGGCAAGGTATCGTCGCCTTCACCAATTTTGAGCCGGAGAGATCATGGGGTCGAGGGTTCAAGCCCCTCCGCGCCCATCATGAAGCGCTTTGGCAATCAGCCGCTTCGTTGCGAGAGCCGCCCGTGTCTGGTGGTCAGGCCGACAGACACGATGTGACCGATTGACTTTTTGACGATATGAGCTTGTAAAATCCTGATCGTTCGCAGATGTTGCTTTCCTTTCGGAGAGCAATCGCATGTCAGGCCGCGAACAAGAACCATCAAGGAAACCCCTGCCCTCCAGGCCGCCATTGCCAAACCGGCCCGACGAACCGGTCCGACGTCCAGAGCCGACGCGGAAGTGAACAGTCCAGCGCGGACTTTTTCCATTGCCGGTTCCCGAATTAACCCGCAGCGCCGACATTCAGCTTAACGAGCAACTTTCGTTGCGAGACCGCGTGGACACGCTAGCGTCATCGAACCGGACATTGCCCAACGTCCGGGTTCACCGTGGAGGCCGTCTGGCGATTATATTCCGCCTGGCGGCCTCCTTTTAGCTTTGAGTAAATCATGATGATTTCAAAAACCGCGAAGGTCCCGCAAGCACCGATCGCGCGTCCTGCCTTTAAGATTGTCTGCATCAATTGCGACTCCTTAGGGATCGTTTTCGATTCCGCAGAAGGCGCGCCACCCTCGACCCAGGTCACGTGCCGGCATTGCGGCGTTCCGCGCGGAACGCTCGGAGAGCTGCGCGCACTTTCTTGTTCGGATCGACGGGATCTGTTTGAGGTCTGAGCCGGTAACCGTGTCTGGCAACCGGCGCGAAATCGGCGTCGGTTACCAAATCGTTTTCGGATGGTCCCTAGTTTCGTGCCATCGTTCACCCGACTCTTAAACTTTTTCGTTCAAAACAGTGGGATGTATGAGCGACGTGCACAGCCGCGGAAACGCGTATTCAAGGCCGGAACGATTGAGTTCGACGGCGTCGGAGTCGATTGCACCGTCCGCAACATCTCCGCCACCGGAGCCGCCCTTGAGGTTGTGAGCCCCCTGACCATTCCCCACGAGATCACCCTGAACATCCGGACCGGCGAACTGCGCCAGCATTGCTACATTGTCTGGCGCAAGGAAAAGCGTATCGGCGTAGCGTTCGGTTAGCAAAGGATCCGCCGCTTACCGGCCTGTCAATTGGGCCTTGCGATAGCAGGCGGTTTGGCCTTTCGCGGGGTGGACCGGGACCGAGGATTCCGGAAATTGATTTGGATCGAACGCCAACGGTGCGGTCAGGCCGTTGAATTCGGCCTGATTGACTGCCGATGACCATTCCAGATAGCCGGCGACCGCGACCGAGAGCACCAGCAAAGCCAGAATCTGGACGAACAGCATTCCAGCGATTCCTCGCCGATGAATGCCGCGACTATTTTGGCGTTGGTTATTGAATGTTGTCATCGATACCTCCCGAATCCGGGCTGGCACCCTCATAAATCAACTCGCGATGTTCAAATGTGAACTGCTTCACTTCTTAAGCCGACGGGATGCGGTACACAGGTGTTCCAGACATTTCCCCCGTCTGGACCACCGTGGCAAAGCCGTCAGGCGATCATATTCCGCCTGGCGGCTTTGCTGCAGCTAACGGCACCCCGCCGCTTCGGCATGGGACGGGCAAACTTCCATCCAAAGCAAGCGCCCTATCCAAGGATAAGCCGCTGGTTGCACGACGTATTTTCCGGCCTCTCTGGGCCCGGATGCCCGCAAATGGGTGCTGCTCAATGGCCCTCGCCCGCGCCCTGAATCAGATGGTTCCATCTCCTGTTGATAACCGCCGCCCCTTTTTGCAGGTGGCGTGACACCTGCCTGCGACGTGTTATCGACGGCACAGATGCCTTGCTCGTAACGGAAACAACATCATGCGGATTACTCTGGTCGGATCCCGCCATTTCGGCGTGACGACATTCAACACGCTGCGCCAGCACGGCGTCGACATCATCAGGGTGGTCGTAGCCGACCCCGAAGACCGGCTTGCGACGGCGGCCCGAGCCGCCGGGATCGAGGTCACCGTACAGGCCGATCCCAGGCTGGTGGTGGCCCGGGAAATCGCAGGGGATACCGACCTGATCGTGACCGCGCATAGCCACGCCCGCATCGCCAAGGAGGCGCTGGCCACGGCAAAGCTCGGTGGCATCGGCTATCATCCCTCGCTGCTGCCGCGGCACCGGGGCATCGCAGCGGTCGAATGGACCATCCGGGAAGGCGATCCGATCGCCGGCGGCACCGTCTACCATCTGGCCGACCGCATGGATGCCGGCGCCATCGCCGCGCAGGAGTGGGTTTTCGTCAAAAAGGGGGAAACCGCCCGGGAATTGTGGGAACGCGCTCTGGCGCCGCTCGGTCAGAAGCTGCTCGGTGAAGTCATCGACTATGCCAAGACTCACAAAACCCTGCCGGCGACGCCCCAGGACGAGCAATTTGCGACGTTGGCTCCTAAGTTTCCGGAGTAACCTGATACCAACCGCCGCGATTCGGCCTTGGGAAGCCCCGTTTTTGGCGCGATCTGGACAGATTTCGGTTCCCCACCTCCCGGAACCAAATTTAACTTCAAATGTTTGATACACAGGGAACTTTCCGCGTTACTGCGACGCAGCAAACTTTGGACACATTGTCCCGAATAAGTCGCGTCATCACCAAATCGGGGAAATGATTCATGCGCCACAATCGCATTACGGTATTTTCTGCTTTATTTCTTACCTCTGCCGCAGTTGCCCTTACCGCCGCTCCCGCGGCCGCCCAGACGCCCTATGACGGGCTTTGGAACGTCACCATTGTGACCAAGGCAGGTGCGTGCGAACCCTCGACCCGCTCGACGCTCACCGTCGCCGACGGTAAAGTCTCGGCGCCCGGCGCCGACGTCACCGGCAGCATCGGACGGGAGGGAATGGTTCGGGTCTCGATCGGTGGTGCATTTGCTAACGGCCAACTCAGCGGCAACGCCGGATCGGGAAGATGGAACGGCGCGTCCGCGGGTATGCCGTGCAGCGGCCGATGGGAAGCCTCGCGCCAATAAGCCAAGCGGGGCAGAACCGTGGAAACCTTCGCGGTCATGAGACGACTGATCGTCGCAGCCTTTACGTTGTTGGTGGCATCCATACCCGGCTGCCCCAGCTACGCCCAATCGGGGCCGTTTACCGGCCTCGCCGGCAACTGGTCCGGCGGAGGTACCGTCACCCTCGATGACGGATCGACCGAGCGCATCCGATGTCGCGCCACCTATGCTGTGGGCGCTGGCGGGAACGGCCTCAACCAGAGGCTCCTCTGCGCCAGCGACAGCTACAAATTCGATCTCAGCAGCAATGTGATCGCCGAGGGTGGATCGCTTTCCGGCACCTGGGGCGAAAGCAGCCGGGGCGTCAGCGGAACCCTTCAGGGACGCGGCAGCAGCGGCAATTTTCAGGTGGTCGCGAGCGCGGCCGGATTTAACGCCAATATTTCCCTGACCACGCGCGGCAACAGGCAGTCCGTCGTGATCAAGGCCGAGAGCCAATTCAGGGGCGCCTCGATTGCACTTTCGCGCCGTTAACGCGTTTTAGCGCCGTTAACGGGTTTCGCCGGATCGGCGAACTCCTTTTGGCATGGCGAGCCGGGCAGCGGTCTGTTTCATGGTCTTGGCGATCAACAACGCCTGTTCGGCGGTGAGCGCGAAATCCTGAATGCCCTTATGCGTGGTCAACGAAAGCACCATGATATCCGACTCGTCCTCGGGCCAGCCGGTGGCGAAAGCCGTTACAAAATCCGCTGATGTGGATCGGTTGGTCATCTGGACACTTCCTATGTCGTCGGTAGGAACGCGGTAACTTCAATCTCGACCTTGGCTCTGACATCGACGAGACCTTCGATATAGAGCAGCGTCGAGGGCGGGAAATTTCTTCCGAGCGTCTCGCGCCAGGCCGCGCCGATACCGGCGCCGGCGGCTTCATATTCGCTGCGGCTGGTCAAATACCAGGTCAGGCGGACGATGTGCTCGGGCCCGGCCCCGGCTTCGCCGAGCAGCTTGATGATCCTGCGCAGCGCGACGCCGACCTGTCCGGCCAGATCGGGTTGATACTCGCCCTTCTCGTCGCCTCCGGTCTGGCCCGCGAGGACGATCCATCGGCCGGGGCCATCGACCGCGACGCCGTGCGAAAAGCCGCGTGGCTTCGACCATTCGGCCGGTTGCAAGATAAGCATGAACGGGTTCTCCAAGTTTGAGCGTCATTCCGGGGCGTGACTGAAAGGAGCGAATCTCAGGTGTGCGATTGCACATCCGAGGTTCGCGTCTTCGACGCGCCCCGGAATGACGACAGCGGGAAATCAGCCGATCCCATAGCACCGATTGGGCCGACGCTCCCACATCGAAATTAGACTGCCCGCAGCGCTGCCTCGGCATATTTGCGCGTTGCAAATCCGCTCGAGGTCGCCGATACCGGCGAAGAGGTCGCCGATACCGGCGAAATCGTGACGATACCGGCCTGCCCTCCTCAACCTCCCGCGCCAGCACTTGCGCGGCATGCCTGGCACTCCCCGCTGATGGACCGAACACCTTCCAAACCAAGGGCCGCGCTGTGGATGGCAGGCTGGCTGGCGTTGATGCTGATCATGACGATCGCGGGGCGCGAAACGACGCACGAGCTGAACGTGTTCCAGATCATGGAGGTGCGTTCGATCCTCAGCCTCTTCATTCTGTATCCGCTGATCCGCGTCAACGGCGGCTTCGCGGCGATGAAGACCTCGCGGCCGCTGCAGCATGTCGGGCGCAATCTCATTCACTATGCCGCACAGCTCTGCTGGTTCTTCGCGCTCACGCTGATTCCGATCGCCCAGGTGGTGTCGATCGAATTCACCATGCCGATCTGGACCGCGATCCTGGCCGTGAGTTTTCTTGGCGAGCGCATGACGGTCTGGAAGATTACCGCGATCGTGCTCGGTGTTGTCGGCGTCCTCGTGATCGTTCGGCCGGCGGCCGGCGAAATCAATCCCGGTCAGTTGATCGCGCTTGGCGCGGCCGTCGGTTTCGGCATTTCCATCGCCATGATGAAATCCCTGACCCGCACCGAGAATACGCTGGCCATTATTTTCTGGATGCTGGTGATCCAGTCCGCAGCCGGATTTTTTCCCGCGCTCTACGTCTGGATATGGCCTTCGGCGTATGCGTTCGGCTGGATCGTCGTGATCGCATTCTGCGGAACATTCTCGCACTACTGCATGGCGCGCGCGATGCTGTACGCCGATGCAACCGTGGTGCTGCCGATGGATTTCCTGCGGGTTCCGCTGACCGCCGCCGCCGGCTGGTTGATCTATTCGGAGCGGCTGGACATGTTCACGGTGCTCGGCGCGGCGCTGATCCTCACCGGCAATCTCTTGAATCTGAGAGCGGCCGATCCCGTTCCCGCGCGCATCGGCGCCTGATCGGTCCGCCCATACCTTTGCCGAGACCCTCGCGACGTCGGCTTGATCCTCCGCGGTCTCTGGGGAGCCGGCCCGATCGTGATCAAGGTCACGCAGCATCGCGCTCGACTGAACACCGTGATCGATTGGCGACGGTCGCCAAAATTTGGGCACCGGCCTCATTTTTTCCTGGCACGAAGTGTGGTTTTTCCGTGTAGTCTGTTACCACGCGTTGCCGGCAAAGATGCACGATTCCATCGGGGTATTTCAGATGCGCCATCTCACCGTCCTTGTTTCGCTGATTTGCATGTTGTTCACCGCGGACGCGGCCAAGGCCGACCGTCGGGTTGCCTTTGTCGTCGGCAATGGCACATACAAAAATGTTTCGCCGCTTCCCAATCCTCCGATCGATGCCAAGTCGATGGCGGCGGTCCTTCGCAATGTGGGCTTCGAGGTTGTCGAGGGCACCAATCTCACCCGCGACAAGATGACCGAACGGCTGCTCGAATTCGGCAAGAAGGCGCAGGGCGCCGACGTCGCGGTGTTCTTCTATGCCGGCCACGGCATCGCCATCAACGGCACCAACTATCTGCTGCCGATCGATGCCGACATCAAATCGGAAATGGATGTCAAGCTCGGCGCCGCGATCAATATCGATCTCACGCTCGACCAGACCATGAGCGATGCCAAGGTCAAGCTCGTGTTCCTCGACGCCTGCCGTGACAATCCCTTCGCCGCCAAGATCAAATCCAATTCCGCGACCCGCAGCGTGTCGGTTCAGTCGGGCCTTGCGGAAATGAAGTCCGGCGAAGGCACGCTGATCGCATTCGCCACCGGTCCCGGGCAGACGGCCCTCGACGGTCAGGAAGGCACCAACAGTCCGTTCACGCGCGCACTGATGGCCAATATTGCCACCCCCGGGGTTGAGATCCAGCAGGCGATGACCAAGGTCCGCGCGCAGGTCAACGAGGAGACCAATAAAGGCCAGCTGCCCTGGGGACATACCAACCTCATCGGTTCGGTCTATCTGAACCCGGTCGCGGCGAACGCGGCTGCGCCGGCCGTGACAGGTACGGTTGCAGCAGCTTCCCCGTCCGGCGGTTCGGACGTCGAGCTCGAGTTTTGGCGCTCGATCAAGGAATCGAACAAGCCGGAAGAACTCAATGCGTACCTGACCAACTATCCGAACGGTCAGTTCAAGTCGCTGGCGCTGGCCCGGATCGCTTCGCTGGAGAGCGCGCCAGCGACCCGTACCCTGTCCCCCGGCATCGATCCCGCGACACTCACGGAGGCGGCAAACCAGACCACGGAAGACCAGATCGGCCTCGACAAGGTTAAACGCCGCGACGTGCAGCGCCGGCTGACCGGACTTGGTTTCGATACCAAACTCACCGGCGTGTTCGATGACCCGACGCGCGCTGTGATTACGCGCTGGCAAGCCGCGCGCGGCTATCCCCAGAGCGGTTTCCTCAACAAGCTGCAGCACAAGGCCTTGCTGACGGAAATCGTCGCGGTCGCGCCTCCAACCGCCGCACGCGAGGCGCCGGCAGAAAGGCCGGCCCGTCCTGCACGTGCCAGCGCCGGCAATGCCGCTGCTCCCCCTCAGCGTGGTCCGGATCCCGGTGGTGCTGCCTTTGTCGGCGGCCTGATGGGTGGCGTGGTAGGCGGCATGCTTCGGCGCTGATCGTCGCGTCACTCAGCGGAAAATTTGACCAACAAAAAGCCCGGTTCACCCCGGGCTTTTTCATTTTTCGCCTCGATCTATCTGGTGCACTCGGCGTGGCCCTCGGTCACCTTCACCATCTTGTTGCCGCCGGAGGTCAGCAGGCACATCTGCACCTCCTTGCCGGCCGGGACCGGCTTGGCGCAGGTGATCTGCGGGTTGTTGTCGTATTTGGTGGTTGAGAATTTGCAGGTGACGATACAGGAGGCGTCGCTGGGCAGCGAATTCGTCATCATGATGCTGGCCAAATCCTCGCCCGGCAAGATGATGCAATTGAACGGCACCGATTCCGCCAGCGCCGGCGTCGATAGCAGGCCTGACATCACAACGCCAAGGCCGACCAGCAACCCAATGAACAGAACGAGTTGGAACTCGACGGTGCGCGAATGCATCGATACCGCCGAGGCTATTTGCCGGCCGCTTTTCTCAGCGCATCGTTGATCCGGTCCTGCCAGCCAGGCCCGCCTTCCTGGAAGTGCTCCAGCACGTCCTGGTCGATCCGCAGCGAAACCAGTTCCTTTACACTCG
Organism: Bradyrhizobium sp.; assembly: GCA_035490095.1. Classification (GTDB taxonomy): domain Bacteria; phylum Pseudomonadota; class Alphaproteobacteria; order Rhizobiales; family Xanthobacteraceae; genus Bradyrhizobium. The sequence goes on from DATHHQ010000482.1 coordinate 18,985, forward strand.
GAAGCGCGGTCTTCTTCGGCGGCAGTTCCGGAACCTTGGTCGTTGTCTGCTTGAACGCGGCTTCGGCTTCGGTGCGCGCGTCGTTAAGTGTACGCGGGCGTCGTGGTGGCTGAGACATCAGTGTCCTTTCTCTCGTGAAGCGCCGCTTTCGGTTAAATCAAATACCCTCGAACAGCACCGTCGACAGATAGCGCTCCGAGAACGACGGCACGATCGCCAGAATGGTCTTGCCCGCGCTTTCCGGACGTTTGCCGATCTCAAGCGCGGCTGCGATCGCTGCACCGGAGGAAATGCCGCCCGGAATGCCCTCGTTGCGGGCCAGCGCGCGCGCGGTTTCGATCGCGGTGGCGCTGTTGATCTTGACGATCTCGTCGATCACCGAGCGGTCCAGGATCTCCGGGATGAAACCAGCGCCGATGCCCTGGATCTTGTGCGGCGAGTGCTGCCCGCCGGAAAGCACCGGACTTTCCTCAGGCTCGACGGCGACGATCCGCAGCGAGGGCTTGCGCGGCTTCAACACCTGCCCGACGCCGGTGATGGTGCCGCCGGTGCCGACCCCGGCCACGAAGAAATCGATGTTGCCACCGGTATCGTTCCAGATTTCCTCCGCCGTGGTGCGGCGATGAATTTCGGGGTTGGCGAGGTTCTTGAACTGCTGCGGCATCACGGCGTTGGGCGTGGTGCGCACCAGCTCTTCCGCAGTCGCGATCGAGCCCTTCATGCCCTGCGCCGCCGGCGTCAGAACGATTTCAGCGCCGAGGAACGCCAGCATCTTGCGCCGCTCGATCGACATCGATTCCGGCATCACCAGCTTCAGCCGATAGCCGCGGGAGGCGGCGACGAAAGCCAGCGCGATGCCGGTATTTCCCGATGTCGGCTCGATCAGCACGGTATCGGCATGGATCACGCCGGCCTTTTCCATCGCGATGATCATCGCCGCACCGATGCGGTCCTTCACGCTCGCCGCGGGGTTAAAATACTCCAGCTTGGCGAGAATGGTCGCGTGCACCCCGTGCTGCTGCGGCAATCTGCGCAAACGGACGATCGGCGTATCGCCGATCGCATCGACGATGCTGTCGAAAACCCGGCCACGGCCGGGGCGGTGCACTGCACGCGTGTCTGACGACGCATTCATAACGAAACTCCCGTCACGCAATGTATGTGTATTTGAAGCCTCTTGTCCCATTAGGGGCAGCCAGTCTCGTCATGCAAGTCAGAATTCGTCGCGGCAAGAACTCGCTGCATTGCAAAACACTTAATGCGACCAAATAACGTAAAACCAACGCATTTGTGTTGCCACATCGTCAAAGAAATCAGAGTATGTAGAACTCAGGTTCAGATCGCACGGAGAGGTCACGATGGCAGCAATCGCTGAAGTCCTGTCGACCGATACGCGTCACCCCGACCCGCGCGGGTGCGATTTGCCGACCTGTCCGGTTTGCGCAGATTCCATGGTGGCTGCGGAAGCTTCCGCTTATCTTTCCGATAACCTCATCAGCTATCTCTGGACCTGCGATACCTGCGGTTACGGCTTCGTGACCAAACATGCGCTCAAGCGTTTCGTCTGCAACTGATCCTGCGGCCTTTTATCGCGGCGCGATGTCGCCCTTGGCCCAGTCGGCACGCGTGCGGTCGCGAAAGCTCGCGAAAGCTCCCTGTGCAATCGCGTCCCTCATGCCCTGCATCAGGTGCTGGTAATACGCGATATTGATTTCCGACAGCAGCATCGCCCCCAGCGTTTCGCCCGACTTGACCAGATGATGCAGATAGGCGCGCGCGCAGGTGCGGGCGGAGGGCCACGGGCTTTCCTCGTCGAGCGGCCGTGGGTCGTCGGCGTGCCGGGCGTTGCGCAGGTTGACCTGACCGAACCGCGTGTACGCCACGCCGTGACGTCCATTGCGCGTCGGCATCACGCAATCGAACATGTCGATGCCGCGCGCCACCGCCTCAAGCAGATCTTCAGGCGTGCCGACGCCCATTAAATACCTCGGACGATCCTGCGGCAGGATGGGTGCGACCTCCTCGATCATCGCCAGCATCACCGATTGCGGTTCGCCAACCGCGAGGCCGCCGATCGCATAGCCGTGAAAGCCGGTATCGACCATGCCGCGCGCGCTGGCGCGGCGCAGCTCCGCTACGTCACCGCCCTGAGCAATGCCAAACAGCATGTGTCCCGGAGGCGCGGTTTCGAACGCACGCTTGCTGCGCTCGCCCCAGCGCAACGACAGCTGCATCGCCCGCTCGATATCGCCACGCTCCGCCGGCAACCGCACGCATTCGTCAAGTTGCATGGCGATGTCGGAGCCGAGCAGAAGCTGCACCTCGATCGCGCGTTCCGGCGACAGCTCAAGGCTGGCGCCGTCAATATGGGAGCGAAAGGTCACCGCGCTTTCGCTGACCTTGCGCAACTGCGCCAGCGACATCACCTGGAAGCCGCCGGAATCGGTCAGCATCGGGCCGTTCCAGCCGGTGAAGGACTGCAGGCCCCCGAGCGCGGCAATGCGCTCGGCGCCCGGCCGCAGCATCAAATGGTAGGTATTGCCGAGCACGATATCGGTGCCGGCGTCGCGTACCTCGCGCCAATGCATGCCCTTCATGGCACCCGCGGTGCCGACCGGCATGAAGGCAGGGGTTCGCACCACACCATGCGGCGTCGTCAGCCGGCCGGTGCGCGCCAGGCCGTCGGCCGCGACAAGATCAAAGTGATTGGGAAGGCTCATGCGTTAGCTTATTGCGTAACAACGGCGTCCCGTTCAACCTCGTTGAGGCCGATTTTTGGTCCGAAAGGCGTTGACGCCGAGCGAAATCTCCCGCATAAGCCCGCGCCATGATCACGACCACCAAACGCACCACCAAAACCGCAAAGCCCTCTGGGGTCTCGGGAGGCGTGCGCGCGTAGTTGGACGATCGCATCATCTGAACCGAAGCCCCGCCTGAAAAGGTCTGGGGCTTTTTTATTGCCTGATGGAGACTTTCCGTGAAGAACGATCCCGTTGTTGCCATTGCCGGCGTGACCGGCGCCGTCGGTGCCGAATTCATTGCCACCATGGACAAGCGCGCCTTTCGTGTCGGCAAGCTCAAAGCGCTGGCGAGCGCGCGGTCGGCGGGCAAGACGATCGACTTCCGCGGCCAAAAAATCATGATCGAAGAGCTTGACGAGAACTCTTTCGAAGGCGTCGATATCGCGCTGTTCTCGGCGGGCGGCAGCATTTCCAGGAAGTTTACGCCCGTCGCGGTGAAGGCCGGCGCCGTCGTTGTCGATAATTCGTCCGCCTTCCGCATGGATCCGAACGTGCCGCTGGTGATCCCCGAGATCAACGCCAACCGCATCGCGGATCACAAGGGCATCATCGCGGTTCCGAACTGCGCCGCGATCACCGTGCTGGTGCCGTTATGGCCAATCCACCGGCGTAACCGCATCAAGCGCGTGATCCTGTCGACCTATCAGGCGGCCAGCGGTGCCGGCGCGGCGGCGATGCAAGAACTGGTGGAGTCGACGCGAGCCTGCCTCAATGGGCAAGCCTTTCAGCCCAAGGCGATGCCGCACCCTTACGCCTTCAATCTGTTCAACCACAATACCGCGATCGATCCGGCGACCGGCTATAACGACGAAGAAACCAAGGTCATCAGGGAGACCCGGAAAATCTTCGAAGACGACAGCATTGCCGTCGGCGTGACCTGTGTGCGCGTGCCGGTGCTGCGGGCGCATTGCGCGGCGATTACCTTCGAATGCGAAAACCCGATCACGGAGGACGAGGTGCGCGCGATCCTGTCGGATGCGCCGGGCGTGAAAATCGTGGACGATCGGGTCAGGAACTATTTTCCGATGCCGATCGATGCGTCGGGCCAGGATGACGTCCTGGTCGGCCGCATTCGCCAGGATCTCAGCGATCCCTCCGGCCATTCGATCGCGATATTCGCAGCTGCCGATCAACTCCTGAAAGGCGCCGCACTCAACGCGATTCAGATCGCGGAATTGCTGCCTTAGACCGTAGGGTGGGCAAAGCCAACGGGTCGCGCGAATGCGCGCCCGATGATAAACTCCGCGTGCCCACCATCACGATCGCGATTTGGAAGATGGTGGGCACGGCGCAAGTGCGCCTTTGCCCACCCCACGATTCAGCCCCGAGCGCGAAACAGCAGGCAGGCATCGCCATAGGAGTAGAAGCGGTAACCACTACCGATCGCGTGGGTATAGGCCCGCTTCATGGTGTCGAGGCCACTGAACGCCGACACCAGCATGAACAGCGTCGAACGCGGCAGGTGAAAATTGGTCAGGAGAATATCGACCGCGCGAAACCGATAACCCGGCGTGATGAAGATCGCGGTCTCTCCCGCGAATGGCTGGATCGTGCCGTCTTCCGCGGTGGCACTCTCCAGCAACCGCAGCGAGGTGGTGCCGACAGCGACGATGCGGCCGCCATTGGCCCTTGCCGCATTCAGCGCGTCGGCGCTGTCGCGGGAAATGGTGCCCCATTCGGCATGCATCTTGTGTCCGCTGGTGTCTTCCACCTTGACCGGCAGGAAGGTCCCTGCCCCGACATGCAGCGTGATCAGGTGAATCCCGATGCCGCGTTCGCGCAACGCGGCCTGCAACGCGGGCGTAAAATGCAAACCCGCCGTCGGGGCTGCGACCGCGCCCTCGTTGGCCGCGAACATGGTCTGGTAGTCCGCGGCGTCGCGCTCATCGGCGGCGCGCTTGGAGGCGATGTAAGGCGGCAGCGGCGGGCTGCCCAGATCGGCAATCGCAGAATCGAGCGTCGGGCCGTGAAATGAAAACGACAGCGTGACCTCGCCATCGTCACCCCTGTGTTCGACCTGCGCGTCGAGATGACCGAGAAGGCATACCTTGCCCTCATTGCCGAAGCGAACCACGTCGCCTTGCGACAATTTCTTGGCGGGCCTGACCAATGCCTGCCAGCGCGAACCATCGAGGCGTTTTATCAATGTCGCCTCGATCTTGGGTTCGGTTTCCCTGCCGATGCGGCGGCCTTTCAATTGGGCTGAAATCACCCTGGTGTCGTTGACCACCAGTTGGTCGCCGGGCTCGAGCCAGCGCGGAAGGTCGGTAACGATGCCGTCGCGCAAAGCGCCGTCGGACGGCACGATCAGCATCCGCGCGCCATCGCGCGGATTTGCCGGGCGCAACGCGATGCTGGCGGCAGGAAGCTCGAAATCGAAGAGATCGGTGCGCATACTTGTCCGAGGCTTGATCATCCTCGCGACGCGCACAGGCGCATCGCGTAAGAGGCGACCGGTGTAACACACCGCGCCGTCATTTCGACTCTCAAACGGAGAAGGTTCTGTTGCATGATCTAGACAGCCTTCTATGCCGCGAGGCCGGTAAATTGATTTTTCGCGATCGGTCGCAGCCGATCGCGTAGCCAGGTGATCTCGGGATGAGAGCTTCGGCCGGTGCTCCAGATCATCGCATGCGGAAGCGGCGCGATCGGAAACGGAACCTCGCGGCTGTCCAGCCGATAAGGGCCCAACGTCTCGGCCATCGCAATCGATGGCAGCGTGGTCAGCAAGTCCGAGCCAGCCAGAATGGGCGCGATGGCGGAAAAATGCGGTACCCAGCCGGCGAGGCTCCGCTCCAACCCGGCCGCGGCCGCCGCGAGATTCACCGGGCTCGTCAGACTGTCGCCGACACGCACGGCCAGATGCGGCCATTGCGACCAGCTCTTGCGCCCCCATTTGGAAAACGCCGGATGTCCCTCGCGGCCGAAGCATCGCCATTTCAGCGCGCCGATCGCTTCGCTGCTGACGCCCTCAGGCAG
>DATHHQ010000483.1:0-3851 GCA_035490095.1 Bradyrhizobium sp.
TCCGCGCGCAGTTTCTCGGCGTCCTTGAAGGCCGGCGAATCCGGATCGGCAACGCATTGCGTCAGGCCGTAATGGTCGCGCAGATCGATGAACAGCACACCGCCATGGTCGCGAATGCGATGGCACCATCCCGACAAACGAACCGTCTGGTCGATATGGCTGTCGCGGAGCGCGCCGCAGGTGTGGGACCGGTAACGATGCATGATGTCCTAAAGCAGGTAGTCGGAGGATCGAATCGGGGGCCAGAGGCCGCCCCGTAAGGAGGTTGAGGGTTTACCCGACACAAACCGGCGCGGCAACCGAATGCGCCCCAACGCTGGCCTGCCAAAAAGCGGCGCAAAGCCGGGAAAAGTGACGGAAAAACAACGGATCCCTTCGACCGCGTCCCCGCAAGCCGATTGTCTATTTCCAGCGCATGCCTATCTTGTCGCCCATGACGGTCCATTTCCCCTTCCAGAACACCTACGCGGCCCTGCCGGCCAATTTCTTCGCGCGGGTCGCGCCGACGCCGGTTGATTCGCCGCGGCTGATCAAATTGAACCGGCCGCTTGCGGTCCACCTCGGCCTCGATCCCGACCGGCTCGCCAGCCCCGAGGGGACCGAGATCCTCGCCGGCAAGCGTATTCCCGACGGGGCAGACCCGATTGCGATGGCCTATGCCGGCCACCAGTTCGGCCATTTCGTGCCGCAGCTCGGTGACGGCCGCGCCATTCTGCTTGGCGAGGTAATCGATGCGGACGGTATCCGCCGCGACATTCAGCTCAAGGGGTCGGGCCCGACACCATTTTCACGGCGCGGCGACGGCCGGGCGGCGCTCGGTCCGGTGCTGCGGGAATACATCGTGAGCGAGGCGATGGCAGCCCTGGGCATCCCGACCACGCGATCGCTGGCCGCCGTGGTGACCGGCGAAAATGTGATGCGCGAGACCCCGTTGCCTGGGGCTGTCCTCACCCGCGTCGCATCCAGCCATATTCGCGTCGGCACGTTCCAGTATTTCGCGGCGCGCAGCGATACCGAAGGCGTGCGGCGGCTGGCGGATCACGTCATCGGCCGGCATTATCCGCAAGCGGCCAATGCCGACCGCCCCTATCATGCGCTTTTGGAAGCTGTGGTTGCGCGACAGGCCGACCTGGTCGCGCGCTGGCTGCTGGTCGGTTTCATCCACGGCGTCATGAATACCGACAACACCTCGATATCGGGCGAGACCATCGATTACGGTCCGTGCGCCTTCATGGACCATTATGACCCGGCGATGGTGTTCTCTTCGATCGACGAGCAAGGCCGCTACGCCTACGTCAACCAACCGCGGATCGCGCTCTGGAACCTGACGCGGCTGGCCGAATGCCTGTTGCCGCTGTTTTCCGACCAGCAAGAGAAGGCCATCGAAGAGGCGCAGATCGTGCTTGGCGACTTCGCGGAGAAATTCACCGCGGCCTATCAAGCCGGCCTGCGCCAGAAGCTCGGCCTGTTCACGGCGCGCGACGGCGATGAGGCGCTCGCGCAGGACCTGCTGGACGCGATGGCCAAGAACAAGGCCGACTTCACCCTCACCTTCAGGCGCCTCAGCGATGCCGCGCTCGATCCCGGCGACGATGCTGAAGTGCGGCGATTGTTTGCCGACCCGGCCGCCTTTGACGACTGGGCGCTGCGCTGGCGGCAACGGACCGGCGACGAGCCGCAAGACCCGGCCGCCCGGAAGGCCGCGATGCGGGCGGTCAATCCGGCTTTCATTCCGAGGAATCACAGGGTGGAAGCGGTGATCGACGCCGCCGTGAACCGCGACGATTTTACCCTCTTCGAGGAGCTTCTGACCGTCCTGTCAAAGCCGTTCGAGGATCAGCCGGCATTGTCGGGCTATGCCGACCCGCCTCAGCCGCACCAGCGCGTGCTGCAGACGTTTTGCGGGACGTGAAGCGTTAACCGTCGATGTGACTTTTGCCGGAGCGCTTCGCGCCCTGCCCCCTGAACTTAAGAAACGATCAATCCTTCCCCGACAAGTCTATTGGTTTGCTGGGGGAATTGCTGTGGCTGACGCATTGGTGTTCGAACTCATGGGCTTGGCGATGCTCGCGCTGTGTATCGTTGTGCTGGCCGTTCCGTCGGGGCGACGGCCTGCCCGGCACATCGGCGACGCCTGACCGATCCACGTTCCAAACGGCTGTATTGACCGGATCGGGGCTGCCAGCGGTTGCACCCCGGTAGCTGAGTCTCGGCGAAAAGCTGCTGACGTTACGGAAATGCAAGGCTCGAATTCGCCGCAAGACCCTTGACATATCAGCGCTTTCGGCAGAACGCCGTCGCAGAAGCGTTATGGACCGTTCATGGATCTGATTACCACCACCCCAGAACTCGCCGCGGTTTGCGCCCGGCTCGCGAAACACCCGGTCATCACCGTCGATACCGAATTCCTGCGGGAGACGACCTATTATCCGCTGCTTTGCGTCGTGCAGATGGCGAGCGCGGAGGAAGCGGTCGTGGTCGACACGCTGGCACCTGGCATCGACCTCAAGCCGTTCTTCGAGTTGATGGCCGACGAAAAAGTGCTCAAGGTTTTCCACGCCGCCCGTCAGGATATCGAAATCGTCTGGCATCAGGCCGGCATCGTTCCGCACCCGATCTTCGACACCCAGGTCGCGGCCATGGTGCTCGGCTATGGCGATTCCATCGCCTACGACCAGCTGGTCGAGCGCATCGCCGGCCATCGGCCCGACAAGACCCACCGTTTCACCGACTGGTCGCGCCGGCCGCTGACCGAAGAGCAGATCCACTACGCCGTGTCCGACGTCACCCATCTGCGCGACGTGTTCACCGCGCTGGACGCCGATCTCAAGAAGCGCGGCCGCAGCGACTGGGTGAGCGAGGAAATGGAGGTTCTGACCTCGCCGAAGACCTACGATTTTCATCCCGAACGCGCATGGGAGCGGCTGAAGACGAGGGTTCGCAAGCCAAAGGAGCTTGCGGTGCTGATGGAAGTCGCGGCATGGCGCGAACAGGAGGCGCAAAGCCGCGACGTTCCGCGCAGTCGCGTCCTGAAGGACGATGCGGTCGGCGATATCGCCACCCATGCGCCGACCAGCCTCGAACGGCTGGCAAGTCTGCGCTCGCTGCCAAAAGGTTTTGACCGGTCGAAATGGGGCGCCGATATCGTCGCCGCGGTGCAACGCGGTATCGCGCGCGATCCTGCGACGCTGCCTAAAATCGAAAAGCCGCGCGGCAATTCAAACGGTGCTGCGATCGTCGAGCTTCTGAAAGTTCTGCTGCGGATGACATCGGAGCGCCACGCCGTCGCCAGCAAGGTGATCGCAACTGTCGACGATCTGGAACAGATCGCGGCTGACGACAATGCCGACGTCGGCGCGCTGCACGGCTGGCGCCGCGAGCTGTTCGGCGAAGCGGCCCTGTCGCTGAAACAGGGACGGCTGGCACTGGCAATCGAAAAAGGCCGCGTGATCAGGGTCGACCGAAGCTAGTACCTGGAATCACAGATCAGTATTGCAGCCCATCCTTCGAGACGGCCACTTCGCGGCCTCCTCAGGATGAGGTCTAACTTGTTGAAACACAACAACCTCATGCTGAGGAGCGAGCGACGCGAGCGTCTCGAAGCATGGGCAGCAAGCGACCACCGATCTCTCATAGTCAGTACTAGAGCATGGTCCGGCCGAACCTGATCATCATACCGCGATCGCAGTATCGGCTTCCATGAGGTCCGCGCTCTCCAGGATGCCGGCGAAGTTGCCGATAACTTTGACCACCGCCGTTTTGTAGGAAGCCGCATCGCCGGTCCCGAGCCGCCTGCAGGCCACGGCATCGCTGACGATCTGATAGCGGTGGCTGCGGTGAAAGCCGTCGAT
>DATHHQ010000484.1:0-2667 GCA_035490095.1 Bradyrhizobium sp.
CAGCACCCGCGATCTCGTCGGGCTCGCCGATCCGTCGCAGCGGCGTGGTGGCGCAGCGGCGCTTCAGACGCTCCTCGTCCTCCCACAACGCTTTCGCAAAATCGGTCTTGACGAGGCCGGGCGCGACGCAATTGACCCGCACGCCCTTCGGTCCCCATTCGCCGGCGAGACTGCGACACAACGAAAAATCCGCCGCCTTGGAGATTCCGTAGGCGCCGATCACGGTGGAGCCGCGCAAGCCGCCGATCGATGAGATGATCACCACCGAACCGTTGCCGCGCTCCGCCATCTGCGGGATCGCCAGCGCGCACAGCCAGATGTTGCTCTTGACGTTCGAGCCCATGATCTTGTCGAAGGCTTCGTCCGTGATGTCGAGCAGCGGGCCGTAGTAATAGGGATTAACCGCCGCGTTGCAGACCAGGATGTCGATCTTGCCGTAGTGTTTGACGGTGCCCGCGATCAGCGCCTCGACTTCCTCGCGGCGCGAGATGTTGCAGGCGATGACATGGGCATCGCCGCCCGCCTTGTTGATGCCGTCGGCAACCTCCTTGCAGGCATCGGCCTTGCGGCTGGAGATCACCACCCTGGCGCCAAGCCTGGCCAGCAGTTCGGCCGACGAACGGCCGATGCCGCGACTCGAACCGGTGACGACGGCGACCTTGCCGGTGAGATCGAACGGGGTGTTTTTCACGAAAAAATTCCTTTCGTCATTCCGGGATGCGCCGCTTGGCGGACCTAATCGATTCCGTCATTCCGGGATGGTCCGAAGGACCAGACCTCAGATGTGCAATTGCACATCGGGGAATCTCGAGATTCCGGGTTCGATGCTTCGCATCGCCCCGGAATGACGGGACTAAATGCGAGCCCCGTGATGACAAGTGATGATGACTAAATCAACCCGCCGCTGCTGGTGACGCGGCGCAGGTGATAGTCGGTGTCACCAAAGGTGTTCTCGATCATGGTCAGCCGCTTGAAGTAATGGCCGATCTTGGCCTCCATGGTCATGCCGATGCCGCCATGCAGCTGGATCGACTGCTGGCCGACGAATTTCAGCGATTTGCCGATCTGCACCTTGGCCGCGGCGACAGCGGTCGCGCGCTCCTTGGCGTCGTCGAAATCGGAAGCCATGGTCGCGAACATCGACATGCTGCGGGCCTGCTCGACGGCGACGAACATATCGGCGGCGCGGTGCTGCAGGGTCTGGAAGCTGCCGATCGGCACGCCGAATTGCGTGCGGGTCTTCAGGTACTCGACGGTGGATTTCAGCGATTCATCCATGATGCCGACGGCTTCGGCGCACATCGCAATGCGGGCGTCGTCGACCACGCGCTCGATCAGCGGCAATGCGTTCTCGGGATCGCCGATTGCGGCATCGGCGCCGACCTCGACGCCGGTGAAGGTGATGTCGGCCGCATGCAGGCCGTCCTGGGTCGGATAGCCCTTTTTCGCGATGCCCTTGGCGTCGCCGGGCACCAGAAACACGCCGATGCCGCCGGCGTCGCGCCGGCCGCCCTTGGTGCGCGCGGCCACGATCAAGGTGTCGGCGGTCTCGCCGTTGAGCACCACGAATTTTTCGCCGTCGATGACCCAGCCTGCGCCCTTCTTCTTGGCCGTGGCCGAGACATCCTGCAGATCGTAGCGCGAATTCTTCTCGAGCTGCGCGAAGCCAAAGGTCTTGCTGCCGTCGATGATGCCAGGGATGTACTTTGCCTTTTGCTCCGCCGAGCCGTCGCGGCGCAGGAAGCCGCCGCCGATCACGACGGTCGCGAGATAAGGCTCCAGCACCAGCGCCTTGCCCAGCGCCTCCATCACGATCATGGTCTCGATCGGGCCGGCGCCGAAGCCGCCATCGTCCTCCGAGAACGGCAGACCCAGCAGGCCCTGCTCGGCGAGCTTGCTCCAGGCGCTCTTGCTCCAGCCGCCCTTCTCCGCCGCATATTTCTTGCGCGCATCGAAGTCGTAGGAGCTGCTCAGCAGGCCGTCGACGCTTTCCTTGAGAAGCCGCTGCTCCTCGGACAAATCAAAATCCATTTTACTTTCTCCGGCTATCCAAATTTCTTTCGTCATGCCCGGGCTTGTCCCGGGCATCCACGTCTTACTTACTTTGCGTCAAGGCGTGGATGGCCGGGTCATCTAGCGCGAAGACGCGCTTCGCGCTTTTGCCCGGCCATGACGACAAAGCGTGTGGCCGCGTCGTTGCGCCAATCACAACCCCAGCACGGCCTTGGTGATGATGTTGCGCTGGATCTCGTTGGAGCCGCCGTAGATCGAGACCTTGCGGTTGTTGAAATAGCTCGGCGCGATCTGCGCGGTCCAGTCCATCGCTTCGTTGCTGCCATCGTCGCCATGCTCGTCGAAGGGGGCGGCGAACGGGCCGATCACCTCCATCAACAGTTCGGTGGTGGTCTGCTGGATTTCCGAACCCTTGATCTTCAACACCGAGGACGCCGGATTGGGCTTGCCCTTGCCGTGCTTGTTTTCGTCGGCGACGACGCGAAGCTGCGTCAGTTCGAGCGCCTTCAGCTCGATCTCGACCGCGGCGAGCTTCTCGCGAAACCCCTGATCCTCCAGCACCGGCTTGCCGCCGGACTCCACCTTCGCCGCCAATTCCCGGATGCGGCGGATCCGCTCCTTGGAAACGCCGACCCGCGCGATGCCGGTGCGCTC